>NZ_JBIAGU010000003.1:0-417007 GCF_042869935.1 Kitasatospora sp. NPDC006697
TGCGGCGGCACGAAACTGGGCCTCACCAGACCGTGCTGGACGAGCTCGCAGAGCCACTCGGCGTCCTTGACGTCGGTCTTGCGGCCAGGGACGGCCTTGATGTGACGAGCATTCAGCAGCCAGCACTCGAAGTCGTCCTCGAGCAGGTAGAAGATCGGCTTCCAGTAGTCGCTGGTCGCTTCCATACCGACGACGGTGACGGCCTCGGCCAACAGCCACTCCCTCATGGCCAGAAGGTCGTTGGTCATCGTCGTGAACGTCCGGGTCTCTTTGCGGCGGCGCTTGCCGGGACCGGGGACCCGCACACATACCTTCACGTCGGCCTTGCTGATATCGATGGCTGCGGCTCGCTCGTGGACGATCTCCATGACACTCGGTACCCCCTTCGCGCAGCTGACGGCACGTCAAGGCGCCCGGGGGAACCCAGCAGGCGGAAGAGTCTGATACACGTGCTCGAGGCAACAGTTCCGGGTGCCTGTCGAAGGGGTTCCCAGCGTCCTACTAACCCTCGGGCTCGGATGGCGCCAAGCCGGAACGACGTCAGCCGGACGCCCCAGCGGATTTTCTACCCGTCAGGGTGCCGCCGTAGGCGTTCGGATTACTATCCCGGAATGTCGCGAACGCTGCGCTGGTGGACGTCGGGCAGGACGCCCGCCGCGGTGACAAAGTCGTTGTCGTCGTGCAGCACGATCAGCCCGTGGTGAGCTGCGGTCGCACAGATCATCAGGTCGACGGTGGACAGCGCCCGGACGGCTCCCCCGGCCCGGGCGAGCTGGAACTGGGCGGACTCGATCCAGCCCCAGATGTTCTTCGGCAGGGGCACATCCGGGTACAGGTCCGCAAACATCTCGCCCATCTGCTCGTAGTGGACGAGGTTGCGGGCGGAGCGACGGAACTCAGTGCGTTGCGGGGCACAGGATCCGATGACGCGCAGGTCAATGTCCTCCCCCCACGCGTCGTTCAGGTGCAGTTCGCGTGCCAGCCGCCATACGGCGGTCGAGTCCGCGAGGTACTGGATCACTCCTTGCCCCGCTTCTCGGCGTCACGGAGCTGCTGCCACCCCTCGTAGTCCCACTGCTGGGCGGCCTTCATGTGCCGGGCGCGCTGGGCGGCCCGCTCGTGGCGCTCGGCGTACTCACGGAGGGCCGCGTTGACCACGTCCTTCTTGGTGGCGCCACCGGAGACGCGCAGGGCCTTCGCCAGCGCGTCGTCGTCCAAGTCGATCGTCGTCACACTCATGCTTGACCTCTCTATATAAGGCAAGTACTTCCCTTGAATAGAGTAGCGCGCCGAGACGCCGCGCCGGGAAGCCCCCCGGCCTCCCAGCGCGGTGCCACGGCCATCCGAATCGGGTCAGTCCGCCAGGGGCAGATAGACCCGGTTGCCGTGCTCGGCGAACTCGGCGGACTTCTCGGCCATGCCCGCCAGGGCCTCGGCGTCGAACTCGGTGGCCACGGCGCTGGATCCGTCGCCGTGCTCGTCGCGGATCTTCTGACTGATCTTCATCGAGCAGAACTTCGGCCCGCACATCGAGCAGAAGTGCGCCGTCTTCGCCGGCTCCGCGGGGAGGGTCTCGTCGTGGAAGGCGCGGGCGGTCTCCGGGTCGAGGGCCAGGTTGAACTGGTCCTCCCAGCGGAACTCGAAGCGGGCCTCGGAGAGGGCGTCGTCCCAGGCGGAGGCGCCGGGGTGGCCCTTGGCGAGGTCGGCGGCGTGGGCGGCGATCTTGTAGGTGATCACGCCGGTCTTGACGTCGTCGCGGTTGGGCAGGCCCAGGTGCTCCTTGGGCGTGACGTAGCAGAGCATCGCGGTGCCCCACCAGGCGATCATCGCGGCGCCGATGCCCGAGGTGATGTGGTCGTAGCCGGGCGCCACGTCGGTGGTGAGCGGGCCCAGGGTGTAGAACGGGGCCTCGTCGCAGATCTCCTTCTGGAGATCCATGTTCTCCTTGATCTTGTTCATCGCCACGTGGCCCGGGCCCTCGATCATCACCTGGACGTCGCGGTCGCGGGCGATCCGGCCGAGCTCGCCGAGGGTCTGGAGCTCGGCGAACTGGGCCTCGTCGTTGGCGTCCGCCGTCGAGCCCGGGCGCAGGCCGTCGCCGAGCGAGAAGGTGACGTCGTAGGCGCGCAGGATGTCGCAGAGCTCCTCGAAGTTGCTGTAGAGGAAGTTCTCCTGGTGGTGCGCCAGGCACCAGGCGGCCATGATCGAGCCGCCGCGCGAGACGATGCCGGTCTTGCGGCGGGCGGTCAGCGGGACGTACCGCAGCAGCACGCCGGCGTGCACGGTCATGTAGTCCACGCCCTGCTCGCACTGCTCGATGACGGTGTCGCGGTAGACGTCCCAGCTCAGCTCCTCGGCCCTGCCGTCCACCTTCTCCAGCGCCTGGTAGAGCGGCACGGTGCCGATCGGCACCGGGGAGTTGCGCAGGATCCACTCGCGGGTGGTGTGGATGTTGCGGCCGGTGGAGAGGTCCATGACGGTGTCGGCGCCCCAGCGGGTGGCCCAGGTCATCTTCTCCACCTCCTCCTCGATCGAGGAGGTGACCGCGGAGTTGCCGATGTTGGCGTTGATCTTCACCAGGAAGTTGGTGCCGATGATGGCCGGCTCCACCTCCGGGTGGTTGACGTTGAGCGGGATCACCGCCCGTCCGCGGGCCACCTCGGCCCGGACGAACTCCGCCTCCAGGCCCTCCCGCAGCGCGATGAACTCCATCTCCGGGGTGATGATCCCCCGCTTGGCATAAGCGAGTTGGGTGACCGCGGCGCCGTCCCGGGCGCGCAGCGGGCGGCGCGGGCGGCCGGGGAAGACGGCGTCCAGGTTGCGCAGGTCGCCGCCGCGCGGCGAGGTGTGGCGGATGCCGTCGTCCTCCGGGCGGGCCTCGCGGCCGTCGTACTCCTCGACGTCGCCGCGCTGGCGGATCCAGGAGTCGCGCAGCGCGGGCAGGCCGCGGCGCACGTCGGCCCGGTACTCGGGGTCGGTGTACGGGCCGGAGGTGTCGTACAGCGGGACGGTGGCGCCGTTGGTGAGGTGGACCTCGCGGTAGGGCACCCGCAGGTCGGGGCGGCTGCCCTCGCGGTAGGCCTTGCGCCAGGCCGGGGTCGGGTACCCGGTGGCCGCGCTGCTCACGGACGTTCCGGCAGCGGACAGGCGTGCGTCATCGATGCTGGTCATCAGACCTTCTACTCCCTACGCCGGCATTACCCGGTCAGGTTCCTGCGGTCGGCGCAGCCTTCGACCCGTCCGTCGACGTGCCGGTCAGCGCCCTCTCAGCCCGGTGCTCCGAGCTCCCGTTCGGCAGGCGGAAGTGCCTGCCCAAAGACGTCCCACACGGTAGCCGCAGCTCAGCGGAGCGTCCAGTGGGCCTCGAGGGGCGGACGGCCCCCGCCCTGTCGCGCCGTCGGTGCCCGGGCGCACACTGGGGGTCAGTCACGGAACGGGGGAGCCACGATGATCGGATACACCGGCCGGGTCACCGGCAAGATCGGCGCGGGCCTGGTCGGCGAGGTGCTGGTGCACGTGCCGGAGCGGGTCGGCAGCGAGGCCTTCCTGGCCTACCTGGCGGTGCCCGGCGAGCCGCTGCCGCTCGGCACCCAGGTGGTGGTGGTCGAGTACCAGCCGCCGCGCACGGTCTTCGTCGCGCCGCTCACCCCCCTGAGCGCGGGCGGCTGACGCCGGGTCGGCACACGAACCGTCCGCGGTTCGTCACCAGTGCGTGACAACCTCCGCCGACACACCACCACCGGCTTCCCAACCGCGGAGGGCGAGGCGCAGAATCCCATTCGCCACCGCGTTCCGCGCAATCCTGCACAACCGAGCGCAGCCACGGAGCGGTGCGCCCTGAAGGGGGAACAAGCCGATGCTGATCGGCACCATCGCGGGGGCCGTCGTCGCCGCCCTCATAATCCTGATCGTTCTCTTCAAGCTCTGCTGGCGGGTCGCCGAGCCCAACGAGGCACTGATCATCTCCGGGTCCAAGCACCGCACCGAGGGCGTCGGCGAGGGGCTCGGCTTCCGGGTCGTCACCGGCCGCGGGACCCTGGTGACCCCCGGCATCCAGACCGTGCGCAAGCTCTCGCTGGACCTCAACGAGGCCGACCTGGACGTCGAGTGCGTCACCTCGCAGGGCATCCCGGTCCAGGTCAGGGGCGTGGTGATCTTCAAGGTCGGCGACGACACGGTCTCCATCGCCAACGCCGCCCGGCGCTTCCTGGACCAGCAGAAGTTCATGGGTCAGCGGGTGCACAACGTCTTCGCCGGCCACCTGCGCTCCATCGTCGGCGGTCTGACGGTCGAGGAGATGATCCGCGACCGCGAGCGGCTGACCGGCGAGACCCGGGCCGCCTCCGGCTCCGAGATGGAGAAGCTCGGCCTGATCATCGACTCGCTGCAGATCCAGGAGATCCTGGACCCGACCGGCTACATCACCAACCTGGCCGCCCCGCACGCCGCCGCCGTCCAGCGGGACGCCCGGATCGCGGCCGCCGCGGCCGACCGGGCGGCCACCGAGGCCGAGCAGGAGGCGTTCGCCCGCAAGGCCGAGGCGACCCGCAACTCCGGTATCCAGCAGGCCGGCTACCAGGCCGAGATGGACACCGCCGCGGCCCGCGCGCTGCAGGCCGGCCCGCTCGCCCAGGCCGCCGCCCGGCAGGAGGTCGTGGTCCAGGAGACCAAGGTCGCCGAGCTGGAGGGTCTGCGCAAGGAGCAGCAGCTGCAGGCCGAGGTGCGCAAGCCGGCCGACGCCCGGGCCTACGAGGTCCGCACCCACGCCGAGGCCGAGCGCGACGCCCGGATCTCGGCCGCCCAGGCGCAGGCCAAGGAGACCGAGCTGAAGGCCGGCGCCGAGGCCAACCGGGTCAAGATCGCGGCGGCCGCCGAGGCCGAGGCCACCAAGGCCCGCGGTCTGGCCAGCGCCGAGGCCACCCGGGCGACCGGTCAGGCCGAGGCGGCCTCCGCCGAGGCGAAGGGCCTGGCGGCGGCCGAGGCGGCCCGCGCGCTGGGTCTGGCCGAGGCCGAGGCGATCAAGGCCCGGGCCGCGGCGCTGGCCGAGAACCAGGAGGCCGTGGTCGCCCAGCAACTCGCCGAGAACTGGCCGGAGATCGTCCGGGCCGGCGCGGACGCCTTCGGCAACGTGGAGCACATGGTGCTGCTGAACGGCGCCGAGGGCATGGGCGAGATGTTCGCCAAGGCGCTGACCATGGGCGGCACCGGCCTCGGCCTGGCCCGCCAGCTGCTCAGCGCGATGAACCCGGGCGAGGGCGAGGGCGCCCCGGCCCCGACCGGCCGCAAGGCGGAGCGGATCCAGACCATCCCGGTCCAGGCGGACCAGGAGGGCTGAACCCGCGGCCGCCGGTGGAACAGCGGCGTCAGGCCGATCCCGCCCCCCGCGCGGGATCGGCCTGACGCCTGTTCAGGGGGCCCTGCCGGGTCAGGCGCCGGTCAGCTGCCACATCCGCTTGCTCAGCGGCCGGGTCAGCACCGTCGCCGCCCAGATGGTGCCGACCAGCAGCACGGTGGGCAGCCAGGCCATGGTGGCCAGCGGCAGGCTGTAGGCGCCGACCACCCGGGCCGCGCACTCCAGCACCAGGGCCGCACCCCAGACCAGCGAGAAGCCGCGCTCGGCCCGGCGGAAGGCGGCCGCGGCAGAGTCATTGGCGGACTCGGCGGACCCGGCGGACCCGGCGCCACCGGTGCGCAGCCCGTCGAAGGCGGCCTCGCGAGCCGCGTCGCCCTTGGTGAGGAACGGCCGCAGGCCCTCGGTCATCATCGGCCGGCCGCGCCGCACCGAGAGCAGGATGACGATCCCGATGGTGCTGCTGACCAGCCCGTCCTTGGCGATCATCAGCCGGGGGTCGCCGGTGAGGAAGGTGGTGAGCAGGCCGACCGCGTTCACCGCGAGGATCAGCGCGGCGAAGGCGTTCAGCCGGCCGGAGCGGAGCAGCCCGTAGCCGGTGCGGACGGCCGGCAGCACGCTGGAGACGATCAGCGACTGGACCAGCGGGACCCCGGCGCCGCGCGCCGCGTAGTAGGCGGCCAGCGGCAGCGCCACGTCCACCGCGAGCGGGGCGAGCGCCTGGACCAGCGGGCTGCGCCGGCGCTGCCCGGCCTTCGGCCCGGCCGCCGCGATCGGAAGTCCGACAGTGCTCATCGTCCTGGTCCCTTCCCGTGCTTCCCTGCTCCCTGCTGACGGGTTCCACACTGTCACCGGGAGCTGAGCCGCCGTCAGTGCCGACTGTCGCCGACCCGGCGTGACAGCTGTCATGCCGCCGGTCTGACAATCAGGCCGCCGGACAACGCCGAGCGCCCGCTCCCCCGGGTGCGGGGGGCGGGCGCTTGGGCGGATGGGGTGCGGGCTGCGGGTCAGCTCCTGGCGGCCTTCTTCACCAGGACCACCACGGCCGCGGCGATGCCGACCACGATCAGGATCTTGACCGCGAACCAGACGAGGGCGCTGACCACGCTGAAGATCGCGCCGATGATGTTGAAGGCGATCACCAGCAGGATGATCGGGACCACGATGTTGCGGACCCAGCCCGGCAGCGACTTCCAGATCTCAGCCATCTCGGATACCTCTTCTTCTTCGCTCGGGTCGGCTCTGCTGCCGCGCCCTCTCCGCTTCGGTACTTCGATCGTAGGAGGGCGGGGGAGCGGAAACGAGCGGATCGGCCCCCGAGAGAACCCGGATAAAGCCCTGAGGGAAACCCTTCGGGTTCGCACCGCGAACCCTCAGGCGGGACCCCCGGGACGGCTCAGACCGGCCACTCCTCGCCGCGCCAGGCGGCGTCCCAGAACATCCACTCGTACCGGGTGGTGGTGGTGAAGTGCTCCCGCACGCGCCGCCGCTCCGCCTCCGAGAGCTGCTCCCCGAGCCGGTCGGTGAGCGCCAGCACCCGGCGCACCACGGACTGGAAGGCCTCGTCGCCGTAGGTGGCGATCCAGCGGGCGTAGAGCGGGTCCGGGGAGGACTTGGCCAGCAGCTGCTCGCCGACCTTGGCGTAGACCCAGTAGCAGGGCAGCACCGCGGCCACCGCCTCGGCGAACGAGCCGCCGTAGCAGGTGGCCAGCAGGTAGCTGGTGTAGGCCCGGGTGGTCGGCAGCACCGGCTCGGCCGCGGCCCGCTCGGCGCTCTCGCCGAAGGCGTCCAGGAACTCGGCGTGCATGCCCTGCTCGGCGGCCAGCGCCCCGATCGCGTCGTCCGCGAAGGCCCGCACCTCGGCCTCGCCCGGCGCCTTGGCGGCGCAGACGGCCAGCGCCCGGGCGTAGTCCCGCAGGTAGTGCGAGTCCTGCACGACGAAGTGCCGGAACGCCCGGCGCGGCAGCGTGCCGTCGGTCAGCCCGGCCAGGAACGGGTGGGCCAGGATCTCCGCGTAGACGGGCTCGACGGCCGCCCACAGCTCCTCGGTCAGCGTCTGGGTCATGGCCCCGACCCTACGCGAGGGCCCCCGCGCCCCCGCCGGCTCAGCTCTCCGGCGGGGAGAAGACCACCAGCACCCGCAGCTCCTCGGTGATGTGGTGGAACCGGTGCGGCACCCCGGCCGGCACGAAGACCACGCTGCCCCGGCCCACCGTGGTGGTCTCCTCGCCCACCGTCAGATAGGCCCGGCCGCTGACCACCTGGTACAGCTCGTCCTGCGGGTGGGCCTGCTGGGTGTCGGTCTCGCCGGGCGCCAGCGCGTACAGGCCGACCGACATGCTGCGCTCCCGGAGGAACCTCAGGTAGGCGCCCTGCTCGGCCGCCCGCTCGGCGTCCAGCTGGTCCAGTCGGAAAACCTTCATCGGCCCGCTCCCTCTCAGATGCTTCCGCCCGCCGCCCGAGCCTGCCACCATGCGGGATCATGAAGCACTTCGTTCTCAAAACCCTGATCAACGCGGCCGCCATCTGGGTCGCGGCCTGGCTCGTCAAGGGGATCAGCCTCTCCGGCGGCACCTGGAGCAAGCAGGCGCTGACCGTGATCGCCGTCGCACTGGTCTTCGGGGTGGTGAACTGGCTGATCAAGCCGCTGGTGAAGTTCTTCTCCTTCCCGCTCTTCATCCTGTCGCTGGGCCTGATCACCTTCGTGATCAACGCGCTGATGCTCTGGCTGACCTCGTTCGCCTCGGACCAGCTCAAGCTGGACTTCCACGTCACCGGCTTCCTGCCGGCGCTCTTCGGCTCGCTGATCATCAGCCTGGTCGCCTGGGGCCTGCACCTGGCGGTCGGCGACGAGGACTGAGCCCGACGGCCCGGAACGGCCCGGCCCCCGCGGAGGGGGGCCGGGCCGTTGCCGTCTTTCGGGCGGGCTCAGCCGGCGTTCTCGGCCGACGGGCTCAGCCGACAGGCTCAGCCGGCGTTCTCGCAGCCGCGGCTGAGGATGTCGGCCAGCTCCGCGTCCAGCGAGCGGCCGGCCAGCTCCTCCCCCATCGGCACCAGCCGGTCCGCCCGGGCCAGGAAGGCCACCAGCGGCGCGGCGGCGCAGCGCAGCAGCGCGTCCCCGTCCGGGGAGCGGAGCTGGATGCAGACCTCCCCGTCCGCGACCGGGTGGATGTGCACGTCGCCCTCGCCGCTCGGCACGCTGATGCCGTCGAGCAGCAGCTCCCGGCCGAACACCCAGGTGACCGGGGCGTCCCCGGGCAGGTGGAAGGTCAGCCGGACCGCGTAGGGGTCGCCCGGGTCGTACCCCAGGTCCGCCACGAGCCGGAAGGACAGCTCGGCGGAGACCACCAGGCTCATCACCACGTGTCCCTGGACAGTGCTCTGCATGGGCCGGTACCTCTCGTTCTGCCCCGCTCGGGTCCGCACCTGGTGGCGGCCGCTGTGCCGGGCATGCCGTTCGATTCGTCTTCTGTGCTGGTGTGTCGTCCGCCGTGTGTTCAGGCCTGACTCCGTCCCCCTCGGCTGTCCCCATCCTCCACGTATGGGTAAGAAGTGGACAAGACGTGCTTTTTCAAATGGTGAACGAGGGCCCGAGGCCGCTGATCAGCGCCCCCGCCGCGCCGGCGAGGCGGTTGCCGGCCAGGGCGAGCCGGTCCGCCTGCTCGTTCGGCAAAGAGATGGCAAGGGTCGCCGCGTCCGGTCCGAGCCGCAGCGGCACCGCCGCGCAGACCGTGCCGAGCGCGTCCTCCTGGTGCTCGAAGACCGGAGCGCTCGGCCGGACGCCGGCCAGCCGGCGCAGCAGCACCGACTCCTCGGTCACGGTGGCGGCGGTCAGGTCCACCGGGCGGTGCCGGGCGAGGTGGTCCCGGCGCTGCTCCTCGCCGAGCTGGCCGAGCAGGCACCTGCCGATCGCGTGCGCATGGGCGGTGGCCCGGAAGTCCGCCCACTCGGCCACCGCCGGGCAGCGGTCGGAGTCGGCCACCTCGACCACCTCGACCTCGCCCTCCCGGTAGACGGCCAGGTAGACGGCGGCGCCCAGCTCGGCGCAGAGCTCGGTCAGGCCGGTGCGCAGCCGGCGGCGGACCCGCTGCCGGTCCTCCGCCTCGCTGATCCCCGCCACCGACTCGCCGTAGAAGAACCGGCCCTCGCTGCGCCGCAGGTAGCCCTCGTGGGTCAGGGTCCGCAGCAGGTGGTAGGTGGTGCCCAGCGGCAGGTCGGCGGTGCGGGCCAACTGCTTGGCGGTGGCGCCCTGGACGAACCCGCCGACCGCCTCCAGCAGCCGCAGCGCCCGCTGCACCGAGGCGATCAGGGTCGGCCCGGATCCCCCGGCCCGCGGCCGCACCCGACCGCTCCGGTCGGCGGCGTGTTCCACCGGGTGCCCACAAGCCGGCGTCCCAGCGGAGTTCGCGGTGCGTTGCACGGCCACACTCAGCCCCCAACCCGAGTTTTGATGGTACGTGAGCCAATCGGAACAGTTCGGTCCGGTTTGCCCGGTCGGGCTCATTGCAGCACAGCGCCCGGATAGTCGCAATCACGGTTAAGACACCCTTAAATGCCGAAATCACTCCGAACTCCCTTGAATGGTCCGGACCAGCAGCCCGATCAGCCGGGACTTCGCACCGCCGAACCACCGAACCCCCCGCTCCCGCACGGCTGCTGGCCCGTCCGGGCCGCCGGTCCACATTCACCCGTTCCCGGGCGTGTCGGAATGTTCGATTCCTTTTCGTCCACTTGTACGAGTTTCGGCCCCGCCGGGCTGCGGGATGCTCCAGCACAACGCTCCTGGAGGTGAGCACGGTGGCGGTGAGCACGGCTGCTGCGGGGACTGCTGCGACGAGGACCGCGACCGGGCCCGGCCCGACCCCGCACCCGAGACCGGTGGTCAAGCGCACCGCCCGGGCGATCCTGCTCGACCTGCCACCCGGTGATCCGCAGCACGGCACCGCCGAGCTGATCGTGATCAAGCGCACCCGGCCCGGCTGCGCGCCGTACTGGATCACGCCCGGCGGCGGCGTGGAACCGACCGACCGCACCGTCACCGCCGCCCTGCACCGCGAAGTCTCCGAGGAGTTGGGCGGCAAGGTGGTGGACGTGGTCCCGGCCTTCGTGGACACCGTCGCCCACTCGCACCACGAGGACGGCTCGCTCGCCCACCCGCACGGGGTCAAGGTGCAGCACTTCTTCGTCTGCCGGCTGGCCGCGATGGACCCGGGCCGCCGGCACGGGCCGGAGGTGGACGAGCCGCGCGGCGAGTACGAGATCGTCCGGCTGCCGTTCACCCGCGAGGGGGTCACCGCCGTCAACCTGGTACCGCCCTCACTGCGCGCCTACCTGGCCGCCAACATCGAGGGCATCCGGGCGCTGCTCACACCTGACCTCTGATCAGTTCGGCTGCGGGTCGGGCAGGTCGTGCGTGATGTGCTCGGCCCGCACCCCGGCCCGGGCCAGCGCGGCCACCGACCGCCGGACCATCGCGGCCGGGCCGGCCAGGTAGGCGCGGTGGCCGTCCCAGGGGCCGAGCTGGGCCACCACATCGCTGAGCAGGCCCGGCAGCTGACCCGCCACGGCGGGCGCCAGGCCCGGCTCGGAGACCACCGGACGGACCGTCAGCCAGGGTCGGCCCTTCGCCAACTCCCAGAGCCGCTCAAGCTGGTAGAAGTCGTCCGGACTCCGCACGCCGTACAGCACCTGCACCCTGCGGTCGCCCGGGCCGTGCGCGGCCACCTCCTCCACCAGCGCGCTGACCGGGCTGATCCCGGTGCCGCCGCCGAGCAGCAGCAGCGGCGCGGGGTCGGCGTGGTCCAGCACCATCCGGCCGGCGGGCGGCCCGAGCCGAAGCACGTCGCCCGGCTGCGCCCGCCGCACCAGCGCGCTGCTCACCCAGCCGGTGGAGAGCGCCCGGACGTGGAAGGTCAGCAGCCCGTCGGGGCGCGGCGCGGCGCCGAACGAGAAGTGCCGCCAGACCCGGGGCCACCAGGGCGTCTCGAGCGTCGTGTACTGCCCGGCGCGGAACGGGTACGGCTGGTCGGGGCGGACGGTCAGCACGGCCACGTCCCGGCCGCGCACCTCGTGCGCCACCACCTCGGCCTGCCACCAGGGCGGCGAGGTGCGGGCGGCCTCCTCGGCCGCCTCGGTCATGATCCGCGCGATCAGGCCGTAGGCCCGGCGCCAGGCCAGCTCGGTCTCCGGGTCCCAGCGGGCGGCCGCGTACTTGGCCAGCGCGGCGATCAGGCACTCGCCGACCGGGCCGTAGTGGCTGGTCAGCGTGCCGTACTTGCGGTGACCACGGCCGAGGCCGCTGAGGTAGGCGGTCAGGCCGACCGGGTCGCCGGCGCCGCGGGCGGCCTGCAGCAGGGCGCGGAAGAGGCGGTCGCGCTGCACGTCCATGGCGGCGGGGAAGAGCGAGCGGACCTCGGGGTGGTGCACGAAGATCAACGCGTAGAAGTGGGCGGTCGCCCGGTCGGCCACCGGCTCGACCACGGCCAGGGTGGACCGGATCAGCTCCAGGTCGCGGGGGGTGGGCGCCGCCTCGACCGCCGGACCGTTCCCCAGCGGAGTGGGCGGCGGCACGGGGTGCGCCTCGGCCGCCCAGGCCTGGCTCCACTGGTCGCCGGGGCCGGCCCAGTTGAGCTGCGGCGCCCAGGAGAAGAGCGGCTCCACGGCGGGGCGCTCGGGTTCCTGGTGCGCCTCCGGCTCGGGGGCGGGCACCCGGGGCGGCTCGGTGGGCATCGGCGGCACCACCAGTTCGGGCGGCTCGGCCACGGGCTCGACCGGCTCGACCGGCTGCACCATGCCCGGCACCGAGTTCGCCGCCGCCGAGCCCTGACCGGACCTGACCAGCAGCGCGGAGAGCGGCTTCACCGCTAACTGACGCGTACTCAAGAGAATCGTTTCGCCTCCGGTCGTCCCAGCAACGCCTCCGGTAGCGTGGCACGGCCGCTCAGCTGATCCGACAAATCCGTCAAACCCCGGACGGACGGACACCGGGGGCGCTATCGTCCGCCCCTCAGCCGCGGAACTGGTCGATGACGACGACCCCGGTCGGCCCGTACCCCGCCATCGACTCCAGGACCGCGCTCCGCAGCACCTTCGCCTTCGAGCCCTCGGTCAGCGACGACACCCTCCGCGCGCGGTACCAGCCGAGGACCAGCACCTCGGACAACCTCCGCACCACCCGAGGCCGGTCACCACGAACGCCGAAGGCCCGCCACGGATGCGGCGGGCCTTCGTGCTACTGAGTAGCGGGGACAGGATTTGAACCTGCGACCTCTGGGTTATGAGCCCAGCGAGCTACCGAGCTGCTCCACCCCGCGTCGGTAATGATGACCGTACACCAGTCGATGCCCGGACCGCACATCGCAGCCGGCACGGGGGGTCATTCGGTGGCGGACGGTCTGGCGGATGAAGCGCCTGGGCGGCCGCCGACGATCCGAAGGCTTGGCGTGGGGCATCGGCCCCGACCTGGACCTTGCTGCACGTCCCCTCGCCCAGGGCTCCGGGGCTATGCAAGTACCTCACGTACTTGACGTACTTATCTGCTTCTGGCGATGCTGGTACCACCAAGAAGGAGGATTCCGATGCCGGCAGTCCACTACGAGAGCTACACCGAAGCCAGAAACCACTTCAAGGACATCCTGGACGCCGCCGACCAAGGACGCGTCGCGACGGTCCGCCGGGACGCCAGGTACGCGGCCGTGGTCGACGCCGAACGGCTCCGGCACGCGCTCACCCTGTTGTGCACGTCCAAGGCGGAGGTCGTCCGTGAGGACGGCGGCTGGTCGGCCTTCTTCCCCGGGCTTCCGATAGCGGCGGACGGCGCCACCTTCGAGGAGGCCATCGACGAGCTGGCCGACGCCCTGCGCGAGTACGCCGAGGACTGGCAGGAACGCCTCCTGAACGCGCCGAACCATCGCGACAACTGGGGACTGGTCCAGCTGATCTGCCTCAGCGACGATGCCCAGCTACGACAGTGGCTCGTCGGGGCCGCCGAGTGACCTGGCCGGAGCCGAACTGCGAACGGCACGAACAGTTCTGCAAGACCGAGGAGTGGCAACGCGTACGCGACGCTCGCGGCCGCACCGGCACTCACCACGTCACCTACGAGCTCACCCTTCCTGACGGGCGCATCCTGCGCACCAGGGTCTCGCACCCGGTGGACCGCACCGGATACGGCGCGAGCCTGTGGGCGCACATCCTGCGGGACCAACTGGACGTCGTGGAAGGCGTCTTCTGGGCCTGCGTGCTGGAGGGTCGGCTCCCCGACCGAGGTACGCCCGCCCCGCCGCGCGAGGCTCTGCCGGCGCAGCTCGTCCATCTGCTCCTCAACCAGGTCGGGCTGACAGAGGAGGAGGTCGCCACGATGGACAAGGCCCAGGCGATCGAGCGGCTCAACCAGTTCTGGACCGAGGGCCGCTGAAAGCAGTGAGCACCGCTTCAGGAGAGCGGTGCTCACCGTTCGGTCAGTCGGCGAGGTCGGTGAAGTGGTCGAACTCGCCGTCCTTGACGCCCTGGAGGAACTTGGCGAACTTGGTCGGGGTGGTGCGGACGATAATGTCGCCGGAGTCGGACTCACGCAGCTCGATCAGGCCGTCGACCTCGCGCACCTCGATGCACTGGTTGTTCGCCGCGCTGTAACTGGACTTCTGCCACGCCGAGCTATTCATTCCTGTTCTGCATCTCTTTCATGATAGAGCGAATGAAGGATCGCGACTCATCGTCCGGCAGGGCAACGGACCCGATGTGATCAAGAATCGCACGATAGCGCCCCAGATGTGCCGGGAGATCAAAGATGTGAGATCCGTATGACGCATCGGCCTGAACCGTATCAAGCTCCGGAACGGGACCCGCCAGATGCGTGAGGTCCTCACTGGGGATGGGGAAATCGGCCACCTCAAACGGCACGACCCTGACCGAGATTCCCGGGCGCCCGCTGTCTTCAACCAACGAGGCAAGCTGATCGATGAGCACGTCCCGCCCACCGAACTGACCCCGCAGGGCAGCCTCGTGCACGAGTGCCAAGTACGGCTTCTCGCCCGACCGCACCACCTGCTGCCTTCGCATGCGGAAGTCGGTCCTGAGATCAATCTCTTTCAGCGGCAATGGCAGGGGCCCTCTGGTGAACAGAGCGCTGGCATAGGCGCGAGTCTGAAGCAGACCTGGAATGTAGACGATTGTGAAAGTCGTGACCCGCTTCGCATGGCCTTCCAGCTCGGCGACCTCAAGGTAGTCCACCGGAAGGGAACTCCGGTATTCCTCCCACCAGCCGCCCTTAGCTCGATCCGTGATGATATCTGCCAACGCATCGAGCAGTGGCTGGTTGTCGCACATGCACATCCCGGCAATCGCGTACAGCCGCTCCACACTGAGCCCGGTCTTGCCGCTCTCCATCTGCGTGACGTGGGCAGGGTTGATGCCCAGCTTGCGCGCGAGCTGGCTACCTCCGAGGCCGGCTTGCTCCCGCATCCTCCGCAGCTCAGTGCCCAGGCGGCGCTGACGGAGTGTCGGGTTCATTCGAAGAGCCATGGAGGCCAGTCTGCCGCAGTGCCCACGATCGGATGAACCTCGCAGCGAGAGGCACAAATTTGTGACTCTGTGCGCTATGGTCGTTGCTGCAGCCGATCCGACGGATCGTCAGCAACCCCTGCCACCAGGGCAATCACCCCCCTCCTGCCTGGAGATCCCCATGCCCGAATGCCCCCTCCCTCCCGACTGGTCCGCCGCCCGCGAGGAGCTCCGTGCCCTCCTCACCGCCGCCGACTGGCACCGCGACCTCATCGCCGACGCCGAACTCGCCCTCCACGAGCTCTTCGTCAACGCCTGGAAGCACGGCAACAGCCCCGCGCCCGTCGTTGCCGTCCTGCTCCTCACCGACCGCGCGCTCCACACCCTCCGCGTCTCCGTCGCCGACGACAACCCGACCCTCCCCAACCCCCGTATCGGCACCGCCGACCCCTACGAGATCTCCGGCCGGGGCATCCACCTCGTCCGCTCCCTCACCCACCGCTTCGGCGCCGACCCCCACCAGCACGGCGGCAAGCGCGTCTGGTTCGAGCTGGACGCCGCCGCATGAACAAGCCGCTCTCCCCCGCCGACCCCGCCACGCTCGCCTACACCGACGCCGAGATCACCGGCCTCCTCCGCGAACTCCACCAGCGCGGCCAGGGCTTGGGCCTCCTCTGGGGCTCCGCCCGCACCAACGGCACCGTCAACGGCCACATCCTCGTCAACTTCGGCAACGCCCCCGTCTCCACCCTCCTCAACCTCCTCGACCTCGTCCGCCGAACCGAAGGCAGCACCGAGGCGTGAGCTCCACCGTCCCCGACACCGTCATCGTCACCGCCCTCACCATCACCTTCCTCCTCACCCTCGCCACCACCACCCTCAGCGTCATCACCACCATCCACCTCACCAAGAACAGCGCACACCAGGAGACCCCTCCAGTCGAATCTCGGTAGAACCCCCTCCACAACACCACTACCGTCCGATGCCATGCGACTTCTTGTACTCGGCGGCACCTCGTTCGTGGGCCGGGCCATCGTCGACGAGGCGCTGCGTCAGGGCATCCACGTCACCCTCTTCAGCCGTGGCATCACCGGCACCGATCTCTTCCCCGACGTCCCCCGCCTGATCGGCGACCGCGACACCGGCGACTACACCGCCCTCCGCAACGACCACTGGGACGCCGTCGTGGACGTCAGCGGCTACGTCCCGCGACACGTCGGACAGGCCATGGACGCCCTCGGCGACCGCGTCTCCCGCTACCTCTTCATCTCCACCCAAGCCGTCTACCAACGCAGCGGCATCGGCCCCGGCGCCGACGAGGACACCCCTCGCCGCCCACCCGTCCGCGACACCGAAGAACTCACCGAAGCCACCTACGGCCCCTGCAAGGTCGCCTGCGAGGACGATGTCGTGGCCCGCTACGGCCCGCGAGCCACCATCGTGCGGCTCGGCAAGGTCGCTGGCCCGCACGACGTCCAGCACGGGCTCGTCTACTGGGTCCGCCGAGCCTCCCGCGGCGGCCGGGTGGCCCTGCCCACCCACCCCGACCAACCCGTCCAGCTCATCGACTCCCGCGACGCGGCCCGCCTCGTCGTCCAACTCCTCCTCGACGGCCGCCCCGGCGCGTTCAACGCCATCGGCCCGGCCGAGCCGATCACCATCTCGGAGCTGATCACCACCTGCGCCCAAGTCGCAGGCACCGAGGTCGAGATCGTCCCCGTACCGGCCGCACCTCCGACGGCGTTCTTCCCGCTCATCCAGCCCGACCCGCTCTGGCCCACCCAGCAACGCAGCAGCGCCCGCGCCCGAGCGGTGGGCCTGACCTCAACTCCCCTGGCAGCAACCATCGCCGACGTCCTCACCTGGGACCGCGAGCGCGGCGAACCGCCGCTCGACCACGGGTTGTCCCCGGCCGAGGAGGCCGCGCTGATCGCCGGAGCATGACGGCGGCGGGGCCGGCTCCTCGAAGCCGGCCCCGCTCGCACTCCTCACACCCCGCGCAGCAGCACCCCCGGCCGCTCCACGCAGTCCGCCACGAACCGCAGGAACCCGCCCGCTGTGCCGCCGTCGCACACCCGGTGGTCGAACGTGAACGACAGCTGCGTCACCTGACGCACCGCCAACTGCCCGTCCACCACCCACGGCTTGGCCGCGATCCTCCCCACCCCCAGCATTGCCGCCTCCGGGTGGTTCAGGATCGGCGTCGAGCCGTCCACGCCGAACACGCCGTAGTTGTTCAGCGTGAACGTCCCACCCGTCAGCTCCGCCGTCGTCAGCGAGCTCGCCCGCGCCGCAGCGGTCAACCGCCCGAGCTCCGCGCCCAGTTGCTCCGTCGTAAGCGCCTGCGCGTCCCGCACCACCGGCACCACCAGCCCGCGCTCGCCCTGGGCCGCGAAGCCCAGGTGCACCGCGGCGTGCCGCCGGATGCCGTCGCCCTCGACGCTGGTGTTCAGGTCGGGGAAGCGGCCCAGCGCCGCCACGCAGATCCGGGCCAGCAGGGCCAGCAGGCTGACCTTGGGCAGCTCGGGGTTCTGGTTCATCTGCGCCCGCACGGCGAGCAGTTCGGTGGCGTCCGCGTCGACCCAGCAGGTCGCCGCCGGGATCTCCCGGTGGCTGCGCGTCAGCTTCTCCGCCACCGTCCTGCGCAGCCCGCGCAGCGGCACGACGTCACCGTCGGCCGCGGTCACGGCGGCCGGCACCGCGCGCGCCTCGATCGCCCGGTCCACGTCGGCCCGCAGGATCAGGCCGTCCGGCCCGCTCCCCGACAGCCCGCCGAGCTCGATCCCGTTCTCCCGCGCCAGCCGCCGCACCAGCGGCGAGATCACCGCCACCACCGCGGGGGTGGGCACCGCCACCGGGTGCACCTCGGCGACCGGGGTGGTCCCGACCCGGCGCCGGCGCGCGCCCTTGCCGCCCTCGGCGATGCCGTAGCCCACGAGCGGCCGCTCCGGCACCTCCGTGCCCGGCTCCGGGGCCACCGCCACGGTGACCAGCGGCTGGCCCACCAGCCGCTCCTCGCCCACCTCGCCGAAGCGCGCGGTGACCACCCCGCCGTACGGGCAGGGCACCTCCACCACCGCCTTGGCGGTCTCCACCTCCACCACCGGCTGGTCGACGGCGATCACCTCGCCGACCTCGACCAGCCAGCGCACCACTTCGGCCCCGGTCAGCCCCTCGCCCAGGTCGGGCAGGGTGAACTCGCGCACGATCGGCATCACGGTCACCCCTCCCACTGCAGCTTCGCGACGGCGTCCAGGATCCGGTCCACCCCGGGCAGGTGGTGGTGCTCCAGCATCGGCGCCGGGTACGGGATGTCGAACCCGGTGACCCGCAGCACCGGCGCGGCCAGGTGGTGGAAGCACCGCTCCGAAACGCGAGCAGCGATCTCGGCACCGACCCCGGCGAAGCCGGTGGACTCGTGCACCACGACCGCCCGGCCGACCGAGCGGACCACCTCGGCCACGGTGGCGTCGTCGAACGGCACCAGGCTGCGCAGGTCGAGCACCGCCAGGTCCCAGCCCTCGGCGGTGGCGGCCTCGGCGGCCTCCAGGCAGACCGGCAGCGAGGGCCCGTAGGTGATCAGCACGGCGGAGCGGCCCTGGCGGCGCAGCACGGCGCGGCCGATCGGCTCGCAGTCGGCCGCCGGGTCCAGGTCGGCCTTGGACCAGTAGAGCCGCTTGGGCTCCAGGACGATCACCGGGTCGTCGGAGGCGATGGCCGCGCGCAGCAGGCCGTAGGCGTCCGGCACGGTGGCCGGGGTGACCACGTGCAGGCCGGGCGTGGCGGCGTAGTAGGCCTCGGAGGAGTCGCTGTGGTGCTCGACCCCGCCGATCCCGCCGCCGTACGGCACCCGCACGGTGATCGGCAGCGGCAGCTTGCCGCCGGTGCGGTTGCGCATCTTCGCCAGGTGCGAGACCAGCTGCTCCATCGCCGGGTAGGCGAAGGCGTCGAACTGCATCTCCACCACCGGGCGCAGCCCGTACATCGCCATGCCGATCGCGGTGCCCAGGATGCCGGCCTCGGCCAGCGGGGTGTCCAGGCAGCGGTCGGGGCCGAACTCGGCGGTCAGGCCGTCGGTGATCCGGAAGACGCCGCCGAGCTGGCCGACGTCCTCGCCGAGCAGGTGGACCGAGCGGTCCTCCCGCATCGCGTCGCGCAGTGCCGTGTTGAGGGCCTGCGCCATGGTCAGGGTGCGGGTCGCGGCCATGGTCGTCACCGGTCGGCCTCCGCAGCCAGCTCAGCGGCCAACTGAGCCTGCTGCTCGATCAGTTGGGGGGTCGGGTGGGCGTAGACGTGCTGGAACAGGCTCATCGGGTCGAGCTGCGGCTCGGCGTGGAACTCGCTGCGCATCCGGGCCGCCAGGGCCTCGGCGGCCTCCGTGGCCGCCGCCGCGCCCGCGTCGTCGAGCAGTCCGGCCGCGCGGAGCTGGCGCTCCATCAGCAGGATCGGGTCGTGCTCCTGCCAGGCCGTCACCTCCTCGGACTGCCGGTAGCGGGTGGCGTCGTCGGCGTTGGTGTGCGCCTCCAGGCGGTAGGTCAGCGCCTCCACCAGGGTCGGACCGCCGCCGGTGCGCGCCCGCTCCACCGCCTCGGCCAGCACCTGGTGCACGGCGACCACGTCGTTGCCGTCCACCAGCCGGCCGGCCATGCCGTAGCCGACCGCCTTGTGCGCCAGGGTGGGGGCGGCGGACTGCCGGGTGAGCGGCACCGAGATCGCGTAGCCGTTGTTCTGCACCAGGAAGACCACCGGGGCGTTCAGCACGGCCGCGAAGTTCAGCGCCTCGTGGAAGTCGCCCTCGCTGGTACCGCCGTCGCCGATCAGCGCCAGCGCCACCAGCGGATCGCCGGCCAGCCGGGCCGCGTGCGCCAGGCCGACCGCGTGCGGGGTCTGGGTGGCCAGCGGGGTGCAGAGCGGGGCGGTGCGGGTGGCCCGGGGGTCGTAGCCGGTGTGCGCGTTGCCGCGCAGCAGGGTCAGCGCCTCCAGCGGGTCCACCCCGCGGCCGACCACGGCGAGGGTGTCGCGGTAGCTGGGGAAGAGCCAGTCGCCGGGGGCCAGCACGGTGGCGGCGGCCACCTGGCAGGCCTCCTGGCCGGTGGAGGAGGGGTAGACGGCCAGCCGGCCCTGCTTGGTCAGGGTGGTCGCCTGCTGGTTGTAGCGGCGGCCCACCACCAGGCGGCGGTAGAGGTCGCGCAGCAGCTCCGGGTCGTACGCCGCCAGATCGGCGGTGCCGAGCACCCGGACCGGCGCGGCGTCGGGCAGCAGAGGCGCGGGATCGGTCCGCGGTGCGGTGGCACCGGGCAGCCAGCCGGGCACCGGATCGGTCGGCCGGTGATCGAGAACGGTCACAGGGCACCTCCAAGGGGTGGGGAGGGCAGCAGGGCAGGAGCGGGGGATTGCCTCCCAACCGATTGTTCGGTTGTCTTTTCATTGTGGCCACAGCGCAGCGAAGGTGCTGGACAATCGGCCGCCGCAGCAGTCTGCTGAACGCAGCACGTCCATCATCGGAGGCTTGGGGGACATGGTGGCTGAACAAATGGTCGGACCGGGTGGCGCGAGCAGACCCGGGCTGCCGGGGCAGCTGGTCGGCGGCGATCGCGGGCTGGACCGGGTGGACCGGTCGATCCTGCGACTGCTGCAGCAGGACGGGCGGGCGTCGATCCGCTCGGTGGCCGAACGGGTGCACGTCTCGCGGGCGAACGCCTACGCGCGGATCGCCCGGATGATGGAGGACGGGGTGATCCGGGGCTTCACCGCCCGGGTGGACCACGAGCGGGCCGGGCAGAGCGCCTGCGCCTACGTCACCCTGAAGATCGTCCAGAACTCCTGGCGGACCGTGCGCGAGCAACTGCTCGACCTGCCGGGGGTGGCGCACATCGCCCTGGTCGGCGGCGAGTTCGACGTGCTGATGCTGGTGCACACGGCGGACAACCGGGCGCTGCGGGAGCTGGTGCTGGGCAGCATCCAGTCGATCCCGGAGGTGCTCTCCACCCAGACCCTGCTGGTGTTCGAGGAGACCGACCGGGTGCCGCCGGGGTAGGCCCTAGGACGTCCGCAGGCCGTCGAAGGCCAGCCGGACCACCGCGTCCGGGATGCCGTCGGTGTCCCCGTGGTCCGGCCGGTACCACTCCACGATCGAGTTGATCATGCCGAAGAGCAGCCGGGTGGCCAGCCGCGGATCCACGTCGGCGCGCAGCTCGCCCGCCGCCACCGCCTCGCGCAGCAGCCCGGCGACCCGGTGGTCGAAGTCGCGGCGCCGCTCCAGCGCCCACTGCTCGGTGCCGGTGTTGCCGCGCACCCGCAGCAGCAGGGTCACGTAGGGCAGCTCGGCCAGCAGCACCTCGGCGGTCCGGCGGACCACGTGCTCCAGCCGGTCCACCGGACGGCCGGCGGCCGCCGCCGGCTCGTCGAGGATGCCGAACAGCCCGTCCAGCGCCCGGCCCACGGCGAGCCGGAGCAGCTCCTCCTTGCCGCGCACGTGGTGGTAGATCGAGGACTTGGAAATGCCCGCCGCCCGGGACAGGTCCTCCATCGAGGTGCCGTCGTACCCGCGCGCGTTGAAGACCTGCACGGTGACCGCCAGCAGCGAGTCGACGGTGTACGTGGTGCGGGTGGGGGTCTCGGCCATGCTCCGAGTATCCACGGCCCGCGGACGGGTGCGGCGCGGGGGCTGTTATCCCGACCGATCGTTCGGTTACGCTGAGCTGAGTCAGCCCCTTCCTGTGCCCCGAGGAGCGCCGCATGGCCCCCGTCGACGATCTGATCGCCCGTCACCAGGACACCCTCACCAGGGCGCTGGCGGCGCTCACCGAACGCGACTACTGGACGCCGTACCCGGAGATCCCCAAGGCCTACGGCGAGAGCGCGGCCGCCGACGGCAAGGCCGCCTTCGAGGCGCTGCTGGGCACCGTCTTCGCCCTGCCGGGCCACCCGGAGAGCGGCGAGACCACCGGCACCGAGGCCTCGCCGTACGGCATCGAGCTGGACATCAGCTACCCGCAGGCCGACCTGGACACCCTGCTCACCGCGGCCGCCGCGGCCCGGGCCGGCTGGGCCGCCGCCACCCCGCAGGCGCGCGCCGCGGTCTGCCTGGAGGTGCTGGCCCGGATCAACGCCCGCTCGCACGAGATGGCCCAGGCCGTCATGCACACCACCGGCCAGGCCTACGCGATGGCCTTCCAGGCCGGCGGCCCGCACGCCCAGGACCGCGGCCTGGAGGCGGTGGCCTACGCCTACGCCGAGCAGAGCAAGCTGCCGGCCAGGGCCGCCTGGACCAAGCCGCAGGGCAAGCGCGACCCGCTCACCCTGACCAAGGACTTCATCACCGTGCCGCGCGGCACCGCGCTGGTGATCGGCTGCAACACCTTCCCGACCTGGAACGGCTACCCGGGCCTGTTCGCCTCGCTGGCCACCGGCAACCCGGTGGTGGTCAAGCCGCACCCGCGCGCCGTGCTGCCGCTGGCGCTCACCGTGCGGATCGCCCGCGAGGTGCTGGCCGAGGCCGGCTTCGACCCCGACGTGGTGACGCTGGCGGCCGAGCGCGAGGGCCAGGGCATCGCCAAGACCCTGGCGCTCCACCCGGACGTGCGGATCATCGACTACACCGGCTCCACCGAGTTCGGCGACTGGCTGGAGCAGAACGCGAAGCAGGCCCTCGTCTACACCGAGAAGGCCGGCGTCAACACCGTGGTCATCGACTCCACCGGCGACTACAAGGGGATGCTGAACAACCTGGCCTTCGCGCTCTCGCTCTACACCGGCCAGATGTGCACCACCCCGCAGAACCTGCTGATCCCGCGCGGCGGCATCGACACCGACCAGGGCCCGAAGTCCTACGACGAGGTGGTCGCCGACCTGGCCCGGGCGATCGACGGACTGCTCGGCGACGACGCCCGGGCCACCGCGATCCTCGGCGCCGTGGTCAACCCGGCGGTGCTGCAGCGCAGCGTGGCCGCGGCGAGCGGCGAGTACGGCGACCTGGCGCTGGCCCCGCGGGTGATCGAGCACCCGGAGTTCCCGGGCGCCACCGTGCGCACCCCGGCGCTGGTCAAGGTCGAGGCGCACAAGCCGGACGACCGGTCGCACTTCCTCACCGAGTGCTTCGGCCCGGTCTACTTCGCGGTCGCCACCGAGTCCGCCACCGACGCGGTGGACCTGCTCCGGCAGACCGTCACCGAGCACGGCGCGATGACCGCCACCGGCTACACCACCTCCCCCGAGGTGGAGCACGCCCTGATCGAGGCCTGCCTGGACACCGGCGTCTGCCTCTCGCTCAACCTGACCGGCGGCGTCTACCCCAACCAGACCGCGGCCTTCTCCGACCTGCACGGCACCGGCGCCAACCCGGCCGCCAACTCCGCCTACACGGACGCGGCCTTCGTCGCCAACCGGTTCCGGGTCATCGAGGTCCGGCGGCCGGCCTGACCCCGCACCGCCCACGACCAGCGCTCCGGCCGGCTGACCACAGACCGCCGGCCGGGGCGCTGCACACGGTTCAGCGCCGTCCCGCTCCGACCGGCGCGGCCCAGGCCGGCCGGTGGCGGTCGGGCCGGTCCGCCCAGACCGGCGGCCGCCTCCGGAACTCCAGCACGGTCACCGCCAGCAGCGAGACCAGCAGCACCGCCACGGCCGCGGCGAACCAGCGCTGCTCGTGCGGCGCGTGGTGCCAGGCGTGCCGCTCCAGGTACTCCAGGTAGGAGCCCAGCGAGGCGAACTGCATCAGCAGCGGCGCGAACCAGAGCCGCCTGGGCAGGTAGCAGAAGGCCACGACGGTGAGCACGTCGGCCGGGTAGAAGTACCGGTCGTGCATCGAGGGCAGCAGGAACGGCACCGCCACCACCGCCACCGTAGCCATCAACACCACGCGGGTGTCGGTCAGTTCGGGCTCCTCGGCGCGCAGCCTCCGGCGCCCGCCGGAGGTCCGGCTGAACAGCACCGCGGCGGCCAGCAGCAGCATCACCACGCCGGCCAGCAGGATGCCGAGCGAGCGGACGAGCTCCTCCGCCTGCCGGCCCCGTACACCCACGAACTGGTAGACCGACGGCGCGTTCAGAGTCAGCGCCTGGTAACTGCCGGTCTGCCGCTGGTAGATCGTCAGCAGCTTCCAGGGGTCGGCGCCGACCAGCAGCGCCGGCACGTCCATCAACAGGTAGACCCCGGGGATGGCCAGCAGGCTGCGCACGCTCAGCCGCCGGGTGGGCACCAGGACCAGCAGCAGCGGCAGGATGAAGACCGCCTGCAGTTTGAAGGCCAGCGCCAGGCCGAACAGCGCGCAGGCCGTCCAGGAGCGCCGGCGCAGCGCGTAGTACACCCCGCCGAGCGCGAAGGAGGTGTAGATCGAGTCCGCCTGACCCCACCACCCGCTGTTGACCGCGACGGTGGGCAGGAAGAGCACCAGCACCGCCGCGAGCAGCGGCCGCCAGGGGTTCGCCGGGCTGCGCAGGGCCGCGATCCGGGCCGCGAAGAAGGCCAGCAGCAGGTCGGAGCAGAGCGAGATCGCCTTGATGCCGGCCATCGCGGGCACCGGCAGGTAGCTGAGCAGCGCCAGCAGGTAGAGGTACGGCACGTTGTAGTCCGCGAAGCTCGGATCCCGCAGCGCGCCGAAGTGCCCGTGCCACTTGATGTGCTGGTACCACGGCTGCAGGAAGTACCGGTAGTCGTCCGACTCCCGGCCGAACATCGCGTACCGCAGGCCGACCGCACCCACGACGACCAGGACGGTCACCGCGGTCCGGAGCAGTCCCCCCTTGCCGCGTCCAACCAGGTTCAATGTTCGGCCCCCCGCAGAACAAGAACTCGCGCTCAGTCTCCCCAACGGGTCGAATCGGGCATAAGTACTTCGCCGGCGATCGACAAACCGAGCAGCGGTCGGCAGAGCGCCGACCGTTCATCACATGTCTTTCACATCGTCCGATGCTCTGTCAACTGACGATGCCCCGACCCTGCCGCATGTGGCGTCCAAGCCTTGTACAACAAGGAAACAGAGGGTGCATCAGCACTGCTCAGCAGGCCGGAATGCCTTTACGAATCCCTTACAACTGGATTTCATCAACCATTTTGAGCATGCTCATGTTCTTGGGCGTCCGGTCGCCGGAATGCCTGGTTCCAAAATTTCCCCCGCACCATCCACCCGCCCCGCCCGAGCGGTCGCCGACCCGTCGGCCCGGCGTGCGGCACCCGCATACGTACTGGTCCCACCACACCGCTAGGGTGTGCGACTGCCGGGGGGAGTGCCTTCCGCGCTGCGCGGCCACACCCGGCCGCAGACCGCTGGAACGGACACCTCGTGAAGATCGCTCGCACCACGGCTGTCGGAGCCGCCGCGCTCGGCCTGTTCTCGCTGCAGCTGGCGCTCGGCGCCGCCGCCGCCCACGCGGACGGCCTCGACGGCATCACGCTCTCCCCGTGGGTCGGCGGCGACTCGACCGGCCAGGAGACCACCATCGCCCCCGGCGACAGCCTGGGCTGGAACATCTGGGCGGACAGCAAGACCGCGGGGCCGATCAACGCCAAGGTCCTGGTCAGCCTGATCCCCCGGTCCGGCACCCTGGAGCCGCTGCCGGCCGGGATCTCGCTGAGCTTCCCCAACGGCACCTGCGTGCCCGCGGCGGACGGCCCGAACCCGGCCGCCTACCTCTGCGACCTGTCCAAGCCGACCGACACGGCGACCATGCCGCCCGCGGCCCCCGGCAGCGGCGCGACCTCCCGCGCCGAGGTGACCCTCACCACCACCTCGGCGACCAAGAGCACCAACTCCCTCGAACTGACCGAGCAGTTGGTCGACTCCTCCTACACCAGCTACCAGCAGGTCGGCCTGGACGTCGCCAAGGGCAAGCGGTTCCAGACCAGTTCGGTGCCCCTGACGATCGAGTCCAAGGACCTCGCCGCCCAGAACACCGCCACCCTGCAGCTGTCCGACCTGACCGCCGGCCAGACCGCCACCCAGACCGTCAAGGTGCACGCGGTCGGCTCCTCGCTGCTGCTGCTCAAGACCGAGGACGGTGTCCCGGGCGAGGTCTGGAACCCCTCCGGCAACGGGCAGATCGACCTGCCGCAGGGCCTGGACCTGCTCTCCGTCACCACCGACGACAAGGTCACCTGCACCACCGACGAGGTGGAGCGCCAGCACCTCCCGCCTGTCGAGGGCAACTGGCTGAGCTACTGCCTGCTGACCCCCGGTGACACCACCCTGACGCTCACCTTCAAGGCCGATGCCGCCGTCAAGCAGCTCAAGGCCAAGCTGACCGCCGGCTTCCACGTCTACACCAACTCGGACATGGCCCAGCCGTTCAGCAGCGCCAGCGGCACCTTCGTGGTGAACGCGGCCCCGGCCGCCAGCGCCGCCACCACCGCGGCCCCGGCCGCCACCAGTGCCGCGCCCGCCGCGCCCAGCACGGCCGCCGCGGTGCCCGCTGCCGCCACCAAGGCCTCGCCGACCGCCACCGCCACCAAGGCCGCGGGCGGCCAGGAGCTGGCCTTCACCGGCTCGACCGGCACCACCGCGATGGCCGTGGCCGGCGCCGCCGTGCTGGCCGCGGGCGCCGGCATCGTCTTCGCCACCCGTCGCCGCCGGAGCACTCAGGCCTGACGCTCCGCCACCCCCGCCAGCGCGCTCACCGCCCCGATCACCCCGGCGCCCAGCAGCAGCCGCAGCCGCCCCGGCCCCCGGCGGGCGCCGGGGCGTCCCGGCAGGGCCGGGGCGGCAGGGACGAGGGCGGCGCGCGCCACCCGGGACATGCCGCGCAGGTCGTCCAGGACCGTGCGGCAGATGTCCACCCGGCTGTCCGGGTCGTCCACCCAGTCCACCGGGACCTCGTGGATCCGCAGCCCGGACCGCTCGGCCAGCAGCAGGAGTTCGGTGTCGAAGAACCAGGAATCGTCCTCGACCCGGGCGAGCAGCGGGCGCACCAGGCCGGTCCGGACCGCCTTGAAGCCGCACTGGGCGTCGCTGAAGCGGGTGGCCAGGGTGGCTCGCAGCAGCAGGTTGTAGCAGCGCGAGATCAGCTCCCGCTTGGGGTCGCGGACCACCGCCGAGCCGGGGTGCAGCCGGCTGCCGATCGCCAGGTCGCTGTGGCCGGAGAGCAGCGGGGCGACCAGCGGCAGGAAGGCCTCCAGGCCAGTGGAGAGGTCCACGTCCATGTAGGCCACCACGTCGGCCGAGCTGGCGGTCCAGACCCGGCGCAGCGCCCGGCCGCGGCCCTTGAGGTCCAGGTGCACCGCCTCCACCTCGGGGAACAGCCCGGCCAGCCGGCAGGCCACCTCCCAGGTGCGGTCGGTGCTGGCGTTGTCGGCGACGGTGATCCGGAACGGGTAGGGGAAGGTCTCGTCCAGGTAGCCGTGCAGCCGGCGCACGCTGCGCTCCAGCACGTGCTCCTCGTTGAAGACGGGGACGACCACCTCGACGGTCTGGATGCCGGTCAGGCCGGCTCGCTCCAGCACGGCGGGGGACCGCGGCGCGGACTCTGTCATGGGAACGAGGTTCACAGCACCCGGTGGGGCCGCGATGATGAGAGGCTGAGAGGCGGCTGAGAAGGCGTCGACGACCTCGGCCGCCGACCGCGACCAGGGGAGATGGCATGACGAGTACGGTGACGGAGTCCCAGGTGGTGGTGGTCGGCGCGGGTCCGACCGGGCTGCTGCTGGCCGGCGACCTGGCGGCCGCCGGGGTCGCGGTGACGGTGCTGGAGCAGCGCGCCGAGGAGTCCGGCCTGACCCGCGCGTTCGCCGTGCACGCCCGCACCCTGGAGGAGCTGGACGCCCGCGGGCTGGCCGAGGAGCTGATCGCCACCGGCCGCACGGTGGACCGGATGCGCGCCTTCGACTCGGTCGAGGTGAACCTGGGCGAGCTGCCGACCCGGTTCCCCTTCGTGCTGATCACCCCGCAGTCCCACACCGAGCGGCTGCTGCGCGAACGGGCCGTCAAGGCGGGCGCGCAGCTGCTGCGCGGGCACCGGGTGACCGGCCTGCGGCAGGACGCCGAGGGGGTCACCCTGGAGGTGGACGGCCCGGCCGGGCCGGTGCGGCACCGGGCCGGGTACGTGGTCGGCTGCGACGGGGTGCACAGCGCGGTGCGCGAGCTCTCCGGCATCCCGTTCCCGGGCGAGTCGGTGGTCTCCTCGATGGAGCTGGCCGACGTGCGGCTGGAGCACGAGCCCGCCGAGCCGCTGACCTTCGCCGCCACGGCCGGCGGCTTCGCCATGGTGGCCCCGTTCGGGGACGGCTGGTTCCGGCTGATCGGCTGGGACCGCGACCGCCAACTCCCGGACAGCGAGCCGGTGGAGATCGACCGGCTGGCCGAGCTGGTGAACCGGGCGCTCGGCACCGACCTGGGCATCCACGACGCCCGCTGGACCTCCCGGTTCCACTGCGACGAGCGCCAGGTGCCGCGCTACCGGGACGGCCGGGTGCTGCTCGCCGGGGACGCCGCGCACTGCCACTCGCCGGCCGGCGGCCAGGGCATGAACACCGGGCTGCAGGACGCGGCCAACCTCAGCTGGAAGCTGGCCTCGGTGGTCCACGGGCACTGCCCCGAGGAGCTGTTGGACAGCTACCACGAGGAGCGCCACCCGGTCGGCAAGCAGGTGCTGCGCAGCTCCGGCGGGCTGATCCGGATGGCGCTGGCGCAGTCCAGCGGGCTGCGGGCGCTGCGCTCGATGCTGGGCGGGATCGGCGGGCTCGGCCCGGTGGTCAGCCCGCTGGCCTTCCGCGGCGCCCGGCTGGTCTCCGGGATCGGCATCCAGTACCCGGCCGAGCGCGGCTCGCACCCGCTGGCCGGCAAGCGGGTGCCCGACCTGCGGCTGGCCCAGGACGACCCGCGCTCCCCGGCCCGGCTCTACGAGGCGCTGCGGACCGGGAGGTTCGTGCTGGTGACCACCGACGTGCGGGCCCCGGGCGCGTTCTTCAGCGGGCTGGAGCCGGAGGCGACCGGCCCCTGGGAGGACCGCCTGGTGCAGGCCGCCCCGGCCGACCCGCACGGCAAGCTGCGGGCCACCGTGCTGCTGGTCCGCCCGGACGGCTACGCGGCCTGGGCCGCCGCCGACCCCAGCCGGGCCGAACTGACCCGGGCGCTCACCCGGTGGCTCGGCCCGGCGTAGCGCGGAATTGACGGTCCGTCACCTGACCCTCGCTCAGCGCATCGCGCCGTGCGAGGATGGGTGACCATGAGGCGCTTCGACCGGCTGCGGCGGATCCGTTCACTCGACCCCGAGACGGACTACCTGGAGATCTACCGGCTGAGCTCCGCCTACGAGTTCCCCTGGGACCACACCAGGGCCCTGGAGCTGGCGCTCTACCGCACCTACGCGGTGCCGGCCATCGGGCGGCTGCTGGCGGAGACCGCCGAACTGACCGACCGCAGCCAGAAGCGCTACGACGACACCGTGCTGCTGCTCGGGGCCGTGCTGGAGCACGGCCCCGACAGCGAGCAGGGCCGCACCGCGGTGCGCCGGATGAACCGGATGCACCGCAGCTACCCGATCAGCGACGAGGACATGCGCTACGTGCTCTGCACCTTCGTGGTGCTGCCCAAGCGCTGGATCGGCGAGTACGGCTGGCGCCGGCTGAGCGAGCACGAGCTGCGCGCCTCGGCCAACTACTACCGCCGGCTGGGCGAGTTGATGGGGATCAGCGGGATCCCGCGGACCCACCAGGAGTTCGAGGAGTGCATGGACGCCTACGAGGCGGCGCACTTCGGCTTCGACGAGGGCGGTCGGCGGGTCTCCGACGCGACCCTGAACCTGATGGGTTCCTGGTACCCGGCGCCGCTGCGCCCGCTGCTGCACTCGGCCACCGTGGCGCTGCTGGACGAGCCGCTGCGGCGCGCCTTCGGCTACCCCGAGCCGGCCCCGGGCACCGTCTCGCTGGCCGGCAACGCGCTGCGGCTGCGGGCCAGGGTGGTGCGCGCGCTGCCGCCGCGCCGCCGGGCGCACTGGCCCCGGATGAACCGCGAAGTCCGCAGCTACCCGGGCGGTTTCCGGATCGAAGGGCTCGGCACCTTTCCCCCCGCCGGCACCGGCTGCCCGGTGCACCCGGCCGGACCGGCCGCCGCCGGGGAATAGCCCCCCACCCGCCCCGGGGGCATTTGTCCAGACCAATTCGTCTGGACCAATCCTATTCACTGTATACCGTGCGTGCTATTCCGTTGATTTGACGCGGTTTCACACTTGACTGTTATTTAGCTTTTCATTGCCTGGACTTGGCTCATTTCCCAGGGAACTTCTGGAATGTTTCTACGCAGCGTTACGACCCCCACGCCCACTCGCCCGGCCGGTCCTGCACACCGGCCAGAGGAGGAGCCCCCGTGCGTCCCCGCCCGCTCGCGCTCGCCGCCGCCATAGCCCTGCTCCCGCTCTCGGTCGCCACCCTCGGCACCGTCAGCGCCCAGGCGGCCACCCCCAACGCCAGCGCCCCGCGCGTCGCCCTGCCGGAGACCGTGACCCCGGCCGTCGCCCACTCGCAGAAGCAGGGCGAGGTGCCCGCCGACCGCCAGCTGTCGGTCGCGGTGGCGCTCAAGCTGCGCGACACCGCCGGCCTGGACGCCTTCCTGGCACAGGTCTCCGACCCGAAGTCCCCGCAGTACGGGCACTACCTGACCCCGGAGCAGTTCGCCGACCGCTACGCCCCCACCCAGGCGGACACCGCCAAGGTGGTCGCCTTCCTCAAGGCGCACGGCCTGACCGCCACGGTCAGCGCCAACCGCCAGGTGGTGGACGCCAAGGGCAGCGCCGCGCAGATCTCGGCGGCCTTCGGCACCCACGAGAGCGCCTACTTCGACGCCAAGCAGCAGAAGGCCTTCTTCGCCAACGACGACGCGGCCACCCTGCCGGCCGACGTGGCCGGCCTGGTGGCGGGCGTGGGCGGGCTCTCCGACCACACCGTGCGCACCCCCAGCCTGGCCAAGCCGAACGGCTCCAACCCGGCCGCCACCCCGAGCGGCTACGGCCCGGGCCAGTACGACGGCGCCTACCGCCTGGACAAGGTCGGCGCGAACGGCTCCGGCGTCAAGGTCGCGCTCTGGGAGTTCGACGGCTACAGCTCGTCCAACCTCACCACCTACGACCACCAGTACGGCCTGACCGGCCCGGCCGTCAGCACCGTCTCGGTGGACGGCGCCAACTACGACAGCAAGCCCGGCGACGGCCAGGGCGAGGTCGAGCTGGACTCGGAGATCGTCCGCGGCGTCGCCCCGCAGGCCACCCAGCTGGTCTACGAGGCCCCCAACAACGACCAGGGCGAGATCGACATGGCCGCCAAGATCGTGGCGGACAACCAGGTCTCGGTGATCTCCATCTCCTGGGGCTCCTGCGAGCCGGACACCACCGCCTCGGTGATGACCGCAGTGGACAACTCCTTCAAGCAGGCCGCCGCCCAGGGCATCTCGGCCTACTCCGCCTCCGGCGACGACGGCTCCCGCGACTGCACCCGCTCGACCAGCGGCGCCAACGTCAAGGCCGTCGACTACCCGGCCTCCGACCCGTACGTGACCGGCGTCGGCGGCACCAACCTGCAGCTCAGCGGCGCCTCCTACAACTCGGAGAGCGCCTGGAGCACGGCCGGCGGCGGCGTCTCCACCCAGTTCGCCAAGCCGTCCTGGCAGACCGGCACCGGCGTCAGCGGCAGCATGCGCACCGTGCCGGACGTCTCCTCCAACGCCGACCCGAACAGCGGCTTCGCGATCTACACCCAGGGCAGCTCGGGCCCCGGCTGGCAGGTCTACGGCGGCACCAGCGCGGCGGCCCCGCTCTGGTCCGGCTACACCGCGCTCTTCAACCAGAAGGCCAAGACGGCCGGCAAGGCCAACCTCGGCCAGGCCAACCCGGCGCTCTACACGGTCGCCAACTCGGCCTCCTACGGCACCGCCTTCCACGACGTCAGCACCGGCGCCAACCAGGACTTCCCGGCCCGCACCGGCTACGACCAGGTGACCGGCTGGGGCTCCCCGGTGGCCGACGCGCTGACCACCGCCCTGCTCGGCGGCGGCTCCGGCGGCAACACCGGCAACACCGTGACGGTCACCAACCCGGGTGCGCAGAAGGGCACCGTGGGGGCCGCGGCCAGCCTGCAGATCGCCGCGACCGACTCGGCCGCGGGCCAGACCCTGAGCTACTCGGCCACCGGCCTGCCGGCCGGCCTGTCGATCAGCACCAGCGGCCTGATCTCCGGCACCCCGACCGCCGCCGGCACCTCCTCGGTCACCGTCACCGCCACCGACGCCACCGGCGCCACCGGCAGCGCCGCCTTCACCTTCACCGTCGCCGCGCAGTCCGCCTGCACCCCGGCCCAGCTGCTCGGCAACGGCGGCTTCGAGACCGGCAGCGCGGCGCCGTGGACCACCTCCTCCGGCGTGATCGACAGCTCCAGCAGCGAGCCGGCCCACAGCGGCTCCTACAAGGCCTGGATGGACGGCTACGGCAGCGCCCACACCGACACCCTGGCCCAGACCGTCACCGTGCCGGCCGGCTGCAAGGCGACCTTCGGCTTCTGGCTGCACGTGGACACCGCCGAGACCGGCAGCACCGCGTACGACAAGCTGACCCTGACCGCCAACGGCACCACCCTGCAGACCTGGTCGAACGCCGACGCGGCGAACGGCTACACCCAGCACAGCGTCGACCTGTCGGCCTACGCCGGCCAGACCGTCACCCTGAAGTTCACCGGCACCGAGGACTCCTCGCTGCAGACCAGCTTCGTGATCGACGACGCCAACCTGAACGTCGGCTGACAGCGCCGACCCCTCGCCCGGTGGCCCGCCGACACGAATTCGGCGGGCCATCGGGGCACCACGGGTATCCCGTCGGTTTCGGGCCACCGCCCGGACCGACGGGATTTGTTGCATTTCCGTTTCGGCCATCGGCAGATCCGCTGCAGCACCCGTGAAAGTAATTTGTCGTGACCACTGTCATAGCGCACGACAGATGACGTAGCCTCTGGTGCCTGCGTAAGGTTCCTGCAGCTCGGTGGCGTCCCCACAACGCCACCGGGCCGGTCCCGCCGCGTAAGTCTCGGAACAGCACGGGGCGGCTGGTGGGGAAGGTTATTCGCATGGGCTCGCAATACCAGCAGAACACCGCACACCTGCGCCTGGTCGGCCACCGGCAGCCTGCCGCGACGGTGCTCCGCGGGCAGCCCGCCGGGCCGCCCGACCGGGTCCCGGCGGCGCCACCGCTCCCAGCCGACTCCCAGCCGGCGAGCGCCCCGCTCAGCCTGCCGAGCAGCTGCTCCGGCAGCTTCGCGCAGACCCTGCACCACGCGATCGAGGCCAGCGGGCTCAGCCTGGACCGGATCCGGACCGAGCTCTCCCAACACGGCGTCAGGGTCAGCGTCACCACGCTGAGTTACTGGCGGCGCGGGCGCAGCCAGCCGGAGCGGGCCGCCTCGGTGCGCGCCGTGGTGCTGCTGGAGGAGCTGCTGGGGCTGGAGGACCGGGCGCTCTCCAGCCTGCTCGGCCCGCCGCGCCCGCGCGGCCGCTGGGTCTCCCAGCAGGTCCCGGACAGCATGCCGGTCTCCGAGCTGTGGCCGGAGGAGCGGCAGGTCGCCGAGGTCTTCACGGAGCTGGACGCGCCGCCGATCGGCGAGCTGGAGCGGCTGAGCATCCACGACGCCTACTACGTCGGGGCCGGCCGGCAGGGCCAGCTGCTGCGCACCCGCCAGGTGGTCCGGGCCACCGCCAACGACGTCAACCGCTGCCTGGTGGTGCAGAAGGCCGACGAGGACGCGCTCGACTGCCCGGAGATCACCTCGGTGCGGCACGCCCGGCTCGGCCGGGTGCGGCGCCACCCGGAGATCGGGCTGCTGGTCGCCGAACTGCTGCTGGACCGGCCGCTCGGCCAGGGCGACTCGGCGGTCTTCGAGTACGAGGTGGAGCTGCCGCCGGCCGGCCCGACCACCCTGTACGGCCGCCGGTTCGCCGTGCCGGTGCGGGAGTTCGTGCTGCAGGTGCACTTCGACCCGGCCGCCCTGCCGGCCCACTGCGAGCGCTACGAGCGGATCGGCGGCGAGGAGCAGGACCGGGTGCGCGAGCGGCTCTGGATCGGCGCCTCGGCCAGCGTGCACGCGCTCGCCACCGAGCAGCAGCCGGGGCAGACCGGCATCCGCTGGGAGTGGGACTGACCGGGCTGTCCAGCCGCCTTGCCCCCGGGGCAAGGCCGTGGCCGCCCCGACCGGGCGCTCCCTAGTCTCGGAGGCATCCCAGCCGGTCACCCTCCGTGGAGCAGCCATGTCCGAGTCCGTCCACCGCCCGCACCATCCGCTGAACGCGCTGCGGGCCGGCGCCTTCGCGATCGGCGCGCTGCTGCTGCTGGTCGCCGTCGGGGTGCTGCTCGGCGCGCCGCTGCTGATCCCGCCGCTGGCGGCCAGCGCGGCACTGGTGCACGGCGCACCGCGGCTGCCGATCTCGCAGCCGCGCAACCTGGTCGGCGGGCACCTGGTGAGCGCGCTGGCCGGCTTCGCCGTCCTGGCGGTGACCGGCCGCTCGATGTGGGGCGCGGCGGTCGCGGGCGGCCTGGCGCTGGTCGCCATGCTGATCGCCCGGGTGCCGCACTCCCCGGCCGCCGCCACCGCGGTGATCGTGGTGCTGCAGGGCGTCCACCCGGTGCCGTTCCTGCTGCTGCTGGCGCTGGCCACCGCCCTGCTGGTGCTGATCGGCTGGCTGGCCGGGCGGCTGGGCCCGGAGGCGGTGCGCTACCCGGTGGCCCGGTAGGGCAGGATCGACAGCCGACCGGACACGGAGAGCACAGCAGAAGGGGGAGCAGGATGACCGAGCAGGTGGTGCTGCGGCCGATCGGCCTGGTGGTCGGCGGGCGGACCGAGGTGGCCGACGACGACTGGGGCCGGGAGACGGCCGTGATCCGGCTGGACGCCGAGCAGTACACCGCGGAGGCGGTGCGCGGGCTGGAGGCCTTCTCGCACCTGGAGGTGGTCTTCCACTTCCACAAGGTGGCCCCGGAGAAGATCGAGACCACCGCCCGCCGCCCGCGCGGCAACCCGGACTGGCCCGAGGTGGGCATCTTCGCCCAGCGCGGCAAGAACCGGCCCAACCGGCTGGGCGTCTCGCGCTGCCGGCTGCTGGGCGTGGACGGCCTGGAGGTGCGGGTGGCCGGGCTGGACGCGGTGGACGGCACCCCGGTGCTGGACCTCAAGCCCTGGCTGGCCGAGTTCGGGCCGCTGGGGGAGACCGCGCAGCCCGAGTGGGCCACCGAGCTGATGCGCGAGTACTACTGACGCACCGGCGGTCCGCGGCCGCGCCGGCCCGCGTGCGAGAGTGCTGCCATGACCACGCACCAGGATCCCGAGACCGCCCTGCGCCACTGGCGGGCCGCCGCGGCCGAGCCGGACAGCCTGCTGATCGACGGCTTCCACGCGCTCAAGCACACCCTGCGGTTCGGCGGCGAGCTGCGCGCCGTGGTCACCGGCGACCCGGCCGGGCTGGCCGAGCTGGCCGGGCGGCTGGCGCCGGACGTGGCCGAGCGGGTGCTGGCCGCCGCCGTGCCGGTGCCGGCCGAGGCGCTGCGCACCCTGGTGCCCCGGCCGCACCCGACCGGGGTGGCCGCGCTGGCCGTCCGCCCGGACCCGCGGGCGCAGCTGGAGCGGCTGCGGGCGCTGCCCCGCAGCGCGCCCGTGGTGGTGCTGGACAACCCGCGCAACCTCGGCAACATCGGCGCGGTGGTCCGGCTGGCGGCCGGCTTCGGCGCCACCGGCGTGGTCACCACCGGCGACGCCGACCCCTGGCACCCGGGCGCGGTCCGGGCCGGCGCCGGACTGCACTACGCCACCGCGGTCGCCCGGCTGACCGCCGCCACCCTGCCGCCCGGTCCGCGGTTCGTCCTCGACCCGGAGGGCGAGGACATCCGCTCGGTCCGGCTGCCGGACGACGCGCTGCTGGTCTTCGGCTCCGAGCGGCACGGCGTCTCGGCCGAGCTGCGGGCGGGCGCCGACGGACTGCTGGCGATCCCGATGCGGCCGCAGGTCTCCAGCTTCAACCTGGCCACCTCGGTCGGCATGGGCCTGTTCCACTGGATGTCGCACGCACCGTCAGCCGGCCGCTGAGGCCTTCGCCTCCTGCGGCCGCTTCAGCGCCCGCTCCAGCTCCCCCAGCGCGTTCAGCAGCAGCCGGCAGCCCGAGCGCACCACGTCCTGCTGCTCGCTGCCCCGGTGGCTGAAGGCCAGCTCCGGGTCGGTGGCGGGCAGCTCGGACTCCTCCCAGGCCCGGTGCGCCGCGCGCAGCCCGGCGAAGTCCACCGGCGCGCCGGTCAGCACCGCCGCGCCGGCCGCCGCGGTGGCCCGGGCCAGCCGCTCGCCGAAGCCGGTCGCCCCGGAGACCGGCTCGGCCTCCTCCGGCGGCAGGTGGGCCTCCATCAGCAGCGCCACCCGGGAGAGGTAGCCCAGCGCCTCGCGGACCCGGCCGAGCTGTGTGCGGGTCAGCTGGGGGGAGTGGGCGGCCAGCGCCACCGGCTCGGCGGCCGCCTTCTCCCGGGCCTGCAGGAAGTCGGCCCGGGCCTCCCTGGCCTCCAGCAGCGCGGACCGCACGGTGTGCGGATCGCGCCCGGCCGGATCGCCGTACCCGGCCAGCACCGCCGCCGCGTACCGGCCGACCGCCGCGATCCACTCGGCGGTGCGCTCCGGCAGCCGGGCGGTCTCCCAGGTCGGGAAGAGCGCGTAGGCGAGCAGCGCCACCGCGCCGCCGAGCAGCGTCATCAGCACCCGCTCCCAGGCGGTGTGCAGCGCGCTGCCGGGCAGCAGGTCGAGCAGGAAGACCACGTAGGCCGAGATGCAGGTGGTGGTCACCGCGTAGCCGGTCTTCAGGGTCAGGTAGGCGCCGCCGATGCAGACCACCGCCAGCGCGCAGGAGACCCACTGGTCGGGCCGGCCCAGCTCCACCACGGCGGTGGCCAGCAGCACCCCGACCACGGTGCCGGCCACCCGGGCCACGCCCCGGCTGTAGGTCTGGCCGAAGTCCGGGCGGATCACCATCGCGGCCGTCATCGCCGCCCAGTAGCTGTGGTGCAGGCCGGTCAGCCGGGCCAGCAGGTAGGCGGCGGTGACCACCCCGGCCAGCCGCACCGCGTGGTGCAGCACCGGGGTGCCGAGCCGGACCTGGCGCCAGGCGGTGCGCACCGCCACCGGCGCCATGGCGGCCAGCCCCGGGCGGCGCAGCCCGCCGTCCGGGCCGGTGACCGGGCCGGTCAGCGGGGTCTCCCGGCCCCGGTCCAGGGCGCCGGAGGCCCGGCTGAGCTGGGTGGTCAGCCGGCGCGCGGCGCGCTGCGCCGGGCCGCGCAGCACCGGCGGGCCGGGCGGGGCCAGCGCGGCCGGGGTGGACTTCGGGTAGTCCAGCGGCTCGCCGGAGCGGATCGCCCGGGCCAGCGCGTCCAGCAGTTGGGCGGCGCCGGCCAGCACCTCCCGGGCCCGGTCCCGCTCCGGGCCCTCGGCGGCCGCGCCGATCTCCGGGTCGGCGATCGCGGCCAGCGCGGGCCGGATCCGCTCGGCCACCGCCCGCAGGCCGTGCAGCTCGGGCGGACGGCGGCGCTCCTGCCAGGGCGTCAGGGCGGCCGCGTGCCGGGCCTGCATCAGCGGCTCGGGGTCGATGGTGGCGTGCGGGTCGTGCCGCAGCCGGCGGGCGTAGTGCGCCAGTTCCGCGTAGGCGTCGGCCAGCGCGTCGCGCTGCGCGCCCCAGTTGCGGATCGGCCAGACGGCGATCACCAGCGCCTGCACCCCGCCGCCGAGCGCACAGAGCAGCGCGTGGTCCACCGCGGTCGGCACGCTGACCGGCAGCTGCACCACCACCAGCATCACCGTCACGGTGTTCGCGGCCACCACCCCGGCGGTCGGCCCGAGCGCCCAGGCCAGCCCGGCCGCGAACGACCAGGCGGCCAGCAGCAGCGGGAACATGCCCGGCACGCCGACCGCCAGGTAGCCGAGGAAGGTGCTGACGCCCAGTCCGACCCCGGCCGCCACCGCCAGCGTGGGGCGCGGCCGGAAGCTGCGCTGGAAGGTCGCGGTGCCGGCGATGAAGGCGCCCATCGCGGCCGAGGTGGCCTCCCGCGCCCCGCCCAGCGCCAGCACCGGGAAGACCACCAGCGCCACCGCGAGGGCGCCGCGGACGGCCCGCTTGGGATCGGTGTACGCCCGCTCCCACCGCAGGCCCGCCCTGCCGGTGTGACGGAGTGCGGCGAACCACGACATAACGGACAGTCTAGGCGGGCTGCTCCACCCTGACGCTCCGCCACCCGGCCAGCCGGCCCCGCACCGTGCGGCCGGCCCACAGCAGCAGCCCGGTGGGCAGGAAGACCGCGTCCGCCGCGATCATCGCCAGCGAGAAGAGCGGCAGCCCCAGCAGCACCGCGATCCCCAGGTGCTCCAGCACCATCAGCACCAGCAGGCCGTTCTTCAGCCGCCGGTTCAGCAGCGTGAACGGGAACGCCACCTGCACCAGCACGGTGCCGTAGGTGAGCAGGAAGACCAGCAGCGAACTGCCCGCCAGCAGCCCGGACAGCCCCGGCCAGGGCGTGAAGTAGTCCAGGTGCAGCGGGTAGTAGAGCGCCGTGCCGTCCTGCCAGCGCGAGCCCTGCACCTTGTAGAGCCCGGCCGTCGCGTACACCAGCACCACCTGGGCGCCGATCACCGCGACCGCGCAGTGGTGCACCATCGCGCCCAGCGCGTCCAGCACCGCGCGCGGCTCGCCCAGCGGCCACCAGTGGTTGACGGCCCACCAGGCGCCGGCCACCGCCCAGAGCGTCCAGAACAGCGCCGCCCAGCCCGGGCCCGGCCAGCCCGGCGCCGACCAGGAGATCCGCCCGGCCGCCTCGGCCCAGACCAGCGCCGCCCCGCCGAGCACCCAGAGCAGCACGCCGGACGTGCCCGGCCGGCCGCCCCGCGCCCGCCGCCGGGCGTCCAATGACCAGACCTCGGTGCACCGGGTGAAGGCCAGGTAGAGCGCCAGCAGGTGGACCAGGTTGTCCCCGCCGTCGCCCAGCAGCACGCTGCGGTTCTGCAGCGAGAGCACCGCCACCAGGAAGAGCACCGAGCTGAACCTGGTCCGCCAGCCGAGCAGCAGCAGCATCGCGGCCAGCAGCGCCAGCGCGTACCAGGCCTCGAACCACCACCGCCCGTCCTGCCAGGAGAGCACCGAGAAGGCGTGCGTCTGGTCCTGCAGCGCCCGGGCCAGCGGCAGGCTCCAGGCCGCCCGGTCGCCGTACAGCTCGCGCCGGTGCGGCCACTCCCGGAGGAACTGCAGCAGCACCACCAGGGCGAGGCCGATCCGCACCACGGCCGCCTGGTGGCGGGCCAGCGGCGGGCTGCCGGTGAAGGCCCGCAGCCCGGCCAGCACCGCCGCGCCCAGCTGCGCGGTGAAGCCTGGCAGCGGTGCGGGCGGGCCCGGCGGCGGCACCGGCGGGCCGGCCGGGCCGGCCTGGCGCGGGATGCCGGGCAGCAGCCCGGACTGCCCGGGGATCTCCTGACGGTCCGTCCGGTGCTCGCTCACAGGTCCGCCCAGTCCGCGGCCGCCACCGGCCACCAGGGCAGCTGGCGCAGCTGCGGCCCGGCGGCGGCGGACCGGTTCGGACTCCAGGACGGCGGCGCCACCGCCGTGGTCGAGGCCCGCAGCTCCACCGCGGTGACCGGCGTCCCGCCCGCCTCCCGGCCCAGCCGCTGCAGCGCGATCCGCTTCAGGTACTCGTCGGCCAGCTGGCTGCGCACCCCGGCGGTGGGCGCCTCCTGCCCGTCGTGGGTGGAGTCGTAGAAGTCCCAGGCCCGCCGCAGCAGGTTCTGGTCGGCGTGGCTGGGGAACGGGTTGCCGCGGATCGCGGCCACGTCCCGGGCCGTCAGGTCCACCCAGCCGCCGTCGCCCGCCGCGCTGCGCACCCGGGCCTGCACGGCCACGTTCTCCTGCAGCGGGTCCGGGGCGAAGAGCCGCCAGTTCTGCTCGAACTCCGGGTAGACCAGGCCGTCCAGTTCCGTCTGGTGGCGCTGCGAGAACGAGTTCGGCGGCGCGTCGGCCAGCAGCAGCGCGCCGACCAGCACCGCGCTCGCGGCGACCAGCACCGCGCCGGCCACGCTCAGCACCAGCAGCGCGGGCAGCGACCAGGTGCGGCCGTCCCCGGGCGCGGACTCCCGCTCCATCCGCCGCTCCCCCTCGGTGCCCGCCCCCTAGAGGACGAAGGCCTCGGCGCCGGAGTCGGAGACCAGCGGCCGGCCGGCCTGCTCCCAGGCGAACATCCCGCCGTCCACGTTGAAGGCCTCCCGGCCCTGCGCCACCAGGTACTGGACCACCTGGGCGGAGCGGCCGCCGACCCGGCAGACCACGTAGAGCGGGCCTTCCGGCAGCTCGTCCAGCCGGGCGGTGAACTGGCTCATCGGCAGGTGCAGGGCGCCGTCGGCGTGCCCGGCGTCCCACTCGTCCTGCTCCCGGACGTCGATCAGCGCGGCACCGTCCGGCACCGTCTGGACCAGGGCGGTGGGGATCTGCTGGAACATGCTCGGGGTCTCCTGTCCGGGCTCGGGTCGGGGGGACGGAACGGGCCCATTGTGCCTGGCCCGGGCGGCGGGCGGGACCGGGTCGCCGAGCAGCCGGCCCAGTTCCCGGCGCCGCTCCTCGGCAGTGGCCAGCAGCTGCTCGGCCAGCTCGGCCAGCAGCTGCTCCGGATCGCCGGGGGCCAGCGCCAGCAGCTCGCCCATCGGGCCGGACTCCAGCCGGACCTGCTCGGCCGCCAGCTCGGCGATCCGGGCGGAGAGCCAGGCCAGCCGCTGGTGCAGCCACTCGCCGCGCTCCGGGGTGCCCGGCTGCGGGGCCGCCTCGGGGGCGGTGGACCACTCCTCGGCCAGCGCCCGCAGCGCGGCGGTGTCGCCGCGGCCGTAGGCCTCGTTGGCCCGGGCGATGAAGGCCGAGCGGCGCTCCTGCTCGGCCGGCTCGGGGGAGAGGTCGGGGTGGGCGGCCCGGGCCAGCTCGCGGTAGAGCCGCTGGGCCTCCTTGCCGGGGCGGACCCGGCGCGGCGGCTCCGGCTCCGGCCGCTCCTGCTGCTGGGCGGCCTCCCGGACGCTGTCGATCAGCGCGTCCAGATCCGGCAGCCCGTCCACCACCTGGCGGGCCTCGGCGGCCCGGCGCAGGTCCTCCGGGTCGCCGCTGAGTACCGCCCGGGCCTCGGCGACCAGCGCCTCCAACTCGTCCAGCCGGGCGTACAGCGGCCCGAGCCGCTGGTGGTGCACCAGCGCGAAGTTGTCGATCTCCACCCGCAGGGTGGCCACGTCCACGTCGAGGGTCAGCCAGGCCAGCTCGGTGGCCGCGACCCGCTCCTCCAGGAGCGCCATCTCGGGGTCGAACCACGGGACCGGGGTGCGCACGTCGGCTCGCTCTTCCACCCGGCGAGCCTACCTGGGCCGCGCGACCCGCCGGACGGGTGTTTCCCGGTGGCTGTTTTCGGCCATTCCTCAAGGGAGTGGGGCGTACGACCCGGCGCACGCCCGCAGACACGCAACTGATACTGAGGAATCTGACGGTTTCGGTACCGGTCTCCGGTCCGCACGTGCTTCGCTGGAGCGGCAACAGCGACACGACAGGCATGACAGCCGCACAGGTGGCGGCCCGAATCGCGGCCGGACAGGCGGGAGCGATACCAGACCCATGGCGGACGACCCGAACTCCACAGCGGACCCGACGAGCGAACTCCCCCGTGCGCTGGGCGCACTGGCCGCGGCCCCGGACGCCCCGGGGGAGGCGGCCGGGTCCGGCGAGCAGCCGGCCGGCGTGGTGGCGATGGTGCGGCTGGCGGCCGTGCTGGTCGACCAGGACGGCCGGATCGCGCTCTGGAGCCGGGCGGCCGAGGAGCTGTTCGGCCACCGCAGCGAGACGGTCCAGGGCCGGGCCGCCACCGGGCTGCTGCCCGCCGTCGAGCCGCGGGTGCCGAGCGAGGCCCCCGGCACGGCCGGCCGGCGCTGCGACGCCTTCGACACCTTGGACGACCTGACCGCCGCCGGCGCCTGGGCCGGCCTGATGCCGGTCACCGACCGCGAGGACCGGGCCCGCTCGGTGCTCTGGTGGGCCTATCCGCTGGTCGAGCCGGACCGCCGCAGCCTGCTGGTGCTGGCCGCGGACGCCCGGCCGCTGCGGGCCCGCGGGCCGCGGATCGCGATCGGCCGCCGGCTGCTGCCGTACGCCGCCACCGAGGCCGGGCAGGGCGCCTTCCACTGGATCTCCGCCACCATCGGCCCGGCCACCCCCGGCGGGGCCGGGCCGCTGGCCCCGCTGCTGGGCCGGATCGGCGCCGGCCGGCAGCGGGTGCTGCTGCGCCAGGTGGCCGCCGCCGGGCTGCCCGCGCTCTGGGTGGACGCCGGCACCCGGCTGCCGGTGGTGCCCTACGAGCCGCAGGCCGCCGGGGTGGCCGCGCTCGCCGCGGGCCTGGGCCGCCGCTACCCCACCCCCCAGCAGCGGGCCAGCGCGGCGGGCGGCCCGGGCCAGCTCGGCCTGCGGGTGGTGCCGGAGCCGACCGCTCAGGCGGTGGCCGAGCCGCCCGCCGAGCCCCCGGCGTCCGAGCCCGCCGTGCCCTCGCCCCGGACCGCCGCGGCCGGCGCCGCCCGGCCGGCCCCGGCCCGGCTCCGGGACCCGATCGCCGACCAGCTGGCCCCGCTGCTCACCAACGGCCAGGCCGGCGAGCAGCTGGCCCTGCTGAACGAGGTGGGCTCCAAGGTCGGCACCACCCTGGACCTGGACACCACCGCCCGCGAGCTCTGCCAGGTGCTGGTCCCCCGGGTCGCCGACTTCGCCTGCGTGGACCTGCTGGACCGGCTGATCTCGGACGCCGAACTGCCCCAGGAGCAGCCCGACGACGACACCATGCTGCGCCGGGTGGCCCGCAGCTTCCACGCCGCCCCGGAGCAGTGGAACCACGTGCTGGAGGAGGGCGCGCTGCTGGCGATGCCGCGCTCCACCCCGCCCGGCATGGCGCTGCAGCGCAACCAGGCGGTGCTGGTGCCGACCGTCGGCGAGGAGATCGCGGTGGACTACGCGGCCTCGCTGGGCGGCGGTCCGGGCCTGGTCCCGGTGGTCTCCGGGCGCTCGATGCTGGTGCTGCCGCTCTCCGCCCGCGGCACCGTGCTCGGCATCCTCAAGCTGCTGCGGCTCTCCGACCGGGCGCCGTTCGACGAGTCGGACGCGGCCACCCTGCTGGAGCTGGCCGCCCGGGCCGCGCTCTCGCTGGACAACGCCCGGCTGCACCGGGCCGAGTCCAAGGTGGCCACCACCCTGCAGCGCTCGATGATCCCGACCCGGCCGCCGCAGATCCCCGGGGTGCAGATCGCCCACCGCTACATGCCGGGCGACCGGCGGGCCGAGGTCGGCGGCGACTGGTTCGACGCGATCCAGCTGCCCGGCAGCCGGGTCGCCCTGGTGGTCGGCGACGTGATGGGCCACGGCCTGCACTCGGCCGCCGCGATGGGGCGCTACCGCACCGCGATGCAGACCCTCGCCGCGCTGGACCTGCCGCCGGGCCAGCTGCTGCGGCACCTGGACAACCTGGCCCAGAAGATCGGCGACGACCACCTGGCCACCTGCCTCTACGCGGTCTACGACCCGATCAACCGGACCTGCGACCTGGCCAGCGCCGGGCACGTGCCGCCGGTGCTGGTCCACCCGGACGGGCGCGGCGAGCTGCTGGAGATCCCGGCCGGCGCGCCGATCGGGGTCGGCGGGGTGCCGTTCGTCGCCAAGCGGATCGAGGTCAGCGACGGCTCGATGCTGGTGCTCTGCACCGACGGGCTGGTCGAGGTGCGCGGGGGCGACATAGGAGCCGGGCTGGCCGCGCTCTGCGGGAACCTGATCGACCCCCGCCGCACCCCCGACGAGGCCTGCGACACCGTGCTGGACCGGCTGCACTCGGAGGACCGCAAGGACGACGTGGCGCTGCTGGTGGCCCGGTTCGACGGGGTCGCGGAGACCGAGGTGGCGACCTGGACCCTGGCGGTGGACACCGCCGAGGTCCGCCGGGCCCGCGGCCTGGTCCGCCAGCAGCTGGCCGCCTGGGGCCTGGACGCGCTCAGCGACACCACCGAACTGCTGGTCAGCGAGCTGGTGACGAACGCCGTCCGGGTGGCCCGGGACTACGTCCAGCTGCAGCTGATCCGGGTGGACAAGCTGCTGGTCGAGGTCAGCGACGACAACCACAACCTGCCCTCGCTGGAGCCGGCCGAGTCGATGGACGAGCACGGGCGCGGCCTCAACCTGGTCAGCAAGCTGGCCGAGCGCTGGGGGACCGCCCGCAAGGCGGTCGGCAAGGTGGTCTGGTTCGAGCAGCCGCTGCCGCGCGGCTGAGCGCCCCGGCGAGGCGGGGGAGGCGGGGGAGGCGGGCGGCCGCCGGGTCAGGCGGTGCGGCGCTGGCCGGCGAAGAGATTGGCCGCGCCGACCCCGTTCAGCACCCGGGGCCAGTAGCTGCCGAACACCTCGCCGGTGGCGGCCAGCAGCACCGCGGTGACGATCGCCACCAGGTGCTCCATGCCGGCCAGGTTCGGGATCGCGACCACCTCGGCGATCATCACCAGCACCACGGCGGTGCCGGTGGTCCAGGCCCTGGTCTTCCAGGCCACACAGACGGCCAGCGCCACCACGGCGGCCGACGGGCCGGTGTCCCGCAGGTGCCCGACCGAGGCCGGGAAGCCGAACAGGTGGTCCGGTCCGATGTGCGTCCCGACCCGGGCGAAGAGCGTGCCGGCCAGGGTGCAGGCGTAGGCGACCAGCAGCGTGGTCTTGCGGCCGAGCACGATCTCGGCGATCCCGAAGACCAGCAGCACCTGGGCCAGCGCGCCCCAGACCGGCAGGTCCAGCGCGGGCACGAAGAGCGAGAACGGGGTGCGCAGCAGCGAGACGTCCAGCGGCTGCCCGGCCCGCACCACGCCCACCTCGTTGACCAGCCGCTCCCCGTGCGGCAGGTGCTGGACGATGCTGAAGGCCAGGATCAGCAGGGTGGCACTCGCGGCCAGCGGTACGGCGGCGAACTTCCTGGTCCGGACCCGCTCCCAGACCGTGCCGAACAGGGTTCCCCACTCGGCGACGGCGAATCGCTGGACCACTGCCAGCCACCCCCGTCGCTCGTCCCCCCGGTGGGTCGTCTGATTCACGACAGCCTCTCTCGTCAGTTCGCGGAATCCCGTCGATGTCGTCCTTTTCCCGGGCCCCGAACCCGGTTTCGCTCCACTGTCCAGCCTAGGGAGTTCCAACACCGGGCGACTCGCTCTCGATACCGATATTCCCGTCATCCTCCGGAGGGACTCGTGGTGTTCCCGACCCCCGCCGCTTCCCGGGGGTGGCCGCGGCAAACCCCGATTCCTCCCCTAGGGCACAGGCCCCCTCCGCCCCCCGGCGGAGGGGCTACCCCGGCCCGCCGCCTTCCGCCGTGGGCGCCTTCGGGCCCGTGCTGACGGGCGGCCGGCGGTGCCTGCGACGGAAGAGCGACGGGAGGCTCGGTGCGGTGATGAAGCCCTCGGCGCGGGCGTTGGCGATGCCGATCCGGGGCAGCTCGCTGCTCTTCTCGAAGAGCAGGTAGCGCGGCTCCCAGATCGGCCGGTACTTGGCGTTCGCCCGGTACAGCGACTCGATCTGCCACCAGCGGGAGAAGAAGCCGAGCACCCCGCGCCACAGCCGCAGCACCGGCCCGGCGCCCAGCTTGGAGCCGCGCTCGAAGACCGAGCGGAACATCGCGAAGTTCAGCGAGACCCGCTCCAGCCCGACCTCCCTGCCGCCCTGCTCCAGCAGCTCGATCACCATGAACTCGACCAGGCCGTTCTCGGACTCCCGGTCGCGGCGCATCAGGTCCAGCGAGAGGCCCTTCTCGCCCCAGGGCACGAAGCTCAGCAGGGCCCGCAGCCGGCCCTCGCCGTCATGGCACTCCAGCATCACGCAGCGCCCGTCGGCCGGATCGCCGAGCCGGCCCAGCGCCATCGAGAAGCCGCGCTCGGTCTGGCCGTCCCGCCAGTGGTCGGCGGCGTCCAGCAGCTCGACCATCTCGCACTCGGGGATCTCCTCGTGCCGCCGGATCCGCACCGTGTAGCCGGCCCGCTTCACCCGGTTGTAGGCCTGCCGGACCACCCGCATGGCCCGGCCGTCCAGCGAGAACTCGTCCAGCTCGACGATCGCCTCGTCGCCCAGCTCCAGGGCGTCCAGCCCGTGCCGGGCGTAGATCACCCCGGCCTCCTCGGAGGCGCCGGTGACGGCGGGCGCCCAGGCGTGCTCGCGGGCCTCGGCCAGCCAGAGCTCGATCGCGCCCGGCCAGGCCTCCGGGTCGCCGATCGGGTCGCCGGAGGCCAGCGAGACGCCGCCGACCACCCGGTAGGTGACCGCCGCCTTGCCGGTCGGCGAGAAGATCACCGCCTTGTCCCGGCGGGTGGCGAAGTAGCCCAGCGAGTCCCGCTCGCCCTGCCGGTCCAGCAGCTCCCGCAGCTTCGCCTCGTCCTCGGGGGTGAGCAGTTCCTTGCCGCGCGGGCTGCGGAAGGCCACGTAGAGCACCAGCAGGAAGAGCACCGCGCCCATCGCGTTGATGAAGGCGTTCACCCAGCTCGGCACGTTGATCACGTCGAGCACCCGGTCCGAGGGGGAGACCGTGATCATCCGGAAGACGGCGTAGCGGAAGCGATCGCCGAAGCCGGAGCCGCTCAGCGTGTTGTTGGCGTCCACCAGCAGCTCGCCGATCAGGCCGCCGACCAGCAGGCCGCCCAGGAAGGTGGCCACCGCCATCCGCGGGTTGGAGCGGTCCCCCTTGGAGGTGAACTCCTTGCGGCCGACCACCAGGCAGAGCATGAAGAGGCCGGTCAGCACGGTGGAGAAGTAGTTGAAGGGGTGCCGGTCGTAGTGGTCCTGCCCGGGGACCGCCAGCGCCAGCAGGTAGAGCAGGAAGGTCAGGCCGCCGAGGCCGAAGTTGAAGATCCAGGCGGCCCGCTTGCGCCGCCGCATCGCCACCGCGAGGAAGAGCGAGAGGACGGCGGTGGCCAGGCCGGCGGTCATCAGGTAGGGCGTGAAGAACTGGCCCTCGGAGTGGTGGCGCACCGTGGCCCGGAACGGCTCGGCGACCACCGCGAGCAGGTTGAGCAGCGCGATCAGCCGCAGGTACCAGACCGTCCCGGACGCGGCCACCGGCCGCACCCGGGCCGACAGGGAGCGGCGGGGCGCGTCCGGGGCCGACTGCGGCTGCTTGCTGGTGGAGGACACGGCTCAATTCCAAACGATCAGGTCCAGGCGCGCATCCGCACCTGGTGGTGCCTCATCCATCGTGGCTCACGGCCCACCCGGGCCGCGTGATGCGGTCAGCGGATTCGGCCCCCGCCGTTCGGCGGGGGTGGCAACCGCCGGAAGCCCTACGCTCGTCCCGTGGAGCGAGAACCCGAGGAACGGGAAGAAGTGGAGGAGCGGACCGTGGAACCGATCCGGGTGCTGATCGTCGACGACGAGCTGCTGGTCCGCTCCGGCCTGGGGATGATCATCGGATCGGCGCCGGACCTGCGGCTGGTCGGCGCCTGCTCGGGCGGCGAGGCCGAGGAGCAGACCCGGCGGCTGCGGCCGCACGTGGTGCTGCTCGACGTGCGGATGCCCGACCTGGACGGGCTCTCGGTGCTGCGGCTGCTGCGCGCGCTGCCCGAGCCGCCGGCCGTCTCGATGCTCACCACCTTCGACACCGACGAGTACATCGGCACCGCGCTGCGCGGCGGGGCGGCCGGGTTCCTGCTCAAGGACACCGCGCCGGAACAGCTGGTGCACGCGGTCCGGGTGCTCGCGGCCGGCGGCTCGATGCTCTCGCCCGCCGTCACCCGGACGGTGATCGGCGGCTACGTGGAGGGCGGCGGGCCGGACGCCGACGCGCTCGCCCTGGTCCGCACCCTGACCGGGCGGGAGCTGGACGTGCTGGCACTGCTCGGCGAGGGCCTGGCCAACGCGGAGATCGCGGACCGGCTCTATCTGGGCAACGGCACCGTGAAGGACCACATCAGCGCCATCCTGGGCAAGCTCGGCGCGGCGAACCGGGTGCAGGCGGCCGTGCTGGCGCACCGCGCCGGGCTGGTCCGGCCGCCCACCCAGCGGTGACCCGCCGGTCCGACCGGGCCAAGGCCTGGGCGGCGCTCTGGGTGCCGGTGGCGGTGGCGCTGCTGGAGAGCTGGCTGCTGGACCACAACACGGTCTGGTGGAAGACCGCGCTGAACTGCGCGGCCGCCTTCGGGCTGCTGCTGCGCACCCGGTGGCCGCTGGCCTCGATGGCCCTGGCGCTGCCCGGCACCTTCGTCACGGACAGCTGGCTGGCCGCCATCGCGGCGCTCTACTCGGTGGCCGCGCAGCGCCGCCGGACCGCCGTCACGGCGGTCTGCGCGGCCGCCTTCGCGCTCTCCGACTACTTCACCTGGTCCGCCTCCGGGCCCAACTCCGGAATCGACCCGATGGCGTTCTCACAGGCCAACGGGCTGGCGATGATGCAGTCGCTGCTGCTCGGCACCGCGCCGGTGGCGCTCGGCATGCTGGCGCGCACCCGGCGGGAGCTGACCGCGCGGCTGGCCGAGCTGACCCGGGGCCAGCAGCGCGAGGCCCGGCTGCTGGCCGAGCGGGTGCTGGCCACCGAGCGGGCCCGGCTGGCCCGGGAGATGCACGACGTGGTCTCGCACCAGGTCAGCCTGATCAGCGTGCAGGCCGGCGGGCTGCAGGTCTCCACCACCGACCCGGCGGCCGCCCGGACCGCCCGGACCATCCGCGAGCTCTCGGTGCGGACCCTGCAGGAGCTGCGGCAGATGGTCGGCGTGCTGCGGGCGGCCGGCGGCACGGTGGCGGGGGTCGACGGGGTGCCGCCGGCGCCGCAGCCCCGGCTGGCCGACCTGCCCCGGCTGATCGAGGACAGCGGGCTGCGGGCCGAGGCCGAGCTGCCCTCCGGCGGCGCGCACTGGCCGGAACCGGTGCAGCGGGCCGCCTACCGGACGGTGCAGGAGGCGCTGACCAACATCAGCAAGCACGCCCCGGGGGCCGCGGTCCGGGTGACCGTGCGCGGCGAGGGGGAGCGGCTGCTGGTGGAGGTCAGCAACGGCCCGGCCGGCGCCGCCGCCACCGCCGCCGCGGAGCTGCCGGGCGGCGGCCACGGGCTGGTCGGCCTGCGCGAGCGGGCCCAACTGCTCGGCGGCACCCTCACCGCCGGCCCCACCCCGGACGCCGGCTTCACCGTCCGCGCCGAACTCCCGGCCACGCACCCCTAGGAGGCCCTCCGGCTGGGCCGTGCGGGTGACTTGAGTGCCACGAGCGGGTGGCGCAACGGGCGAAATCGCACGCGACGACGAAGAGTGACCAGAGGAACACCTTCGGCCAACAACGGTCATAGGTGGTCACTGTATGAACTCGTTCGATCCGGCAAGAGTTTGGAGAACTCCCATGAAGGACTTCCGCAGGGCTCTCGTGCTGACCTGCGCCGCCGGCGCGCTCGTGCTGGGCGGCGCCGGCGCTGCCGCGGCCGACGCGACCGCGACGGGCGCCGCGATCGGCTCGCCCGGCGTGCTGTCCGGCAACGTCATCCAGATCCCGATCCACATCCCGATCAACATCTGCGGGAACACGATCAACGTGATCGGCGCGCTGAACCCGGCCTTCGGGAACACCTGCATCAACGCCTGACCAGCCCTCAGGCCGACGGCCGGCCCCGCCATCCAGGCGGGGCCGGCCGCCTGTCTGCCCGGCGGCTCTCAGCGCCCGGCCAGCCGCAGCTGGCGCAGCGTCCAGCCCCGCCCCGCCGGATCCAGGCCCCGGGTGGCCGCCGCGAAGACCTCCGCCGCCCGGCGGTAGGAGAGCCGGCCACGCCCGGTCAGCGGGCAGCGGTCCCGGGCCGGCACGGCGGCCGGCGCCCGGCGGTCGGTGAGCAGCAGCGGGCCGCCGGTCCGGCTGAGCAGGTGCAGCGGCAGCAGCCGCTCGGTGCCGGGCCCCCAGCCGAGCCCGGCGGCCCGCCCGCGCCCGGTCCGGCCCGGGCCGGCCACATCGCCCACGTCCAGCGCCAGGATCCGCTCGATCGGCGCCCCGGACTCGTACACCAGGTGCCAGCAGACCTGGTCCCGCAGGGTGGCCGGCAGCGCCAGCACCAGGCGCGCCTGCCGCTCGGTCAGCGCGGTGGCCCCGTCCGGTCCGGCCACCGGCTCCGGCAGCGCCAGCCCGGCCAGTGGATCGCCCGCCAGCCAGCCCCGGGCCCGCCACCAGCCGACCGCCCCGCGCAGCACCGAGAGCTCCCGCCGCAGGGTGCGCGGTTCCGCCACCGCCGCCCGGGCCAGCACGGCCGCGCGCAGCCGGGCGGCGGCCCGCGGATCGTCCAGCAGCGCCAGCGGCAGCACCGGCGGCTCGGCCCGCCGCCGGCCGCCGTCGCTCGGCGGGGTGCGGCCGGCCAGCGCCCAGGCCCAGGTGGCCAGCGCGATCCGGTACACCCGCCGGGACCCCTCGCCGAGCCCCGCGGCCGCCGCCAGGTACTGCTCCACGGCGACCGCGTACTCCACCGGCGGCATCGGTTCCATTATCCGCTCCCGCAGTAAACAATCCATTTTCAAGAACACCGTGAACCAATTTACTGCGCCCTGTCGGCGCTCGCCATGAATTGTTGCCGGAAAACTCGATCCACCCCCGCAAAGCCCTTGCCGCGCCTGCCCCGAGGCCTGCACGCTGCTTCCCATGACCACCGCTCTCGGGGAGCGCCGCAACCGCCGGAAGGCCGGTTCGGCGCATTCCATGCTGTCCCTTTTCCGGCGGGAGAGGAATCTCCGCTGGTTCCTTCCCGGCTATGCGACCTCGCTCTTCGGATCGGCGATGGCGCCGGTCGCGCTGGCCTTCGCCCTGCTGCACGGACCGGGCGGCGCGCAATCGCTCGGCTGGGTGCTGACCGCCCGGATCGTGCCGGTGCTGCTGACGCTGCTGATCGGCGGCGCCGCCGCCGACCGGCTCGGCGGCCGGCCGGTGCTGCTCTCCGCGGACGCGCTGCGCTGCGCCGCTCAGGCGGGCATCGCCGCCGCGCTGCTGGCCGGCAGCCCGCCGCTCTGGCTGCTGCTGGCGCTGGCGGCGGCCGGCGGGGTGGGCGAGGCCGTGGTCAACCCCGCGCTGACCGCGCTGATCCCCCGGATCGCCCCGCCCGAGCTGCTGGCCAGGACCAACGCCTGGCTCACCCTGGCCCGCTCCACCGCCTCGGTGGGCGGTCCGGCGTTGGCCGGCCTGCTGACCGTGTGGGCCGGGCCGGGCACCGTGCTGGCGGTGGACGCCGGCACCTACACCGTGAGCCTGCTGGCGCTCGCCCGGCTGCGCATCACCGCCGAGCCGGGCCCGCCCGCCGGCCGCCGCCCCTCCCTGGTCGCCCAGTTGCGCGAGGGCTGGAGCGAGTTCCGCGCCCGCGACTGGCTCTGGGTCAGCTGCCTGCACGCCTGCTTCTTCAACCTGCTGCTCTGGGCGCCCTTCCTGGTGCTCGGCCCGGCCCGGTCCGCGCAGCGCCTGGGCGGGGCCGGGGCCTGGGGGCTGGTGATGGCCTGCTTCGGAGCCGGCGCCGTGCTCGGCTCGCTGGGCCTGCTGCGCCGGGACCCGGCCCGTCCGGTGCGCTGGTCCACGGTGGCGATGTTCGGCTACGTGCTGCCCTCGGCCGCGCTGGCGGCCGGCCTCGCGCTGCCCTGGGTCTGCGCGGCCGGGCTGCTGGCCGGGGTGGGCTCGGCGGTCTCGCAGAGCCTGACCGGGCTGGCCTGGCAGCGGCTGATCCCGGACCAGCTGCAGGGCCGGGTGGCCGCCTACGGCACGCTGGGCGCCTTCGCGCTGGGGCCGGTCGGCCTGGCCGCCGCCGGACCGGTGGCGGCCGGGCTGGGCACCGGCACGGTGCTGGCGGCAGGCGCGCTGTGGCAGCTGGGCGCGACCGCGCTGGTGCTCACCGTCCGCTCGATCCGGGCCAACTGACGCCCGTCTCAGCGCCGGCGCGCCGTCGGCAGCCCGATCCGCAGCCCGTCCGCCCAGCCGTCCCCCGCTCCCGGCGCGCCGCCGTCCCCCGGGGCACCGCCCGGCCCGCGCAGCGCCAGCGCCGCCGCGACCGGCCCGGGCACCGGGCGCAGCCCGAGCAGCGCCGCCACCAGCCCCGCCGCCCCGAGGTGCCAGTCCCGGCCGCGCCGCAGCATCGCGTGGTCCCCGCCGGCCACCTCGATCCCGGCCACGGCCGCCCCGGCGGCCCTGGCCCGGGCCGCGAAGGCCCGGGTGGCGGCCGGATCGGTGACGGTGTCCCGGTCGCCGTGCAGGGTGACCAGGGTCCGGCCGGCCAACTGCTCGCACGGGTCCTCGGCGGGGCACCAGGGCGCCAGCGCCACCACCCCGGTGACCGCCCGGTGACCGGCCGCCCGCAGCGCCGCCCGGCCGCCCATCGAGTGCCCGAGCAGCACCACCGGGACCGGGCCGAACCGGGCCGCCACGGTGTCCAGGGCGGCCAGCGCGTCCTGGGCGGCGTCCGCCCGGTCGCCGTTCCAGCCGCGGTGCCGGTAGCGGACCGCCCCGAGCGCCACCGCCCCGTCGGCGGTGGCCCGGCGCAGCGGACCGCCGAAGCCGGCCATCCGCAGCGCCGCCGGCTGCCAGGACCGGGCCGGCCCGAGCCCGTGCTCCCGACCGCCGTGCAGCACCAGCACCACCGCCCGCGCCCCGCCCTCGGGCACGTACCCCCAGCGCAGCAGCCCCGTCACCTGTGTTCCGCCTTCCACCTGTCGCCTCGCTCCGGACATGCTCCGCGCACGACCGGACAACTGTTGATCAATAGCGGTCAGCAGCCCGCCATGCACCCGCCACCTCCCTACCCTCGGGAGCAGGACGACGATCACCTCACCAGTACCTGGAGGTCCCGATGGGCGGAGTCGAGCAGGCCCTCAAGGAGGCCCTGACCATCGACGGCGCGCTGGGGGTGGCCCTGGTCGACCTGAGCAGCGGCATGGCCCTGGGCACCCTCGGCCACGCCGCCGACCTCGACCTCACGCTGGCCGCAGCCGGCAGCACCGACCTGGTGCGGGCCACCCGGCGGGCCAACGAGCTGCAGAACCGGCCCGGCGAGGCGACCGAGGACATCCTCACCACGCTGACCCACCAGTACCACCTGATCCGGCCGCTGACCGGGCCGGGCGGCGAGGGCCTCTTCCTCTACCTGGTGCTGGACCGCGCCCGGTCCAACCTCGCGTTGGCCCGCCACCACGTGCGCCGGATCGAGACCGGCCTCGCGGTCTGACCCCCGCTCACTCCCCGCCCGGCGCGGTCCGGCGCCGGGCGGTCTCCCGGATCGCCGCCGGCAGCTCGGCCACCGGCACCAGCCGCGCCAGCAGCTCCGGCTCCGTGGTCAGCGCCCGGAACACGGTCGCCACGTCCACCCCGTGCCCGGGCCGGTGCACCACGGCCACCCCGTCCCCGGCGGCCAGCTCGCCCGGCTCCAGCACCCGCAGGTAGGCGCCGGGCAGGGCCCGCTCGGTGAACCGCTTCACCCAGCCCCGCTCGCCCAGCCAGCCCTGGAAGGTGCGGCAGGGCACCCGCGGCGAGGAGACCTCCAGCAGCGGCCCGGCCGCCCCGATCCGCCAGCGCTCGCCGATCAGCGCCCCGTTGACGTCCAGTCCGGCGGTGGTCAGGTTCTCGCCGAACACCCCCGGCGGCAGCTCCCGGCCCAGCTCCCCGGCCCAGGCCGCCAGGTCCTCCGCCGCGTAGGCGTAGACCGCCTGCTCCGGACCGCCGTGGTAGCGGTGGTCGCAGATCGCGTCGCCGGCCAGGCCGCTGCCCCGCTCCGGTGCCGAGACCAGCACCGGGCCGGCCGCCGGGCGCTTGTCGATCCCGGTCACCCCCGGGGCCGAGTACTCGGCCGGCCGCGCGGTGCCGGTGTTCACGGAGCTGATGCGGGCGGGTTCTGGCATGCCCTCAAGGTACCGGCGGCCCGGGCCACCCGGACGGGCCAGCCGGCCGGGCCCGGCGCCGCCGACCGGGCCAGGGTGGAGCCCATGGACTCGCCGCGCCCGTCCCCGCTGCTGGCCTGGCTGCTGCTCGGGGTCTTCCCGGCCGCACTGGTGGTGGCCTTCTTCACCGTGCCGCTGGGGGCCTTCGGACCGGAGCATCCGCAGCTCAGCTGGACCGTCTTCGTGCTGATGCTGGCGGTGCAGGCGGTGGCGCTGATCCGGCAGATCGGGCTGATCCTGCGCCAGTCCGAGCGGGGCATGCCGGCCCTGGTGATCACGGCCGCCTCCTTCCTGGCGCTGATCAGCTTCGCCGCCGCCTACAGCGCGCTGGCCCACCAGCCGGGTGAGTTCAACGGCCTGCACACCCGGCTGGACGCGCTCTACTTCACCGTGGTGACGATGGCCACGGTCGGCTACGGGGACATCACCCCGACCGGCCAGTCGGCCCGGCTGGTGGTGATGCTGCAGATCGGCTACACCCTGGTCTTCCTGGCGGCCGGCTTCACCGCGCTCAGCCAGCGGGTCCGCGGCCGGATCAGCCGGCACAGCGAGCAGCGCGAGGCCCGCACGGAGCACCGGCAACGGCACGGCGACGGCCCGCACGAGGGCGGCCCGGACGGCAGGGGCCCGCACGGTTGAGCTTTCGCGGACCCCGGCACATCCTGGTCAGATGACCGCGATGTTCGAAGAGGAGCTCCGCGCTCAGCTCGCGCTGGCCCGGGAGGACCTGGCCAAGGCCGCCGGTGAGGGCGACCTCGACGGTGTCCAGGCCAGCGAGGGCCGGATCGCCGGCCTGCTGCGGCTGGCCGCCAGCCACGGCATCACCCTCCCCCACACCCCGTCCGAGGAGCGCGGCGAGTCCTGACCCGCCGCCTCCCCTCCCCGCCGCCCGCCCCGACCGCACAGCGAAGCCCCCGCCCCCCGACCGTCCGACTCGCGCGAAACAGCAGGAAGCCCCGGTTCGGATTTCTCCGAACCGGGGCTTCCGGTTGTGCGCGAGGGGGGAGTTGAACCCCCACGCCCTTTCGGGCACTGGAACCTGAATCCAGCGCGTCTGCCTATTCCGCCACCCGCGCATCTGGGTGATGTCGAAGATGCTAGCCGATCGTCCGGGTGAGGTCGAATCGGTTTGGACCCGCTTCTTTCTCACTCGGCCGGTTTCGGCTCCCTCTCGGGCGCCCCTTCCGACGTGGAAAACATTAGCACGGCCCCGGCCGAACCTACGAATCCATTCCGGCCCCGGACCTGCACAGCTCCCCGGAGCCCGCCACCGGAGCGGTCCCCCGGCGGCTCCGGCACAGGGGTGAGCGCCGCGGCGCGCGGGTACGTCCCGTTGCGCGGCACCGGCCGGGTGTGCCGCGCCCCACGCCCGTCCACCACGTGGCCGGGGAACCGTACAGATGACCCGGGCGTGGATACGATCAGTACGGAAGTACCGCAATCGGGCCCGCGCGCCCGGCCGAAGCCCCAGAGCCCTTGGAAGGGGGTGCCCCGTGGGAGTGATGAAGAAGTTCGAGCAGCGACTTGAGGGTCTCGTGAACGGCACCTTCGCCAAGGTGTTCAAGTCCGAGGTCCAGCCCGTGGAGATCGCCGGCGCGCTGCAGCGCGAGTGCGACAACAACGCCACCATCTGGAACCGGGACCGCACCGTCGTGCCCAACGACTTCATCGTCGAGCTGAGCCCGCACGACCACGAGCGGCTGAGCCCCTACGCCGCGCAGCTCGGCCAGGAACTGGCCGGCATGGTGCTGGAGTACGCGGAGGCGCAGCGCTACAGCTTCCTCGGCCCCCTGCAGGTCAACCTGGAGCGGGCCGACGACCTGGACACCGGCCTGTACCGGGTGCGCAGCCGCACCCTGGCGGCCGACGCCCCGGAGCCCCCGGCCGCCGCCTACCAGCCCGCCCCGCAGCAGCCCGGCTACGGCCGCGGCCCGGCCCCCGAACCCACCGGCGGCGGCTGGGCGCAGAGCAGCCAGCCGACGTACGCCGGTGCGCAGCAGCTCCCGGGCACTCCCCCCGCCGCGCCCCCCGCGCCGACGGGCGGCAACGTCCGCCCGTTCCCCGGCAGCGGCACCGGCGCCACCACCCGGCGCTGGATCGAGGTCAACGGCACCCGGCACCAGATCACCGGCAGCGCCTGCGTGCTGGGCCGCTCCACCGAGGCCGACGTGCGGATCGACGATCCCGGGGTCTCCCGCAAGCACGCCGAGATCCGCCCCGGGAACCCGGCCATGGTGCTCGACCTCGGTTCCACCAACGGCATCGTGGTGGACGGGCAGCACACCCAGCGCGCTACGCTCCGCGACGGCTCGCGGATCGTCGTGGGCTCCACGACGATCATCTACCGACAGGTCGAAGGGTAGGGCGAGCAGCGGTGTCCGAGCTCACACTGACAGTCATGCGGCTGGGCTTCCTGGCCGTCCTCTGGCTGTTCGTGATCGTCGCGGTCCAGGTGATCCGCAACGATCTGTTCGGCGCCAAGGGCGGTGCCCGGATCGGCCGGCGCTCGGCCGGCGCGGCCGCCGCCGCGGCCCCCGCAGCCGCCGGTCCCGCCCGCCCGCAGCCGCAGGCCACCGGCCGGGACGGCGCCGCCGCGCCCGCCCAGCAGGGCGGCGGCCGGCGGGCCCGCACCGGGCCCAGCCAGCTGGTGGTGCTCGAGGGCGGACTGGCCGGCACCACGGTCGCGCTGCAGGGCCAGGTGATCACGCTGGGCCGGGCCCACGACTCCACCATCGTGCTCGATGACGACTACGCCTCCTCGCGCCATGCCAGGATCTACCCCGACCAGACTGGGCAGTGGACCGTAGAGGATCTAGGCTCCACCAACGGCACGTATCTGGACCGTCAGCGGCTGACCCAGCCGATGCCGCTGCAGGTCGGCGTGCCGATCCGTATCGGCAGGACCGTCATCGAACTGCGGAAGTAGTAGCGCATGAGGGACAGCAGCACCCCGCCCGTTGGCAGCCGGGAAGGCAGCGCGCCCGTCGCCACTGCCCCGCGCGAGGCACAGAGGGGAGCAGTCGCCGCATGAGCCTCGTGCTGCGTTTCGCCGCCGGCAGCCACAAGGGCCTGATCCGCGAGGGGAACGAGGACTCCGGCTACGCCGGGCCCCGCCTGCTCGCGGTGGCCGACGGCATGGGCGGGGCGGCGGCCGGCGAGGTCGCCTCCTCCGAGGTGCTCAGCTCGCTGATCGCCCTGGACGACGCCGACCCGCACGGCGACCTGCTGGGCCTGCTGAACGACGCGGTCCAGCGCGCCAACGACCGGCTGCGCCTGATGGTCGAGCAGGACCCGCAGCTGGAGGGCATGGGCTGCACCCTGACCTCGCTGCTGTGGACCGGCGAGCGGATGGGCCTGGTGCACGTCGGCGACTCCCGCGCCTACCTGCTGCGGGACGGCGTGCTGCAGCAGATCACCCAGGACCACACCTGGGTGCAGCGGCTGGTGGACGAGGGCCGGATCACCGCCGAGGAGGCCGAGACCCATCCGCAGCGCTCGCTGCTGATGCGCGCCCTGGACGGCCGCGGCCAGGTCGAGCCCGACCTGGCGATCCGCGAGGTCCGGGCCGGCGACCGCTACCTGATCTGCTCGGACGGCCTCTCCGGCCCGGTCAGCCACCAGACCCTGGAGGAGACCCTCGGGAGCTTCTACGCCCCCGAGCCGACCATCCAGGCGCTGATCGAGCTGGCGCTGCGCGGCGGCGGCCCCGACAACATCACCTGCATCGTCGCCGACGTGCTCGACGTGGGCCCCAGCGACACCCTGAGCGGCCAGTTCGCCACCACCCCCGTGGTGGTCGGCGCGGTGGCCGAGGGCCCGCACGGCACCGCCGTGGACAACCAGATCATCGACACCCCGGCCGGCCGGGCGGCCGGCCTGGGCCGCCAGCAGCCCCCGCAGGGCGCCTTCGGCCCGGCCGACGGCTACGACCCGGCGCAGGGCGGCTTCGGCCCCGCCGAGGGCTACCCGGGCGCCGAGGGGTACGGCGAGGGCTACGGCGGCCCCGAGGGCGGCTACGACGCCTACGGCCAGGGCTACTCCCAGCAGCCCGACTACCAGGCCGGCCCGCCCGCCGAGGGCCACCCCGAGCAGTCCGCCGAGCCGGCCCCCGAGCAGCCGAAGCGCAAGCGCCGCTGGTTCCGCCGCTCGGCGATCACCGTGATCGCCCTCGGCCTGGTCGGCGGTGCCGCCTACGCCGGCTACAGCTGGAACCAGGACCACTACTACCTGACCGCCAACGACGGCCGGGTCGCCGTGTACCAGGGCCAGAAGCTGATCGGGCTGGACCTCTCCTCGCTCAAGGAGCAGACGGACGTCCGGACCTCGCTGCTCTCCACCGCCCAGCAGCAGGCGCTCGGCCAGACCATCAAGGTCACCGGCATGGACGCGGTCTCCCAGCGGCTGAACGACTTCCGGGCGCAGGCCGCCGTCTGCGCCAAGGTCGCCGCCACGTCCAACGGCGGCAGCCAGGCACCGGCCGCCCCGGCCGCCTTCCTCACCGCCACCCCGAAGGCCGCGCCCAAGGTCGGCGCCTCCCCGGCCGGACCGGCCGCGACCGCCGCCCCGCTCCCCTCGGCCAGCCCGGCGCCCACCGCACCGGCCACCCCGGCCACCCCGGAGCCCACCGCCACCCCGAGCCCGACCGCCACGCCCGCGCCGAGCGCGCCGCCGCTCAGCGCGGACGAGCAGAAGCTGGCGGGCAACTGCCAGCAGCCCGCCTGAACCGCCCGCACCGACCCGGGGGCCGCACCGGCCCCCGGGTTCGTGCGGTTGAATGACAGTCGCCGCCGGTCCGCGCGGCGTCCAAGGAGGGGACCCGTCTCGTGAACAAGCCGATCCGACGGGTCGCCGTCTTCTGCATGGTGCTGGTCTTCGCACTGCTGCTGCGGGCCAACTGGGTGCAGGCGGTGGTCGCGGACAGCTACGCGAGCAACCCCAACAACGAGCGGGCCAAGTACGACCAGTACGCGAACCCGCGCGGCAACCTCATCGTGGGCGGTCCGAACGGCCAGCCGATCACCCGCTCCGACCAGGTCAACGGTTACCGGTACAAGTACAAGACCGGCTTCACCAACGGCCCGATGTACGCCCCGATCACCGGCTACTCCTCGCAGGCCTACGGCTCCAACGGGCTGGAGGGCCTGGAGAACGGCATCCTGGCGGGCACCGACGACCGGCTCTTCTTCGGCAACGCGATGGACGCCCTGACCGGCAAGGACAAGCAGGGCGGCAACGTCGTCACCACCATCAACCCGGCCGTGCAGCAGGCCGCCTTCCAGGCGATGGGCGACAAGAAGGGCGCCGCGGTCGCCCTCGACCCGCGCACCGGCGCGATCCTGGCGATGGTCAGCACCCCGTCCTACGACCCCAACTCGATCGCCGGGCAGGGCGACTCCGACTCCGCGGCCTGGAAGTCGCTGAACGCCGACCAGAACCAGCCGATGCTCAACCGGGCGCTGCGCGAGACCTATCCGCCCGGCTCCACCTTCAAGCTGGTGACCGCCGCCACCGCCTTCGAGACCGGCAAGTACCAGAGCCCGGACGACCAGACCGACACGCCCGACCACTACATCCTGCCGGGCACCACCACCGAGCTGCACAACGACAGCCCGGAGGAGAACTGCGGCCAGGCGACCCTCAAGTACGCCCTGGAGATCTCCTGCAACACGGTCTACGGCAAGCTCGGCGCCGACCTCGGCAAGGAGAAGCTGCTGGCCCAGGCGCAGAAGTTCGGCTTCAACAGCACCGTGGACACCCCGATCCGCTCGGTGGCCAGCAACTTCCCCACCGACTCCACCCCGGACGGCACCGCCCAGGACGCCATCGGCCAGCACAACACCGCCGCCACCCCGCTGCAGATGGCCATGGTCGCCTCGGCGATCGCCAACAACGGCAAGCTGATGCAGCCCTACCTGGTGGACGAGGAGCGGTCGGCGAGCGGCACCACCATCTCCAAGCACACCGAGAAGTCGCTCGGCCAGGCGATCAGCCCCGCCACCGCGCAGAAGCTGCAGCAGATGATGGCCGACGTGGTGCAGAACGGCACCGGCAAGCGGGCCCAGATCGACGGCGCCGAGGTCGGCGGCAAGACCGGCACCGCCCAGCACGGCGTGGACAACAAGGGTCTGCCGTTCGCCTGGTTCGTCTCCTACGCCAAGGTGGGCACCAACTACCCGGTGGCGGTCGCGGTGGTGGTCGAGGACGGCGCCGCGCAGAGCGACGAGATCAGCGGCGGCAGCATCGCCGCGCCGATCGCCAAGCAGATCATGCAGGCCGCGATCGGACACTAGCCCGAACCGGGGGCCGCACCGAGTAGGCTCCGTCAGTCGGGGGCGATCCGGTACCGGTCTGGTCTCGGCTGCCGGGCGTGTCGAGTTGCCGCCGGGTCGACCGGTAGCGTATCCGCCAGCAGCGGGTCTGCCCGCGGCCCGGTCCTGCCCCGGCGGGACCGGGGTGGGGCCCGAGCCACAGAACCACCGTGGCGGTCGCGGGCGTCACTACTGGAACGTGCGGGGACACCTACGTCACATCCTCACCGGTCGGTGGGGGAGAGGGTCGGAACTATGGAAGAGCCTCGTCGCCTCGGCGGCAGGTACGAGCTGGGCGGCGTCCTCGGGCGCGGCGGCATGGCCGAGGTCTACCTCGCCCATGACACCCGGCTCGGCCGTTCCGTCGCAGTGAAGACGCTCCGGGCCGACATGGCCAGGGACCCCTCCTTCCAGGCCCGCTTCCGCCGCGAGGCACAGTCGGCGGCCTCGCTGAACCACCCCGCCATCGTCGCCGTGTACGACACCGGCGAGGACTACATCGACGGCATCTCCATCCCGTACATCGTGATGGAGTACGTCGAGGGCTCGACCCTGCGCGAGCTGCTGCACTCCGGGCGCCGGCTGCTGCCCGAGCGCGCGCTGGAGATGACCATCGGCATCCTGCAGGCGCTGGAGTACTCGCACCGGGCCGGCATCGTGCACCGCGACATCAAGCCCGCCAACGTGATGCTCACCCGGCAGGGCAACGTCAAGGTGATGGACTTCGGCATCGCCCGCGCGATGGGTGACGCCGGCATGACGATGACCCAGACCTCGGCCGTGATCGGCACCGCCCAGTACCTCTCCCCGGAGCAGGCCAAGGGCGAGACCGTGGACGCCCGGTCCGACCTCTACTCCACCGGCTGCCTGCTCTACGAGCTGCTGACGCTGCGCCCGCCGTTCGTCGGCGACTCCCCCGTCGCCGTCGCCTACCAGCACGTCCGCGAGGAGGCCGCGCCGCCGTCCAGCTACGACCCCGAGGTCCGCCCCGAGGTGGACGCGATCGTGCTGAAGGCGCTGGCCAAGGAGCGCGACTACCGCTACCAGAGTGCCGACGAGATGCGCGACGACATCGAGCGCTTCCTGGACGGCCTCCCGGTCGCCGCCGCCCAGCAGGCCGCGGCCTACGGCATGGGCGGCTACGGCTACGACCAGCAGGGCTACCAGCACGACCCGTACGGCCAGACCAGCATGATGCCGCAGCAGCCCGGCTCCGCGCCGACCACCATGCTGCAGCCGGTCGGCCAGCAGGGCTACGACCCGAACGGCTACCAGGACACCGGATACGACGACGGCTACGGCAACGGCGGCGAGGGCTACGACGACCAGCCGCGCAGCCGCCGCCGGGACGACCAGCCGAAGAAGAGCAACACCTCCTGGATCATCCTGGCCGTCGCGGCCGTGCTGGTCCTGGTCGGCTCGTTCTTCGTCGCCTCGGCGATGTTCAAGGGCAGCAGCGGGCCCAAGCAGCTCACCGTGCCCACCCTGACCGGCAAGACCTTCGACGAGGCCACCAGCACGGCACACACGGCCGGCGCCAAGCTCACCGTGGTGAAGGGCGACGCGATCCCCTGCGGCACCACGCCCAAGGACTCGGTCTGCCAGCAGAGCCCGGCGGCCGGCGGCACCATCGCGGAGAACGGGCAGATCACCGTCCAACTCTCCTCCGGCCCCGGCAAGAGCCCGATCCCGAGCGTCACCGGCCAGAACAAGGACGCGGCCACCCAGGCGCTGCAGGCGGCCGGCTTCCAGGTCGGCCCGCCGACCTACGCCAGCGACGACACCGTCCCGCAGGACTCGGTCATCTCGCAGAACCCGGCCGGCGGCACCCCGGCCGACCCGAACAGCACGGTCACCCTGACCCTCTCCTCCGGTCCCGGCAAGCTCACCGTGCCCAACGTGGTCGGCCAGACCTCCGACGCGGCCACCGCGGCCCTGCAGGCGGCCGGCTTCAGCAACATCGACACCAGCAAGACCACCCCGAGCACCAACGCCTCCCAGGTGCCCGGCACCGTGGCCTCGCAGTCGCCCAACGCCAACGGCAAGGCGGCCAAGAACGCGCAGATCACCCTGACCATCTACGGCCAGGCGGCGAAGGTCACCGTGCCGATCCTGGTCGGCAAGACCTACGCCGACGCCTTCGCCGCCCTCAACCAGCTGCACCTGGCCTCGACCGTGGTCGCCGGCCCGCAGGACGCCAACGCGATCGTCACCGGCGCCAACCCGCAGGCCGGCAGCCAGGTGGACCCGAGCGCCACCATCCAGCTCACCACCATGAAGGCGCCGGAGCAGCCGCCGACCAAAGGGGCCAACCCCACCGGCGGGACCGGGCTCCCCGGCTTCCCCCCCTTCGGCAACGGCAACGGCAACACCACCAACGGGTAAGCACCCGAGGTAGCACCTGAGCGAAAGCCGTGGGGCTGTGGACAACCCGTCAGTTGTCCACAGCCCCACGGCTTTTCCACACCGTCACCGACGCCTGCGCCGCCCGTGCCCCGCCGTGGAGGAGAGCGCGCACAGGTACTCCACCCGGCCGCCCAGCGTCCACACCTCGCCCGACACGTCGCTCAGCCGCACCGTCATCGCCGCCAGCAGCTCCTCGTCCCGCCGCACCCGCCGGGTCAGCTCGGCGTGCCGCTCCTCCAGGGCCGCCAACTGCACCAGCAGCTCCTGGTGGCGCCGCTCCATCCGCTCCACGGCCTGCCCGGCGACCTCCGCGACCAGCGCCTGCGACCATTCGGTGCGCGGCGGCTCGGACGGCACGTAGCGGCCGGTGCGGCGGATCGCGGGGATGACCTCGTGGGTGAGCCAGCGCTTGAAGGCACGGGCCTTGGGCTTGCGGGAGCGGAGCACGAGCGAGTAGAGGCCGGGCTCGTTGACGATGGAAAGCTGCTGGTCACCGCCAGGGGTGTCGCCAATGACGACAGCCTTCTCATCCTCCTCCAGGGTTTTCCACAGGACGTGGCGCGGGTTGCTGATCTCCAGCACCGCACACACGTCGCGCGCCACCCACCAGGGATCGCCGTTGATCATCACCACTCGGACTTCCTGACCGTCGAAGTCGAAGGGGATGAGCGGCCTCTTCTGATGATTCGTCATACCGCTTCAACGATTCACCCATTCGGCAGACACCGACCCACCCCAGCGCACAGGCGCGCGCCACCAGCCCCTCATGCGCCCCGCCGAAAGGGGGGTCTACTTAAAGCGACACCCTTTCACCGCAGCTCCGCCGGCGGCGTCCGCTCGGCGTCCACCGGGTCGACCCGGACCAGCGATCCCCAGACCGCCATCCGGTAGCGGGAGGTGTAGACCGGCGTGCAGGTGGTCAGGGTGATGTAGTGGCCGGGCTTGGCGTAGCCGGCCTTCTCCGGGACCGGGGCGACGATGCCGGTGTCGTACTTGCTGGTCTCCTCCAGCACCGCGTCCACCCGGTAGACGTACCAGCGGTCCCGGGTCTCCACCACGATCGAGTCGCCCCTGTCCACCGCGTCGAGGTCGTGGAACTTGGCGCCGTGGCCGTCCCGGTGGGCGGCGAGGGCGAAGTTGCCGGACTGGTCCCAGGGCATCGCGGCGGCGTAGGGCTGGGTGTAGACGCCCGCCACGCCCTCGTTCAGCACGTCCGGGTCGGTGCCCATCTTGATCAGCACCGAGTTGCCCTTGCCCAGGGCCGGCACGTGCAGGAAGCCGATGCCGTCGCCGGGCTGGTAGCCGGGCACGGAGGAGGCGGCGTCGCCCGGGGCGGGGGCGGTCCAGGTCTGCCGCAGGTGCTGCCCGGCCTGGTCGGCCTGACGGCTCGCCAGCACGTCGGTCCACCAGAGCGAGTAGGCGACGAAGAGGGCCACCACCACCCCCGTGGTGATCAGCAGCTCGCCGACCACCCCCAGCAGCCGGGCCTGCGGCGAGCGCCGCCGTCGGACCAGCCGGGTGCTTCCGGTCTGCTGCTGCGTCACGCGCCCTCCGCTCCCGGGGGCCCGGCCGGGCGGCGGGTGCCGCGCGGCCGGAGCCGGTGGATCAGGAGTTGGTCAGCGCGGGCGGCTGTCCCTGGCTCCTGGGTCGTTCATCGATCATCTTGCCAAAGACGATCAGCCGACCCCGGGCACTGAACTCGGGCGTGCAGGTGGTCATCGTGATGTACCGCCCCGCCTGGTTGAACGGCGAGCCCTTGGGAATCCCCTGAAGCACGGCCACGTTGGTGGGCGGAGTCTCCGCGATGCCGCCCATCACCTGGTAGGTGTAGTAGGTGGTGGCGGTCTCCACCACGATCTTGTCGCCGGGCGAGAGTTCGGCCAAACGGCGGAACGGCTGCCCGTGCGTGGTGCGGTGGCCGGCGACGGCGAAGTTGCCGGCCTGGTCGGTGGGCATGCCCGTGCCGGTGTAGTGGCCGACCAGGCCCTTGTTGAGCACCGAGTTGGTGTCGGTGCCCTCGGCGATCGGGTCGGTGAGGCCGATCTTGGGCACGTGCAGGATCGCGAAGCCCTGGCCCGGTGCGAAGGCGGTCGCGCTGGGCGCGGCGGACGGGGCGCCGCCGGGCGCGGCGGGCGCGGCCGGGGCGTTGTTCCACTGCTGCTCGAGGTTGTTGCGGGTGCTGTCGGCGATCGCGTCGGCCTGCACGTTGGTCCACCAGAGCTGGTAGGCCACGAAGAGCAGCATCACCATGCCCAGCGTGATGAACAGCTCGCCGACCAGCCGGGCGGCGACCACCCGCTTGCGCTCCTTGGGCCGCACCACCGGGCCGCGCTTGCCGGTGGCCCGGCGGCGGCCGGAGCCGGAGCGCATGGCCATCCGCCCCTGCGCCCGCCGGCCCTCGCCGGCCGCGGCCGGCGCCGCCTGCTCGGCCCGCTGCCCGGGCAGCTGGACCACTCGCAGTTGCAGCGTCTGGTCGGCCAGCCACGGGTACTCGGGGGCAGGTTCGACCGGCTCCGGCGCCTGGTAGCCGGTCGGCTCGGCCTCCTGGTAGACGCCCCAGCCGTCGGCCTCGCCGCCGTTCTGCTGGTAGCCGTACCCGGTCTGCCCGCCCGGGTACTCCTGGTACTGCCCCGGCTGGTACGGCGGCTGCCCGCCGTCCTCGTACCACTCGCCCTGGCGCCCCTCCGGGCGCACCGCAGTCATCTCAGCCCCGGCCGATCACCGGGGCGAGGCCGGCCGAACGCCCGACCGCCTCCGCATCCCCGCACTCGGCCAGCCAGTTGGCCAGCATTCGGTGTCCCCCCTCCGTCAGCACCGACTCCGGGTGGAACTGGACCCCCTCGACGGGCAGCTCCCGGTGCCGCAGGCCCATGATGACACCGCTTCCGGTCCGCGCGGTGACCACCAGCTCGGCCGGCACGGTGGCGGGCTCCACCGCCAGCGAGTGGTAGCGGGTGGCGGTCAGCGGCGAGGGCAGGCCGGCGAAGACGCCGGCGTCCTCGTGGTCAACCGCCGAGGTCTTGCCGTGCAGCAGCTCGGGCGCCCGGTCGACCACCGCGCCGTAGGCCACCGCGATGGACTGCAGGCCCAGGCAGACCCCGAAGAGCGGCAGGCCGATCGCCGCGCAGTGCCGGACCATCTCCACGCAGACCCCGGCCTCCTCGGGCGAGCCGGGCCCGGGGGAGAGCAGCACCCCGTCGTACCCGTGCCCGCCGTCCCGCGGCACCGCCCGGTCCACCGTCAACTCGTCGTTGCGCACCACCTCGCAGGTGGCGCCCAGCTGGTAGAGGTACTGGACCAGGTTGAAGACGAAGCTGTCGTAGTTGTCGACCACGAGGATCCGCGGAGCGGTGACGGACGAGGCCATGCGAGCTGACTCCGGTGAGTAGAGGAGGATCGGCGGGACGGGGGTGCGGAACGTCAGCCCTGGCCTCCGCCGCCGTTGTTCACCGTGACGTCGTTGAAGGGGAGCAACGGTTCCGCCCACGGGAAGACGTACTGGAAGAGCAGGTAGACCGCACCGACCACGAGCAGCAGCGAGATGATCGCACGGACCAGCGCGTTGCCCGGCAGGTGCCGCCAGATCCAGCCGTACATGGTGCTCCCTCGAATCGGACCGTGTGGACCAGAGTAGACCGCCCGTCTTCGCGGACGGCCTGCCCAGGCCGATCCGCCCCGCGGTCGCGCCGGGCCGTGCTACTGGCCGGTGGCGGCGTGCAGGTCGGTGCTGCCGGTGTAGCCGGGCAGCGTCAGGTCGCCGCCCTCCTGCACCTTCCAGCCGAGCCCGTAGGCCGCGACGTACTGCAGGTAATTGTGGATCGAGGAGTCGCCGTCCAGCGCGGCCTTCAGGTCGGCGGTGCGCCCGACCGCCCGGATCACGTAGGGCGGCGAGTAGACCCGGCCCTGCAGCAGCAGGGTGTTGCCGACGCAGCGCACCGCGCTGGTGGCGATCAGCCGCTGGTCCATCACCTGCACCCCGGCCGCGCCGCCCCGCCAGAGGGCGTTGACCACGGCCTGGATGTCCTGCTGGTGGATCACCAGGTCGTTGACCCCGGGCTCGGGCACGCCGGGCATCCGGGCGGTGGCGTCCGGCGGGGCGTCGTTGAGGGTGACGGTGAGTCCGGGGCCCTGCACCGGGTCCAGGCCGGTCTGCCCGCGCAGGGCGGCGAGCAGGTCGCTGTCCGCGGGACTGCGCCCCTGCTGGCGGGCGAGCGCGTCCGCGCGCTGCTGGAGGTCGGCGTTGTCGCCCTGGGTCTGCCGGTTCTGGTCGCTGCGCTGCTGTATCAGGTCGCCCAGCCGCAGCAGCGAGTTGTCGGTGCGCAGGTCGATGCCGTGGGCCGCGTGCGCACTGACGTAGAAGAGCACTCCGGCGAGGGAGAAGACGCCGCAGGTCAGGGCACGACCGACAATTCGGGTGGGGTTGCGGCGGGCGGGAGCGGGCTGCTGGTCCGGTTCCCCGGAATTCTCGGAATTCGGCACCGTACCCTTATCTCCTTCCGACCCGCCGAACCACTACGCTAACGGACGCCGGTGGCATGTGCGGAGTACCTTCCGGTACTCCTCGTACGGACCCGGCTCTGCATCTGCCGCCCCGCCCCGCTGCACCCTGCGCGGTCTCACAGCGCATCGACAGGAGAGCCCCTCGTGCCGAAGTCTCGACTCCGCAAGAAGTCCGACTACACCCCGCCCACCACCGCGACCGCGGTCAAGATCAGCTCCGGTCGCAGCTGGGTGGCCCCGGTGATGCTGGCGCTGTTCCTGATCGGACTCGCCTGGATCGTCACGTACTACGTGACGAGCGCGAGCTGGCCGGTCCAGGCCTGGGGCAACTGGAACATCCTGGTGGGCTTCGGCTTCATCGCCGGTGGCTTCGGCGTCTCCACCCAGTGGAAGTAACGCCGGTCCGCTGACCCGAGTTCCTCGGACCGCTCCGCCCACCGGGCGGGGCGGTCCGCAGTGCTGCCCGGAACCTGGGCTCTACCGGGTGCGACCGGTGCTACCGTCCGCTTGTCCACACGGTTATCCACAGTGGGGAAAAGTCACCCGAGCCTGTGGATAACTCGGTGATCGTCAACAGCCCGCCGTCAACCCGGCAGGGGAACGCGCGTAGACCCGATCAGTACCTGCTGTGTGCACAACACTGCGGACTGTGGACAACTGTGCGGTTCAGACGCCGAGCCGGGCGTTCTCCACCAGCACCATGCCGACGACCACGGCCAGCACCAGCAGCACCGTGCCGGCCTGCACCAGGTTCCGGTTGGCCCGCGGCGCGTACATCAGACCGATCCCGGTGAGCAGCCCGGCCACCAGGCCGCCGACGTGCGCCCGCCAGTCGATCCCGGGGAACGAGAAGGTGATCACCAGGTTGAAGACGATCAGCGCCACCACCGGGCCGAGCGGCTGCTTGGCCGCCCGGAAGAGCACCACGGTGGCGCCGAACAGGCCGAAGATCGCGCCCGAGGCGCCCAGCGAGGCCGCGTCCGAGCCCGACACCAGGTAGACCAGGGCGCTCCCGGCCAGCCCGCTGACCAGGTAGAGCGCCAGGAACCGCAGCCGGCCCAGCACCCGCTCCAGGTTGGGCCCGACCCACCAGAGCGCCAGCATGTTGGAGGCCACGTGCAGCGGCGCGGTGTGCAGGAAGGTCGCGGTGAGCAGCCGGTAGTACTCGCCGTCCGCCACGCCGTAGCGGGCGCCGCCGCGCAGCACCCGGCTCCGCAGCACCCAGTCGTCGGCCAGCGGCTTGTAGAGGTAGGCGGCGAGCAGGAAGACCGCCAGGTTGACCCCGATCAGGGCCTTGGTGACCAGCGCGCCGTCCCCGGTGAGCCGGCCGCCGAACCGGGTGGTCGGCACCTGCGCCCTGGCCTGGGCCCGCGCCTCGGGGCCGCGCACGCACTCCGGGCACTGGAAGCCCACGGCGGCGTCGATCATGCACTCGGGGCAGATCGGCCGGCCGCAGCGGGAGCAGCCGACCCCGGTCTCGCGCTCGGGGTGCCGGTAGCAGCGCGGCAGCACGTGCCCGGTGGCTCCGGTGGGTGCGGCGGGGCCGAACGGGCCGTCCTGGGCCATCGCGCCTCTTCCTCCCGAGGTGGTTCCCTGACAAGACGAGTCCCGGTGCGGGTCCGCCGCGCGGCGGTGCACCGGGACCGTCCAGGCTACTGCCGCCGTAGCGGCGCCGACAGGAGTCAGCCGCGCTTGATCTCCACCGACTCGATCACCACGTCCTCGACCGGGCGGTCGTTGCGGCCGGTCTTGACCACGGCCAGGTCGGCGACGACCTTCTGGCTGGCCGCGTCGGCGACCTCGCCGAAGATGGTGTGCTTGCCGGTCAGCCAGGCGGTCGGGGCCACCGTGATGAAGAACTGCGAGCCGTTGGTGCCCGGGCCGGCGTTCGCCATGGCCAGCAGGTACGGCTTGGTGAAGGCCAGGTCGGGGTGGATCTCGTCGCCGAACTTGTAGCCCGGGCCGCCGATGCCCTGACCCAGCGGGTCGCCGCCCTGGATCATGAAGCCCTCGATGATCCGGTGGAAGATCGTGCCGTCGTAGAGCTTGGCGTTGGTCTTCTGACCGGTGCGCGGGTCGGTCCACTCGCGCGTGCCCTCGGCCAGCTCGACGAAGTTCGCCACGGTCTTCGGGGCGTGGTTCGGGAAGAGCTTGACCACGATGTCGCCGTGGTTGGTCTTGAGGGTCGCGAACAGTTCCTCGGCCACGAGGATGCCTTCCTTCTCTCGGTCAATGACCAAAGCATCATGGCAGACGGCTCAGCCTGCCATGCAAAGGGACAAACCGGGATGCATGATCTCGAATGAGGTGGATAAGTGCTTGGTTAGGACGCCCCAGGAGGAGGATCCCCGTGACCCGTATGCCCGCTCTACCCAGTTTGGAAGACGCACGCGAATCGGCCGGCCGGACCCTGGAGTCGCTCGCCCCGTTCGCGGCCACGGCCCGGGAGAGCGCCGCGCAGTACGCCGACGAAGCCCGTCAGCGCCTAGGACCGGCCCTGGAGGCGGCCGCCGAGCAGGCGCGCCAGGGCGCCCACTCGGCCCGCGAGGGCTACCAGAAGCACCTGGTGCCCCGGGTCGGCCATGCTTGGGCCGCGCTGCCGCCGAAGAGCCAGGAGAACGCCCTGAAGGCCGTCCACCGGGCCCAGGAGGCCGCGCTGGCCGCCAAGCACTCCGCCGACCACGCCGTGGCCGCCGCCGTGCCGGTGGTGCAGGAGGCACAGGCCCGCGGCACCGCGGCGCTGACGGCCCTGCAGGGCGGGGTGAGCGCCGAGGAGATCGGCCGGCTGGCCGAGCGCAACCGGCGCCACAGCGGCGGCCGCGGCTCCCGCCTGCTGGCGGTGGCCGGCCTGCTGGCGATCGGCGGCGGGCTGCTGGCCTGGGGCTGGTCCCGCCGCAGCCGTGAGCCGGAGTGGCTGGTCGAGCCGCCGCAGGTGCAGAGCACGCCCGACCCGGTGCACCCCGTCTCCCGGCCCTCCGGCGCCACCGCGGCCGGCGAGGGCGGCCCGGCGGGCCTGAACGGCTCCGGACCGGCCGACCCCGAGCCCGCCGACGAGGACGGCCCGGAGAAGGCCTGAGGGCCGTGCTGACGGCCCGTCGGCCCGGCAGCAGAACAGCAGCAGAACGGCCGATGGCCGGCCCGGTGGAAACCGGGCCGGCCATCGGCCTGACTGTGGAGCTTAGGAGACTCGAACTCCTGACATCTGCCTTGCAAAGGCAGCGCTCTACCAACTGAGCTAAAGCCCCTCGACGGTGCCCCGGGGCGCCGTCGGACAACAGCGTACCGGGTCCACCGGACGATCGTGCGCAGCTCCCGGCACTCGCACCGGGCCACGCCCCGGGCCGGCGACCGGGCCGCCCGGGGACGGGACCGCCGCCCGGCCGAGGGCCGGGGGAGGGGGATTCAGCGGCCGGCCGGGATCGGGTCGGTGGCCTCGGTCCACAGGTCCTGCTCGGCACGGTCGGCCTGGACCTGACGGTAGACAAAGAAGCCGCCGAGGGCGACCAGGGCGACCAGGAGGAGCTTCTTCACCGCGGGACCTCGTCCTTCTCAGCTGGGAGCGATCCGCCGCAAGGGTCCCGGCCGACCGGCCGGGGCGGCGAACCTCGGATGTTCAGGTGCGGGCCGGCGATCTCGTCGACCGCGCCGCCCTGCGGCCGATGATACACACCCGTGTCCTGTCCGAGACCGGCTATCGGGCGCCCAACCGGCGGTCCTTGCCGACAGTTTGACGGCGCAGCGTCCGCCCGGCGCGGCCCCTTCCCCCGGGCGCGCCGGATCCGGGCCCGGTCCGCGGCCGCAGCGGCACCGCCGGGTCGACCTGGGAACGCGGTGTCCGCGCCGCCTCAGGACTCCAGGTCCGCGGGATCGGGGCGGCCGAACAGCACCGTCGCGTCGTCGTGCCGCTTGCCGGCGAACCGGCCCGGCGGGTCGGCGCGCTCGGCCTCCCGGACCGCCGCCACCAGCTCGCCCGGCCCGGCCTTCTCCAGCACCTCCAGCAGTTGCCGCCAGCTCCAGCCGTACCGCTCCACCAGCCGCGACACGCCGTCCGTCAGCACCGCGAACCGGCGCACCTCCCCGATCGGGTGAGAGCCGGTCAGCGCCTCGTCCGCGGCCTCCGGCCGGGTACCGGCCACCCAGAACCCGCCGGGTGCGTTGCGCAGCCGGGAAACGGTCGCCAGGTCGTAGCCGGGCAGGTGCTCCACCCGGTCGTCCAGCACGGTCAGCAGCTCGCCGCCGGCCAGCTCCACCAGCACCGGGGAGTCGGCCAGCACCAGGTGGTCCAGCCGCCCGCTCCCCCAGCGCACCATCGCCACGGTGGCCGACGGGCTGTCCGGGTTCTCCAGGTCGCAGCCGCCGCCGTGCAGCTCCCGCAGCGCCAGCACCCCGGCCCGCAGCACCTCGCGCAGCGCCAGTTCCGGCCGCGCCACCAGGATCCGGGCCAACTCGGCGCCGAGCGTGCGGGCCAGCCAGGCCACGTCGTGCACGCAGCCGGTCGCCGCCCCGCCGGCGGTCGCCCCGTCCAGCACCACCGCGAACCCGTCGCCAGCCAGCACGAAGTCCTCGTTGCCCGGCCGACCCGGCATCGCCTCGGTCAGGTACCCGATCCGCATCGCGGCTCCTCTCCCGGTCCCACCCCGCCGGAGCCACGGTAAAGGAGCCACGGTAAAACAGAGCGCCCCGGATGGTGAACCATCCGGGGCGCTCTCGCAGGTGGGCCTAACAGGACTTGAACCTGTGGCCTCTTCCTTATCAGGGAAGCGCTCTAACCGTCTGAGCTATAGGCCCTTGCCGCACTGAAAGATTAGCGGACCGATGGCCGATCTCCCAAATCGATGCCGGCGCCCCCGTCACGACCCCTGCTTCGCAACCCGCAGCTCAGCGCCGTCGGCCCGCTCGGCGGGGCGCAGCAGCCACTCCTCGCGGGTGGCCGGGAGCCGGGACTCGCCCCGGCTGGTGGTGCGCACCGCGAGCACCTGGTTGATCCCGATCCGGTTCTCCTCGAAGGCCAGCGCGGAGGCCGCCATGTAGAGCCGCCAGACCCGGGCCCGGCCGCGGCCGGCCAGCCGGACCGCCTGCGGCCAGTGCGCCTCCAGGTTGGCCACCCACTCGCGCAGGGTCAGCGCGTAGTGCTCGCGCAGCGCCTCCACGTCGCGCACCTCGAAGCCGGCCTCCTCCAGGCTGGCCACCGTGCTGCCGATCGGCGACAGCTCGCCGTCCGGGAAGACGTAGCGGTCGATGAACGGGCTGGTGCTGTGCGGCACGCCCGGCAGGTCGGGGCGGCGGGAGATCTGGTGGTTGAGCAGCCGCCCGCCGGGGGCCAGCAGGCCGTGCAGGCCCGCGGCGTAGACCCGGTACTGGGCGCTGCCGACGTGCTCGGCCATGCCCACCGAGGAGATCGCGTCGTACGGGCCGTCCGGGATCTCCCGGTAGTCCTGCAGCCGGATCTCCACCCGGTCGGCCAGCCCGGCCGCCTCGACCCGCTCACGGGCCAGCGCCACCTGCTCGGCGGAGATGCTCACCCCGACCGCGTGGACCCCGTAGTGCTCGGCCGCGTGCAGCACCAGCGAGCCCCAGCCGCAGCCGACGTCCAGCAGCCGCATGCCGGGCCGCAGCCCGAGCTTGCGGCAGATCAGGTCGAGCTTGGCGGCCTGGGCGTCCTCCAGGCTCTTGCCCTGCGGGGTCCAGTAGGCGCAGGAGTAGACCATCGAGGGGCCCAGCACCAGCCGGTAGAACTCGTTGCCGACGTCGTAGTGGTGGCTGATCGCCGCCCGGTCCCGGCCGCGGCTGTGCAGCCGGCCCTGCTGGCGGGCCTCCTCCGGCGGCGGCACCGGCCGCGGGCCGAGCGCGCCGACCCGGGCCAGCACCCCGACCACCCGGCGCCCGGCCGGGCCGGCCAGGTCGGCGGCGCCCAGGTGCAGGTCGCGGATCTCCGGCCGCTCGGCGAAGTGCGCCACCTCGGCGAGCACCTGGTACAGGTCCTCGCCGGGGCCGAGCTCCAGGTCTCCGGAGACGTAGGCGCGGGCCAGGCCCAGCTCGCCCGGTGCCCAGAGCAGCCGGCGCAGCGCCCGCCGGTTGCGAAGCACCAGCACCGGTGCCCCCGGTGCGCCCGCGACGCTGCCGTCCCAGGCCTGCAGGCGGAAGGGGAGCCGGCTGCCGACCAGCCCCTCCAACGCGCCGACGAGCTGCGATGCGATCTGTGCCATCCGTGGAACCTCCGCGCAACTGGGGACAGCTGAACGCCGAGCTGGCCGCCCCGAGACCCGATCCGGTAGCCGTGCAGGCGGGCCGACCCAGCCAATCCGGAACCGTGCCGACGGACCCCGGCGGCACGCCGGGCCCCGGACGGCAGTCACCCGAATGACGAGCGAAGGCGGGCCCCCTTCCGGTCGAACAACCGGGGGGACCCGCCTATGCCGGTTTGATGAGAACCGGTTCGCATGAGGTTTCCAGCAGCTGACTTTCGGTCAGTTCACCGGCCGGATGGCCGGATCACTCCTCCTCGGCGAGGGTCAGCTCCACGCCGCCGGTGAAGCCGGCCGCCGCGTTGTAGATGAACGCCGACAGGGTGGCCAGCGCGGTCAGCAGCACCACGTCCACCACGGAGATCAGCGCGGTGTAGGTGATCACCTTGCCGAAGCCCACGTAGTCCATGATGTTGACGCCGCCGGAGCCGCTGCTGCCGGAGCCGGTGACGTCCTTGAGGGTCTTGCCCAGCGAGGAGAAGACGCCCAGCGAGTCCAGGGTGGTCCAGAGCACCGCGGCGGCCACGATCATGATCACGCCGAGCGCCAGCGACAGCAGGAAGCTGACCTTCATCACCGACCACGGGTCGGCCTTCACCACCCGCAGCCGGGCCTTGCGCAGCCGGCTCGCCGCGCCGCCGCCGGCGCCCTGGCCGGACGGCGCCGGACGCCGCGGGGCACCCGGACCGGACGGCGAGCCGTTGCCGCCGGCGCGGCGCTCGCCGCCACCGCCGCCGCCAACTCCGCCACCGGCCCCGCGCGGCTGGCCCTTGGTGTAGGTGGTCGGCTGCGAGTAGCCGCCGGCCCCGGGGGCCGGCGTGCTCGGCGGCGGCGGCACCGGGGGCTGGGCGCCGTAACCGCCGGTGGAGCCCACCGCGGACATCAGGGAGGTGGACTGCGCCGGGTGCTCGGTCGGCGGCTGCGGAACACCTCCGTACGGCGCGCCGCCAGGCACGGCACCTCCCGTGGTCCCACTCACTCTGGATCCTCCCGCAGTTCCTCACCGGGACGCGGCCGCGTCCCGGCTGACACTCCACTGTGCGGCATCAAGCTGAGAAACCCGTAACCGGGGCGGCCGGCGCCCCCGCCGAAGCAGCGGGAGCGCCGGCCGCCCGAGCGGCGTCAGGCCTGGTCAGCACCGTCGGACGGCCCGTCCGCGAGCTGCGCCGCGTCATCCGTGCCGTCCAAGGCGGACGCGGCGCCGTCGGCCTCGTCCTCCTCGGCCTCCGCGTTGCGGGCCATGCCCACCACCGCGTCGCGCTTTCCGAGGTTGATCAGTTGGACGCCCATGGTGTCACGTCCGGTTTCACGGACGCCGGAAACCCTGGTCCGGATCACACCGCCGGAGAGCGTGATCGCCATGATCTCGTCGGTCTCCTCGACCACCAGCGCGCCGACCAGCGAGCCGCGGCCCTCGACGATCTTCGCCGCCTTGGTGCCGTAGCCGCCGCGGCCCTGCACCCGGTACTCGTCCACCGGGGTCCGCTTGGCGTAGCCGCCGTCGGTCGCGGTGAAGACGAAGGTGCCGGGCCGGACCACGTTCATCGAGAGCAGCTCGTCGTCCTCGCGGAACGCCATGCCCTTGACCCCGGAGGTGGCCCGGCTCATCGGCCGCAGCGCCTCGTCGGTGGCGGTGAACCGGATCGACTGGGCCTTCTTGGAGACCAGCAGCAGGTCGTCCTCGGCGGAGACCAGCTCGGCGCCGATCAGCTCGTCGTCCCGGCCGTTCTCGTCGGTGCGCAGGTTGATCGCGATCAGGCCGCCGGAGCGCGGCGAGTCGTAGTCCTTCAGCGGGGACTTCTTGACCAGGCCCTCGCGGGTGGCCAGCACCAGGTAGGGCTTGTCCAGGTAGGTGCGGATCGCCATCACCTGGGTGATGTGCTCCTCCGGCTGGAAGGCCAGCAGGTTGGCCACGTGCTGGCCGCGGGCGTCCCGGCCGGCGTCCGGCAGCTCGTAGCCCTTGGCCCGGTAGACCCGGCCCTTGTTGGTGAAGAACAGGATCCAGTTGTGCGTGGTGGTCACGAAGAAGTGGTCGACGATGTCGTCCTGCTTCAGCTGGGCGCCGCGCACGCCCTTGCCGCCGCGCTTCTGCGAGCGGTAGAGGTCGGACCGGGTGCGCTTGACGTAGCCGCCACGGGTGATCGTGACGACGATGTCCTCCTCCGCGATCAGGTCCTCGACCGACATGTCGCCGTCGAAGGGGATCAGGGTGGAGCGCCGCTCGTCGCCGTACTTCTCGACGATCGCGGTCAGCTCCTCGGAGATGATCTCGCGCTGGCGGGTCGGCGAGGCCAGGATCGCGTTGTACTCGTCGATCTTGCGCTGCAGCTCGTCGTGCTCGTCGGTGATCCGCTGGCGCTCCAGGGCGGCCAGCCGGCGCAGCTGCATCTCCAGGATCGCGTTGGCCTGCAGCTCGTCGATGGCGAGCAGGTTCATCAGGCCGGTGCGGGCGGCGTCCGCCGACTCCGAGGCCCGGATCAGCGCGATGACCTCGTCGATCATGTCCAGCGCCCGGAGCAGCGCGCGCAGGATGTGCGCCCGCTCCTCGGCCTTGCGCAGCCGGAACCGGGTGCGCCGGACGATCACGTCGACCTGGTGGTTGACCCAGTGCCGGATGAAGGCGTCCAGCGAGAGGGTGCGCGGCACCCCGTCCACCAGGGCCAGCATGTTGGCGCCGAAGTTGGTCTGCAGGTCGGTGTGCTTGTAGAGGTTGTTCAGCACCACCTTGGCGACCGCGTCGCGCTTGAGCACGACCACCAGGCGCTGGCCGGTGCGCGAGGAGGACTCGTCGCGGACGTCGGCGATGCCGGCGATCCGGCCGTCCTTCACCAGGTCGGCGATCTTCAGCGCCAGGTTGTCCGGGTTCACCTGGAACGGCAGCTCGGTGATCACCAGGCACTGCCGGCCCTGGATCTCCTCGACCTCGACCACCGCGCGCATGGTGATCGAGCCGCGGCCGGTCCGGTAGGCCTCCTCGATGCCGCGGCGGCCGACGATCAGCGCCCCGGTCGGGAAGTCGGGCGCCTTGATCCGCTCGATCAGCGCCTCCAGCAGCTCCTCGTTGGAGGCGTCCGGGTGCTCCAGCGCCCAGAGCGCGCCGGAGGCCACCTCGCGCAGGTTGTGCGGCGGGATGTTGGTGGCCATGCCGACCGCGATGCCGGTGGCGCCGTTGACCAGCAGGTTGGGGATGCGGGCCGGCAGGACGGTGGGCTCCTGCGAGCGGCCGTCGTAGTTGGCGGCGAAGTCGACGGTGTCCTCGTCGATGTCGCGCATCATCTCCATGGCCAGCGGGGCCATCTTGCACTCGGTGTAGCGCATCGCCGCGGCCGGGTCGTTGCCCGGCGAGCCGAAGTTGCCGTTCCCGTCGACCAGCGGCATCCGCAGCGACCAGGGCTGGGCCAGGCGCACCACGGTGTCGTAGATCGAGGTGTCGCCGTGCGGGTGGTAGTTGCCCATCACGTCGCCGACCACGCGGGCGCACTTGTAGTAGCCCTTCTCCGGCCGGTACCCGCCGTCGTACATGGCGTAGAGCACCCGGCGGTGCACCGGCTTGAGACCGTCGCGGACCTCGGGCAGCGCGCGGCTCACGATCACGCTCATCGCGTAGTCGAGGTAGGAGCGCTGCATCTCGGTCTCGAGCTCGATCGGCTCGACCCGCATCACGACCTGGGAGTTCGCGGGCTGCTCGTCGCCCTCGGGACGGTTGTCGTCGACCACTGCCGGTCAGTTTCCTTTCACGCGTGACTGGACGGAAGGTGACGTGCGGTCACACGTCCAAGAAGCGGACGTCCTTGGCGTTGCGCTGGATGAAGGAGCGGCGCGCCTCGACGTCCTCGCCCATCAGCACCGAGAACAGGTCGTCGGCCCGGGCCGCGTCCTCCAGGGTCACCTGGAGCAGCAGCCGGTGCGCCGGGTCCATGGTGGTGATCCGCAGTTCCTCGGCGTTCATCTCGCCCAGACCCTTGAAGCGCTGGATCGCGTCGTCCTTGGGCAGCCGGCGGCCGGCGGCCGCGCCGGCCGCGATCACCGCGTCCCGCTCGCGGTCGGAGTAGACGTACTCGAAGTCGTCGCGGCCCCATTTGATCTTGTACAGCGGCGGCATCGCCAGGTAGACGTAGCCGGACTCGACCAGCGGGCGCATGAAGCGGAAGAGCAGGGTGAGCAGCAGGGTCCGGATGTGCTGCCCGTCGACGTCGGCGTCGGCCATCAGCACGATCTTGTGGTACCGCAGCTTGGACTCGTCGTAGTCCTCCTGGATGCCGCAGCCGAAGGCCGAGATCAGCGCCTGGACCTCGGTGTTCTGCAGCACCTTGTCGATCCGGGCCTTCTCGACGTTCAGGATCTTGCCGCGGATCGGCAGGATGGCCTGGGTGCGCGGGTCGCGGCCCTGCTTGGCCGAGCCGCCGGCCGAGTCGCCCTCGACGATGAAGATCTCGCACTCGGCCGGGTCCTTGGACTGGCAGTCGCTCAGCTTGCCCGGCAGCGAGGCGGACTCCAGCAGGCCCTTGCGGCGGGTCAGGTCGCGCGCCTTGCGGGCCGCCATCCGCGCGGTGGCCGCGGTGATGGACTTGCGGATGATGTCCGCGGCCTCGGTCGGGTTGCGGTCCAGCCAGTCGTTCAGGTGCTCGTGCACCACCTTCTGGACGAAGGTCTTCGCCTCGGTGTTGCCCAGCTTGTCCTTGGTCTGGCCCTCGAACTGCGGCTCGCCCAGCTTGACCGAGATGATCGCGGTCAGGCCCTCGCGGATGTCCTCGCCGGAGAGGTTCTCGTCCTTCTCCCGGAGCAGCTTCTTCTCCCGCGCGTAGCGGTTGACCAGGCCGGTCAGGGCCGACCGGAAGCCCTCCTCGTGGGTGCCGCCGCCGTGGGTGTGGATGGTGTTGGCGAAGGAGTAGACGCTCTCGGTGTAGGAGGCGTTCCACTGCATGGCGATCTCCACCGAGATCGTCCGCTCCTTGTCCTCCGCCTCGAAGTCGATCACCGAGGGGTGGATGACCTCGCCCTTGCGGGAGTTGAGGTCCTTCACGAAGTCGGCGATGCCGCCCTCGTAGTGGAAGGTGATGGAGAGCGGCTTGCCCTCGTCGTCGGTGTGCTCCTCGCGCTCGTCGGTCAGCGAGATGGTCAGGCCCTTGTTGAGGAAGGCCATCTCCTTGAACCGGCGGGAGAGCGACTCGAAGGAGTAGACGGTGGTCTCGAAGATGTCCGGGTCGGCCCAGAAGGTGACGCTGGTGCCGGTCCGGTCGGTCGCCTCGTGCCGGGCCAGCGGCGCGGTCGGGGCGCCCAGCTTGTACTCCTGGGTCCACCGGTGGCCCTCGGTGTGGATCTCCACCGCGAGCCGGGTGGAGAGCGCGTTCACCACCGAGACGCCGACGCCGTGCAGACCGCCGGAGACCGCGTAGCCGCCACCGCCGAACTTGCCGCCGGCGTGCAGCACCGTCAGCACCACCTCGACGGCCGGCTTGTCCTGGCCCGGCATGATGCCGACCGGGATACCGCGGCCGTTGTCGACCACCCGCACGCCGCCGTCGGCCAGGATGGTCACGTCGATGGTGTCCGCGTGGCCGGCCAGCGCCTCGTCGACCGAGTTGTCGACGATCTCCTGGACCAGGTGGTGCAGACCGCGCTCACCGGTCGAGCCGATGTACATGCCCGGGCGCTTGCGGACGGCGTCGAGGCCCTCCAGCACCTGGATCGCGCTGGCGTCGTACGCCTTCTGGGAGGACGGGTCGGTGGGGACGGGGGACTGGCTGGACTCGCCGGAATCGGCCACGAAGCGCCCTCTCTGGCACAGCGCGGGCCGCATCCCCACCCGGATTCGGGCGGGCGTGCGACCACGGCGTTTCGACTCAGTTACCGCAAGCGGCAGTGTTTGCGCTTCAGTCTACCGGTACGACCGACAGAGATGGGCGTTTGGCAGGCCCTGAAGGCGGATTTGCCGCCCCGAATCCCCTCCGCACATGTCCCGATACTCGCCCCGGGGGCTCAGCGGCTTCACACGGGCCGTCAGCGGTTCCGGAAGTGTGCGCTCCGTCAAGACCGCGGCCGCCCGGTGAGGGGTCCGCGGGGTCAGCCCCAGGTGTCCCGGGGGCCCTGGCTGCCCGGTGCGCGCAGCCGGCCGTACCGCCGCTGCGCCGTCGCCGGACCCAGCACCTTGATCACCAGGACCGTGCCGTGCCCCAGCTCGTGGTTCAGCCGCGCCACCAACTGCCTTGCCAGCAGGCGCAACTGGGTGGCCCAGGCGGTGGAGTCGCAGCGCACCGTAAGGATCGCGTCGGCCTCGTCGAAGTGCTCGGGCACGCAGTGCGCGGCGATGTCGGGGCCGACGATCTGCGGCCAGCGGCCCATCACCCCGGCCACCGCGGCCGGCGCCTCCCAGCCACGCTCCGTGATCAAACGATTGAGCGCGGCCCCCAGCGGAACCGGGTCCCGGCCGTCCGCCCGGGCCCCGCTGCGCAGGCCGTGCCGGCGCGCCTCGCGCTTCTCCCGCACCTGCTCGCCACGCTGCCTGGCCTGCTCCTTGGCCGCGCGCAGCGCGACCCGGGCCAGATCGACCCCGGAGAGCTCCCGTTCCTCGCCCATCGGCGGTGCGCTCCTTCTTCCCCAGGCTGTGGACAGACCAGGGTACGACTACGACGGCATCCTGATGACCTCGCCGCCCGAGACCGCGTACCTGGTCCCGGCCAGCTCCTTCGGCACGTCCTCCGGCACGGCCGCGGTGACCAGCACCTGCTCGCCGTCGGCCACCATCCGGGCCAGCTGGTCCCGGCGCCGGGCGTCCAGCTCGGCGAAGACGTCGTCCAGCACCAGCACCGGCTCGCCGCCGTCCGCCCGCAGCAGCTCGTAGCTGGCCAGCCGCAGCGCCAGCGCGAACGACCAGGACTCGCCGTGGCTGGCGTAGCCCTTGGCCGGCAGCGGGCCGAGCAGCAGGCCCAGCTCGTCCCGGTGCGGGCCGACCAGGGTCAGGCCGCGCTCGGTCTCCTGCTTGCGGACCGCCTGCAGGGCCGCCAGCAGCCGCTGCTCGGCCTCCTCCCGGCTGCCCGGCGGCTCGCCCTCGAAGGCCGAGGCGCGGTACTCCAGCTCGGTCGGACCGCCGCCCGGCGCCAGCCGCTCGTAGGCCTCGGCGACCAGCGGCCGCAGCGCCGCCACCAACTGCAGCCGGAAGGCGGTCAGCTCGGCGCCGGCCTTGGCCAGGTGGCCGTCCCAGACCTCCAGGGTGGACAGGTCGGCGCTCTTGCCGCCGCCCCGGCGGGCCATCGCGGCGGTCTTCAGCAGCGCGTTGCGCTGCTTCAGCACCCGCTCGTAGTCGGCCCGCACCCCGGCCAGCCGGGGTGCCCGGGCGGTCAGCAGCTCGTCCAGGAAGCGCCGCCGCTCCCCCGGGTCGCCCTTCACCAGGGCCAGGTCCTCGGGGGCGAACAGCACGGTCCGCAGCAGGCCCAGCACATCGCGCGGGCGGACGTTGTCGGAGCGGTTGATCCGGGCCCGGTTGGCCTTGCCGGGGGTGATCTCCAGCTCGATCAGGGTGGTCCGGCCGCGGTCCTCGACCGAGCCGCGGACCACCGCCCGCTCGGCGCCGTGCCGGACCAGCGGCGCGTCCGTGGCCACCCGGTGGCTGCCCAGGGTGGCCAGGTAGCCGACCGCCTCGACCAGGTTGGTCTTGCCCTGGCCGTTGGGCCCGACGAAAGCCGTCACGCCCGGGTCGAGGGGCACCTCGACCCGGGCGTAGGAGCGGAAGTCGGCGAGCGACAGATGCGCGACATGCATGGCGAAGCTCGGACTTCCCGGACCGCTCGGACTACTTGGACTCGACCGCGTGGCCGCCGAACTCGTTGCGCAGCGCGGCGATCATCTTCATCTGCGGCGAGTCCTCCTGGCGGGAGGCGAACCGGGCGAAGAGCGAGGCGGTGATGGCCGGCAGCGGCACCGCCTTGTCGATCGCCGCCTCCACCGTCCAGCGGCCCTCGCCGGAGTCGGCCGCGAAGCCGCGCAGCTTGTCCAGGTGCTCGTCCTTGTCCAGCGCGTCCACCGCGAGGTCGAGCAGCCAGGAGCGGATCACCGTGCCCTCCTTCCAGGAGCGGAACACCTCCCGGACGTCGGTCACGCTGTCCACCGCCTCCAGCAGCTCCCAGCCCTCGGCGTAGGCCTGCATCATGGCGTACTCGATGCCGTTGTGGACCATCTTGGCGAAGTGGCCGGCGCCCGCCCGGCCGGCGTGCACGGAGCCGTACTCGCCCTCCGGCTTGAGCGCGTCGAAGACCGGCTGAACCCGGGCGATGTGCTCGGCCTCGCCGCCGTACATCAGCGCGTAGCCGTTCTGCAGGCCCCAGACGCCGCCGGAGACGCCGCAGTCCACGAAGCCGATGCCCTTGGCGGCCAGCAGCTCGGCGTGCTTCTCGTCGTCGGTCCAGCGGGAGTTGCCGCCGTCCACCACCACGTCGCCGGGGGCCAGCAGCTCGGCCAGCTCCTCGATGGTCTGCTGGGTCGGCGCACCGGCCGGCACCATCACCCAGACCACCCGCGGTGCCTGCAGTGCCTCGACCAGCGCGGGCAGCGAGGCCACGTCGGCCAGGGCGGGGTCGCGGTCGTAGCCGATGACGGTGTGGCCGGCGCGGCGGATGCGCTCGCGCATGTTGCCGCCCATCTTGCCGAGACCGATGAGGCCGAGCTCCATGACAAGTCCTTACCTGTGGTTACGTGCCTGACGACGGCGCCGTTGCCGCGACTGAAGAGCCTACGCCGCGCCGCCGTCCACAGGGTGTGGAGCCACAGGGTGTGGACGGCGGCCCGGCGGGCGGCTCGGCGAGGGTCAGCCCGAGAGCCGGACCGGCATGATCAGGTACTGGTAGGCCTCGTCGGCCTCGGCGTCCACGGCCGGCTTGCCGGAGAGCAGCGCGGGCTTGGTGGAGGTGGTGAAGGCCAGCTGGGCGTAGGCGGCGTCCACCGCCTTCAGGCCCTCCTCCAGGTAGCCGGGGTTGAAGGCGATCGAGATGTCGTCGCCCTCGAGGTCGGCGTCCACCCGCTCGGTGGCCTGCGCGTCGTCGCCGGAGCCGGCCTCCAGGGTCAGCACGCCCTGCTCGAAGTTGAGCCGGACCGGGGTGTTGCGCTCGGCCACCAGCGAGACGCGCTTCAGCGCCTCCAGGAAGGGCTGGGTCTGCACCGCGGCGATCGCGTTGAACTCGGTCGGGAAGAGGCTGCGGAACTTCGGGAACTCGCCCTCCAGCAGCCGGGTGGTGGTGCGGCGGCCGTTGCCCTCGAAGCCGATCAGGCCCTCGCCGGCACCGCCGGAGGAGAGCGCGATCGAGACGCTGTCGCCGCTGCCCAGCGACTTGGCGATGTCCTGCAGGGTGCGGGCCGGGACCAGGGCGACCGCGGAGATGTCCGGCTGCTCGGGCTTCCACAGCAGCTCGCGGACGGCGAACCGGTAGCGGTCGGTGGCGGCCAGGGTGATCCGGTCGCCCTCGATCTCCACCCGGACACCGGTGAGCACCGGCAGGGTGTCGTCCCGGCCGGCGGCCACCGCGGCCTGGCTGACCGCGGTGGCGAAGACCTCGCCGGAGACGGTGCCGGTGGCGGTGGGCATCTGGGGCAGCGCGGGGTACTCGTCCACCGGGAGGGTCGGCAGGGTGAACCGGGAGCTGCCGCAGACCACGGTGACCCGCATGCCGTCGGTGGAGATCTCCACCGGGCGGTTGGGCAGGTTGCGGGAGATGTCGTTCAGCAGCCGGCCGGAGACCAGCACGGTGCCCTGCTCCTCGACGTCGGCCTCCAGCTCGACCCGGGCCGAGACCTCGTAGTCGAAGCCGGAGAGGGCGAGGCGGCCCTCCTGGGCGGTGAGCAGCAGGCCGGCCAGCACCGGCACCGGCGGCCGTGCCGGGAGGCTGCGGGCCGCCCAGGCCACCGCCTCCGCGAGAACGTCACGCTCCACCCGGAACTTCACCGGTAACCGCCTCCTGGGTCCTGCTGTCGCTTGCCGATCCTGGCCCTGCTCTGTTGTTGCCGAGGACAGTCTGACGCACTCGACGGACAGTCGACGCCGAGCGGTGCAAGTCGGGGGAACAAGTGTCGGAGCGGCTTGTCCACAGATTTCGGCCCGCCCCGCTGTTGAGCGAATCGGAGGCTCTCTAGGTGTAGTCGTAGTAGTAGGGCCTGTGGATACCGTGGATAACCCCGTTTTCGCAGGTCAAGCCCCGAATTTTGTCCACAGTGGCTGTGGAGGGCGCCGGTGGATAACCAGGGCCCGCTGTGGACGGCGGAGCGTTACCCACAGGGCACGCTGAGTATCCACAGGTTTTCCCCAGCGCCGTCCCCAGGTTTTCCCCCGGTTATCCACGGCCAGTGGGTCAACATCACGTGACGGCTTTCACACCAGCCGATGAACCCTGCGCCAAGGTTGTCGAACAGTGGACATCTCTGTGGAGAAGCTGGGGATAACCGGGCCTTGCCTGGGGACAGCCGGTGGACAACTCTTTCGGCCCCCTGACGCCCCGCCAACTGTCCACATCCTGTGGATAACTGTTGTGCACAAATCCCCAGGGGGCTGACCTGCGGCGAAGAGCGTAGCGGCGCCGGGGCTGTGGAGGAATTCTGGATAACTCCGGGTTCCCCACCCTGTGGACGGCGGCTCGGCCGGTGGTCCTGTGGAGAACGGCTCGACGGGCCCGCACTGTTCGAATCACTGCTCAGTTGTGCGAAGCGGCCCGGAGGCTGTCGGATCGTCAGCCGTGAGCCTTCCCCGGCCGGCGGCCGCTACACCCGGGGTCCCCCGGGTAGCCGAAAAGGGCCGGTGGGCGACCGAAAACGGTCGCCCACCGGCCCTCGGCGCGGTGGGGGTGCCAGGGTCCCGCAACGGCCCTCCGGGGCCGCCGCAGGGCCGCTAGCTCTTGATGCGGTTGGTGAGTTCGGTGACCTGGTTGTAGAGCGAGCGGCGCTCGGCCATCAGCGAGCGGATCTTCCGGTCGGCGTGCATCACCGTGGTGTGGTCCCGGCCGCCGAACTGCGCCCCGATCTTCGGCAGCGAGAGGTCGGTCAGCTCCCGGCAGAGGTACATGGCGATCTGACGGGCCGTCGCCAGCACCCGGCTGCGCGAGGAGCCGCACAGGTCCTCGACGGTGAGCCCGAAGTAGGCCGCGGTCTGCTGCATGATCACCTGCGCGGTGATCTCCGGCCCGGCGTCCTCGTCCCCGCCCGGGATCAGGTCCTTGAGGACGATCCCGGCCAGCTCCAGGTCCACCGGCGAGCGGTTGAGGTTGGCGAAGGCGGTGACCCGGATCAGCGCCCCCTCCAGCTCGCGGATGTTGCGGGTGATCCGGGAGGCGATGAACTCCAGTACGTCCGCAGGGGCGTTGAGCCGCTCCTGGATCGCCTTCTTGCGCAGGATCGCGATCCGGGTCTCCAACTCGGGCGGGGTGACGTCGGTGATCAGTCCCCACTCGAACCGGTTGCGCAGCCGGTCCTCCAGGGTGGTCAGCAGCCGGGGCGGCCGGTCCGAGGAGAGCACGATCTGCTTGTTGGCGTTGTGCAGGCTGTTGAAGGTGTGGAAGAACTCCTCCTGCGTCGACTCCTTGCTCGCCAGGAACTGGATGTCGTCGACCAGCAGGATGTCCATGTCCCGGTAGCGCTTGCGGAACGCGTCCGCCTTGCCGTCCCGGATGGAGTTGATGAACTCGTTGGTGAACTCCTCCGAGCTCACGTACCGCACCCGGGTGCCCGGGAAGAGGCTGCGCGAGTAGTGGCCGATCGCGTGCAGCAGGTGGGTCTTGCCGAGGCCTGACTCGCCGTAGATGAAGAGCGGGTTGTAGGCCTTGGCCGGGGCCTCGGCGACGGCCACCGCGGCGGCGTGCGCGAACCGGTTGCTGGCGCCGATCACGAAGGTGTCGAACAGGTACTTGGGGTTCAGCCGGGCGGCCGGCTCGTCCTTGCGGCCGGGCTCCGCCGAGGGGGCACCGGGCGGGGCGGGCACGCCGGCCACCGGGGTGCGGCCGGCGACCCGCTCGGGCAGGCCGGGGCCGTGGTCGGCGCGGTCCGGCCGGTCCGGCTCGCCGCGCTCCAGGCGTTCGGAGCGTTCGGGACCGGGGCGCTCGGGCCCGGTCCGGTCCGGACCCGGCCGGTCGGAGCCGGCCGGCGGCTCGGCGCCGGGGCGCCCGCCGGGCAGCCCGCGCAGCGCCGCCGGCGGCAGGTCGCGGCGCAGCGGCGGCATCCCGCGCCCCGGGCCGCGGCCGCGCGGCTCGGACTCGGCCGCGTCGTAGGCGCCGCCGAACAGGTCGCCCTGGGCGGGGCGGCCGCCGGGCGGGCCGGGCTCGGGCTCCCACTCGCGGTACTGGTACGGGTGCTGCTCCTGGTAGCCGCCGGGCTGGGGGTAGCCCTGGCCGCCGTAGCCCTGGTCCTGGTACTGGTAGTCGCCGTAGCCGCCCTGCTGCGGGTAGCCGGGCTCGGGGTAGCCGGCGGGGGAGCGGCGCTCCTCGTAGGAGCGGTCCTGGTAGGGCGCCGGCTCGCGGTAGTCGGGCTGCGGCTCCTGCTGGGGTTCGGGCTCCGGGGCGCGCGGGGCCGGGGCGGGCGGCGCCGCGTTGGCGTCCACCATGACGGCGATCCGCACCGGGCGGTCGAACAGCCGGCTCAGCTCCTCGGTCAGCTGCGGCAGCAGCCGGCCCTCCAGCACCTGCTTCGCCCATTCGTTCGGGGCGGCCAGCAGCGCGGTGTCGTGCATCATCCACATCGGCTGGGTGCGCTGCACCCAGACCTTGTCCCCGTCCCCCACCGAGGTGTCGTTGACCAGCCGCTCGACGACCTCCGCCCAGGCGGGGACGAGGTCGCTGTTGACATCAGCCACTGGTGCACGCTTTCTCGTTCCCCCGTCGGGGGGATGAACAAAACCAGACAAGTCCTGCAACGGTAGTCAGCGGGCAGAGCTGATTCAAGTTGTTGTCCACAGGCTGTGGGCGGGCGCCGGACCGGGTGCCGGTTTGACCCTCAGGTGCCGGTCCGCGTACCGTAACCAGGTCGAGTTGTCGATGGCCGCTGCCGCATGCCCGCGGGTCACACCGCTTCCAGATGGCGCGCAGCACGGGCGCCGTGGATTGTCCGAAACCCAGCAGACCTGGGCATTCGGGCCGGATTTCCCGGAAGTGAGGGGAGATCGCGCGGACGCACGGTGACGGCCAACCCGCAAATCGTCACCCTACGATTCACCCCAGGAGCCCCCGAGTGAGCAAGCGCACCTTCCAGCCGAACAACCGTCGTCGCGCCAAGACCCACGGCTTCCGGCTGCGGATGCGTACCCGTGCCGGCCGCGCCATCCTGGCGACCCGCCGTGCCAAGGGCCGCGCCAGCATCTCCGCCTGATCCGCGTCCAGGGTCTGCAGTGCTGCCCTCCGAGAATCGGCTGCGGCGGCGCCAGGACTTCGCGACCGCGGTGAAACGCGGCCGCCGGGCCGGACGGCCCCTGCTGGTGGTCCACCTGAGAACGGCGGACCACTCGGCGGGGCAGGTCGACGGGTACAGCGACTCCCACCCGCACGCCACCGAGGGGCTTCCCTCGGTGCGTGCGGGTTTCGTCGTGAGCAAGGCAGTCGGCCCGGCCGTGGTCCGCAACCTGGTGAAGCGCCGACTGCGTCACCTGGTGCGCGAGCGCCTGGCCGCGCTGCCCGCAGGTAGCCTGATAGTGGTACGGGCGCTGCCCCCGGCGGGGTCCGCCTCGTACCCGGATCTTGCACATGACCTGGATGCCGCGCTGAAGCGGTTGCTCCGGACGGATCCGGCCGCAGCGACCGGATCAGGGCCGACAGGATCAGGGCGATGAAGTACCTGCTGATGGGGCTGATCAGGGTCTACCAGTGGACGATCAGTCCGCTGCTCGGCCAGGTCTGCCGTTACTACCCCTCGTGCTCGCACTACGGGTACGAGGCGGTGCGGGTGCACGGTGCCGTCAAGGGCAGCGTGCTGACCGCCTGGCGCATTCTGCGCTGCAACCCCTGGTCCCCGGGTGGAGTGGACCACGTACCGCCGCGCAAGCGTCCCGTCTGGCACCAGCGCCTGCGGGCGCTGCGGCCGACCAGGACGACCGGTAGCGCCGCGCTCCCGGAGCCGACGACCAAGCCCAATGCTCAAGGAGTCTGACCGGTGACCTGGTCCTTCCTGAACCCCCTCTACACCGCGGTGTCCTGGATCATCGTCCAGTTCCACGCGTTGCTCAGCCACATCTTCCCGGCCGACAGTGGTTGGGCCTGGGGGCTGTCGATCGTCCTGATGACGGTCCTGATCCGGATCTGCCTGATCCCGCTCTTCGTGAAGCAGATCAAGGCGACCCGGGCCATGCAGGCGATCCAGCCGAAGATGAAGGCCATCCAGGAGCGCTACAAGAACGACAAGCAGCGCCAGTCCGAAGAGATGATGAAGCTCTACAAGGAGGCGGGCACCAACCCCTTCTCGAGCTGTCTCCCGATCCTGGTGCAGTCCCCGTTCTTCTACGCGCTGTACGGCGTGCTGCACAAGGTCTCGCAGAACCAGCCGATCGGCTACATCAAGGGCGACGTGCTGGCCAGCGCGCACGCGGCCAAGATCTTCGGCGCCCCGCTCTCCGCGAGCTTCGTGAACAGCCACGAGACCTCGGTGAAGATCGTCACTGCGCTGATGATCCTGCTGATGTCGCTCTCGCAGTTCATCACCCAGCGCCAGCTGATGACCAAGAACGTGGACCTCTCGGTCCAGACCCCGTTCATGCAGCAGCAGAAGATGCTGATGTACGTCTTCCCGTTCATCTTCATCTTCCTGGGCATCAACATGCAGGTCGGTGTGCTGGTCTACTGGCTCACCACCAACGTCTGGACCATGGGCCAGCAGCTGATCGTGATCCGCAACAACCCGACGCCGGGCTCCAAGGCCTGGGACGAGCGGCAGGCGCGGCTCAAGGCGGCCGGCCGGCTGAACCCGGACGGCTCGGTGGTCAAGGGTGCCGGGTTCCTCGGCCTCTTCGGCGGCGGCAAGGCCACCGCGGCCCAGCAGCAGGCCGCCGCGGTGGTGGAGGAGTCGGTGCAGGTGCGCCGGCAGCAGCCGCGGAAGCAGACCAAGGCCCAGCGCCAGCAGGTGCACGGCGGTGCCGCCAAGGCGCAGCCCGGCCAGGCACCGGCGGACGAGGCCAAGGAGGTCGAGCAGCCGGCCGCACCGGTCGAGGACGCGGTGCCCAGCGGGCAGGGAGCCGGCGGCGGCAAGCGCCAGCCGACCACCAAGCAGCCGGGCGGCGGTGCCAAGCGCGGACCGCAGCAGGGCGGCCAGCGGCCGAAGAAGAAGTCCTAGCGCCGCGCCGGTTGGCTCGGAGCCTCTCTGACCGTCGTTCCCAGCCCGCTCGCCGGGCCCGTATTACCTAAGGAGTCCCTCCCGTGACGGAAGGCACCACCTCCGCCGCCGAGACCGGTTCGGCCGCCGCCGACTCGGACACCCTGCTCGCCCGCCTGGAGCAGGAGGGCGAGATCGCAGCCGACTACCTGGAAGGCCTGCTGGACATCGCCGACCTGGACGGCGACATCGACATGGACGTGGAGGGCGACCGGGCCCTGGTCTCCATCGTCGGCGACGGCAGCGACCGCACCCTGCAGCGGCTGGTGGGCCAGGACGGCGAGGTGCTGGAGGCCCTGCAGGAGCTGACCCGGCTGGCGGTGCACCGGGAGACCGGTGAGCGCAGCCGGCTGATGCTGGACATCGCGGGCTTCCGGGCGCGCAAGCGCGAGGAGCTGGCCGAGCTGGGCGCGCAGGCGGCGGAGGAGGCCAAGCGGACCGGCGGGCCCGTGAAGCTGCGGCCGATGACCCCGTTCGAGCGCAAGGTGGTCCACGACGCGGTGGCGGCGGCGGGTCTGCGCAGCGAGTCGGAGGGCGAGGAGCCCCAGCGCTGCGTCGTGGTCCTCGCGAGCTGACCGCGCAGGACCGGTCCGGCGGCCGCCCGGGGAACGACGCGGCCACCGGAGTACCGGACATCGAGGACCCCGCTCGCACGTCGGTGCGGGCGGGGTCCTCGTTCGTTGGTGATGGGCGGCGGGTGCGGTGATGCGCACAATGGCGTGGGATCGTTTCACGTGAAACCTCTGAGCGGAGAGACTGAGATGGCGACGGAGAGTGCGGCGACCGAGGGCGGTGCCAAGGAGCTGCCCGAGGCTCCGCCGGCGGCCCGGGAGATCTTCGGTGAGAACTTCCCGGCGGCACAGCGCTATGCGGAGTTTCTGGCGACCGCGGGGGTGCAGCGCGGGCTGATCGGCCCCCGGGAGGTGCCCCGGCTCTGGGACCGGCACGTGCTGAACTGCGCGGTGCTGGCCGAGCTGCTGCCCGAGGGAGCCTCGCTCTGCGACGTCGGCTCCGGGGCCGGGCTGCCCGGCATCCCGGTGGCGCTGGCCCGTCCCGACCTCTCGGTGACGCTGCTGGAGCCGCTGCTGCGCCGCACCAACTTCCTGGAGGAGGTGGTGCGGGAGCTCGGGCTGGAGAACGTCACGGTGATGCGCGGCCGGGCCGAGGAGATGGTGGGCAAGGTCTCGGTGGAGTTCGTCACCGCCCGCGCGGTGGCCCCGCTGGAGCGGCTGGCCGGCTGGGGCATGCCGCTGCTCCGTCCGTACGGCCAGATGCTGGCGCTCAAGGGCGACACCGCCGAGCAGGAGCTGGCCGACTCGCGGTCGGCGCTGGGGCGGCTGGGCGCGGTGGAGTGCGCGGTGCTGCCGGTGGGCGAGCAGGTGCTGGGTGCCGCGACCCGGGTGGTCCAGGTGAAGGCCGGGGAGAGCCCGGGTGGCGTGAAGGCGGCGAATCGGCGGGCCCGGGCGGCCCGGGCCGGCCGCACGGCAGGCCGGGCGCCGGAGGTGCGCGGCTCCGGCCGCCGCCGGCGCTGATCCCGAGCTCTGGAGAACCCCTGGTCGCAGCCGGTGCGACCAGGGGTTCTCGGTTTCTTCGGAGTGTCGCGCCGTCAGAATTCCGACATTGCGGGCATGGTGTTTCACGTGAAACGTCGTTCCCTGCTCTCGGGCATCCTCGGCCGCAGCCGGGCGGCGACTGTTGCCGCTCCGGTTTCACGTGAAACACTGGCTCCCATGCAGGAGTCGGAGACCATCGACCAGATCGATGACACCCCCATCGCACGCGCGGCACAGGCCGCGGTCCAGGCCCTGGGGCGGGCGGGCGAGGGCCTGCCGAGGCCGCCGGCGACCCGGGTGATCGTGGTGGCCAACCAGAAGGGCGGGGTGGGCAAGACCACCAGCACCGTCAACATGGCTGCCTCGCTGGCGATGCACGGACTGCGGGTGCTGGTGATCGACCTCGACCCGCAGGGCAACGCCTCCACCGCGCTGGGGATCGACCACCACGCGGAGGTGCCGTCGATCTACGACGTGCTGGTGGAGGGCAAGCCGCTGGCGGACGTGGTGCAGCCGGTGGTGGAGGTGGAGGGGCTGTTCTGCGTGCCGGCCACCATCGACCTGGCCGGTGCGGAGATCGAGCTGGTCTCGCTGGTGGCCCGGGAGAGCCGGCTGCAGCGGGCGATCGCGGCCTATGAGCAGCCGCTGGACTATATCCTGATCGACTGTCCGCCCTCGCTGGGCCTGCTGACGGTCAACGCCCTGGTGGCCGGTCAGGAAGTGATGATCCCGATCCAGTGCGAGTACTACGCGCTGGAGGGGCTGGGGCAGCTGCTGCGCAACGTGGAGCTGGTGCGGGCGCACCTCAACCCGGCGCTGCACGTCTCCACCATCCTGCTCACCATGTACGACGCCCGGACCCGGCTGGCCTCCCAGGTGGCCGAGGAGGTGCGGAACCACTTCTCCACAGAGGTGCTGCGGACGGCGATCCCCCGCTCGGTGCGGATCTCCGAGGCCCCCAGCTACGGGCAGACGGTGCTGACCTACGATCCGGGTTCCACCGGCGCGCTCTCCTACCTGGAGGCGGCGCGGGAGCTGGCGCTGCGGGCGGTGGGCGTGGAGTCGGCGGCGCCGACGGCGGTGGAGCAGGCGGCGGCCGAGGCGCTGGGCGCCGTCGGGCGGCACACGATCGGCGCCCAGGCGGGCCCGATGGCAGAGCAGAGCATGATGGAGGGCAATCGGTGAGTGGTCGCAGGGGTCTCGGCAAGGGGTTGGGAGCGCTGATCCCGGACTCCGGCTCGCGCGCGCTCGCCGGTACGGCGACGGCTCCGGCCCGGCCGGCCGCGGGTGCCGCCGCCGTGGTCTCGCCGAGCGCGGTGCCGCTGCTGCCGACGCCGGCTCGGGGCACGGTGGCGGAGAAGGCGGCCGAGCAGGCGGTGGCGGAGCTGGCCCCGGTGGCCGGGGCGCGGTTCGCGGAGCTGCCGCTGGACTCGATCACGCCCAACCCGCGGCAGCCGCGTGAGGTGTTCGACGAGGAGAAGCTCGGCGAGCTGGTCGCCTCCATCAAGGAGGTGGGCCTGCTCCAGCCGGTGGTGGTCCGTCAGGTCGCGGCCGAGCGCTTCGAGCTGATCATGGGCGAGCGGCGCTGGCGGGCCTCCCGGGAGGCCGGGCTGGACCGCATCCCGGCGATCGTCCGGGCCACCGAGGACGACAAGCTGCTGCTGGACGCGCTGCTGGAGAACCTGCACCGCGCCGAGCTGAACCCGCTGGAGGAGGCGGCCGCCTACGACCAGCTGCTGCGCGACTTCGGCTGCACCCAGGACGTGCTGGCGGACCGGGTCGGGCGCTCCCGCCCGCACGTCTCCAACACGCTGCGGCTGCTGAGGCTCTCCAGCGCGGTGCAGCTGAAGGTGGCGGCCGGGGTGCTGACGGCCGGTCACGCCCGGGCGCTGCTCGGCCTGCCGGACGCGGAGCGGCAGGAGGCGCTGGCCAAGCGGATCGTGGCGGAGGGGCTCTCGGTGCGCACCACCGAGGAGATCGTCACGCTGATGGGCCAGGAGCAGCCGAAGCAGTCGGCCGCCCCGAAGGCGGGCCGGATCCTCTCGCCGGCCTTCAACGACCTGGCCGGCCGGCTCTCCGACCGGTTCGACACCCGGGTCAAGGTGGAGGTCTCCCAGCGGAACGGGAAGTTGGGCAAGGGCAAGGTGGTGCTGGAGTTCGCCTCGGTGGACGACCTCAACCGGATCCTGGACAGCCTGGCGCCGGGCGAGGAAGGGCTGCGGCTCTCCAACGGCTGAGCTCGGGCGGATCGATCTGCGGGTGCATGTTTCACGTGAAACATGCACCCGCAGGCGTTGTGGGTGTTGGCGGGCCGGAGCGGGTTGGGCCGGGCTGCCAGGGGGAGGAACCGAACGAGGAGGTGTGCTGCGATGGGGCGCAGGATCGTCCCGCTGACGCTGGACAACCTGGCGGACCTGCCCGGGCCCTGCCACTCCTGCGTCTTCTGGGAGCTGGACCCGGTGAGCGGGCGGGCGGCGGTGGAGTCGGGCAAGGCGGAGGCGGAGAAGGAGGGGTGGATCTCCGCGGTGCTGCTGGAGTGGGGCTCCTGCGGCCGGATCGTCTACGTGGACGAGCAGCCGGCGGGGTTCGTGCTCTACGCGCCGCCGGCCTATGTGCCGAGATCGCAGTCCTTCCCCACCAGTCCGGTCTCGCCCGATGCCGTTCAGCTGATGATCAGTCGGGTGCTGCCGGCGTTCCAGGGCCAGGGGCTGGGCCGGGTGCTGGTGCAGACGGCGGCCAAGGACCTGCTGCGGCGCAACGTCCGGGCGATCGAGGCGATCGGCGTGCTGGGGACGAAGGGAAAGGAGCGGCCGAGCTGCCTGCTGCCGGCCGAGCACCTGCTGGCGGTGGGCTTCAAGACGGTGCGGCCGCACCACCGCTACCCGCGGCTGCGGCTGGAGGCGCGCACCACGCTCTCCTGGCGCCGCCCGGCGGCGCTGGACCGGCTGCTGGGCGGGGCGCCGCAGGAGCCGGCGCTGCGGCCGTTCTGAGCTACCGTCACGGCGGCGCCGTCATCCAGGCGGGAATGCGAAGGGGCGGGCCCTGACGGGCCCGCCCCTTCGCCGTGCCGACGCGGGATCAGATGATGCCCTCGAGGTCGCGCAGCAGCGCGGCCTTCGGCTTGGCACCGACGATGCTCTTGACCAGCTCGCCCTTGATGTAGACGTTCAGGGTCGGGATGGAGACCACGCCGTACTGGGCGGCGGTGGCGGGGTTGTTGTCGACGTCGAGCTTGGCGACGGTCAGCTTGTCCTGGTGCTCGTCGGCGATCGCCTCGAGGACCGGGGCCACCTGGCGGCACGGGCCGCACCAGGTCGCCCAGAAGTCCACGAGGACGGGCTTCTCGCTCTTCAGGACGTCGGCGTCGAAGCTCGCGTCGGTCACGGTGATGGTGGCGCCGGCCACGGGATCTCCTAGGGTCGTCGGTACAACTGCGTCAGTGGTTCTGAACACCGGCGGGCGCCGTCTTGTTTCACGCCCGCCGGTCGGCTTCGGAAGGGGTCAGACCGCGGCGACCGCGGCCGGCTCCTGCGCGCTGTCGGCCAGGTGGGCCAGGAAGCGCTCGGCGTCCAGCGCGGCGGAGCAGCCGGTGCCGGCGGCGGTGATCGCCTGGCGGTAGGTGTGGTCCACCACGTCGCCCGCGGCGAAGACGCCGGGGAGGTTGGTCCGGGTGCTGGGGGCGTCCACCTTCAGGTAGCCCTCGGCGTCCAGGTCAAGCTGGCCCTTGAACAGCTCGGTGCGCGGGTCGTGGCCGATCGCGATGAAGAGGCCGGTGACCGGCAGCTCGCGCAGCTCGCCGGTGGTGGTGTCGCGCAGGGTCAGTCCGGTGAGCTTGGGGTCGCCGTGGATCTCCTCGACCGCGCTGTCCCAGGCGAAGGTGATCTTCGGGTCGGCGAAGGCGCGCTCCTGCATCGCCTTGGAGGCGCGCAGCTCGTTGCGGCGGTGCACCACGGTGACGCTCCTGGCGAAGCGGGAGAGGAAGGTCGCCTCCTCCAGGGCGGTGTCGCCGCCGCCGACCACCGCGATGTCCTGGTCCTTGAAGAAGAACCCGTCGCAGGTGGCGCACCAGGAGACGCCGCGGCCGGAGAGCGCGTCCTCGCGGGGGAGGCCGAGCTTGCGGTGCTGGGAGCCGGTGGTGACGATCACCGCGCGGGCCCGGTGCACGGTGCCCTCGGAGTCGGTGACGGTCTTGATGTCGCCGGTCAGGTCGACCGAGACGATGTCGTCCGGGACCAGCTCGGCGCCGAACCGCTCGGCCTGTGCCCGCATGTTGTCCATCAGCTCGGGGCCCATGATGCCGTCCCGGAAGCCCGGGAAGTTCTCCACCTCGGTGGTGTTCATCAGGGCACCGCCGGCCGTCACCGCGCCCTCGAAGACGAGGGGCTTCAGCGAAGCCCGCGCGGTGTAGAGCGCTGCCGTGTAGCCGGACGGGCCGGAGCCGATGATGATCACGTTACGGACGTCGCTCACTGCATCTCCTGTTGGCATCGCGACCCGCGCCGACGGGGTCGGCGCGGGGTGGGCTGCGGTGGCGGTCCTGCTCCGCCGACCCGGACAACGACTCACCAGTCTGGCGCATTCCCAGCGCCGGACGCACCAGGTGCCCGGGGTCCGTGCCGCCGTGCCGCCACCTCGATCAGCCGGCCGGGACCTCCTGCTGGAGCTGCACCGCGGCCGGGGTGGTGGTGCAGCCGGGGGTGAGCAGGAAGACGTCCAGCCGGGCCGGGTCGGCGTCGTCCCGGAAGACGTAGGCGTCCACCGGGGCGCCCTGGTAGCTGCCGTGCGCGGTGAGCACCGGCTGCTCGCCCTGATGGCCGGCGACGGCCTGCCGGACGCACTGCGGGAGACCGCCGCCGCCCAGGGCGCCGCTGCCCTGCTCGGTGGTGGTGTGCGGCTGGACGGCGGCGGTGGGCGGCAGCAGGCGGTGGATCTGGTCGGGCAGGCCGGCCGCGGTGAACTCCGGGCCGGCCGCCTGGGCCGGGCGCTCGGCGGGGAGCTGGGCGCCGGGCGAGCTGCTTCCACCGGGCTGCCCGGGGGCACTCGCGCCGACCGCGCTCGGGCTGCTGGAGGGCTGGGAGAGCAGCACTCCGCCGGTGCCCAGGCCGAGCGCGGCGAGGCAGGCCGCGGCGGCCAGCAGCAGCCGGCGGCGGCGTCGGGTGCCCGGCCGGGTGCTGCGGTCGGACCGGGCCGGCGGGCGGGTCGGTCCGGGCGTGGAGTTCGGGAGGGGCGGGGTGCCCGGCACGGTCGGTGCGCTCGGCTGCTCGGCGGGCTGCTGGGCCTCGGCCAGGGCGGCGTCGATCCGGCGGGCCACCTCGGCGGGCATCGGCTCGACCCGGTCCGCGGCCAGCAGGGCGGAGAGCTCCTCGAGCGCGGCCATGGTGTCGGCGCACTCGGGGCAGTCGGCCAGGTGCGCGCTCAGCTCCCCGGCCCGGTCGGCGGGGAGCAGGTCCTCGGCCAGATCGGCCAGCTGCTCGACCGGGGGGTGGAGGGCGTCGGCCGACTCGTCGGCGTGCGGCGGCTGGTGCGTCATCGGTTCGTCGCGCCTCCTTCCAGGGTCGGCTCGTGGCGCGGGCCGGTCGGGCCCGGTGATGGGACGGGGCCGGGGCGGTTCGGGTTCCCCGGGGTCCGCCGGGGGCCGTCGGCCAGCGCCGTTTCACGTGAAACGGCGTCCGGTGGATCCCCCGGTTCGACCCGGAGGTGGCGCAGTAGCGGCAGCAGCCGGGCCCGGCCGCGGGCGCACCGGCTCTTCACCGTGCCCACCGGGACGCCCAGCAGCTCGGCCGCCTCGGCCACCGGGTAGGCCTGCATGTCCACCAGCACCAGGGCGGCCCGCTGGTCGGGCGGCAGCTCGGCCAGCGCGGCGGTCACCTCGCGGCGCAGCTCGGCGCGGAGCACCGGTGCCTCGGCCGGCTCGGCGGGCGGCACCAGGGTGTCCAGGGCCGGGCGGTCGTCCTCGGCGGAGCCGGGGGCGTCCAGCGAGCCGGCCCGGCGGACCGCGTTCCGGCGGGCCCGGTCCAGGCAGGCGTTGACCACGATCCGGTGCAGCCAGGTGGTGACGGCCGAGCGGCCCTGGAAGGTGTGCGCGGAGCGGAGCGCGGAGACCAGCGCGTCCTGCAGCGCGTCGGCGGCCTCCTCGCGGTCCCCCAGGGTGCGCACGGCGACCGCCCAGAGCCGGTCCCGGTGCCGGGCGACCAGCCGGCCGAAGGCGGCCCGGTCGCCCGCCAGGTGGCGCGCGAGCAGCTCGGCGTCGTCCGGCTCCGACCCGGGCTCGGGCTGGAACCCGGGCGCCGCGGGGCCGCCGGGGGACTCCGCCGGGTCTCGCTCGGGTCGCGCCGGTCCTGCCATCCGCCCCACACCTCTCCGGGCCGGCCCGACAGGGGTCAGCCGGTCACCTTGATCTCGGCCACCTGGCCGCGGTACTTGCCGCTGTCATCCTTGGGGAGGCTGGTCAGCCAGATCAAGAGGTAGCGGGTCTTGACCGGCTTGGCGGGCTGCAGCAGGGCGTCGGTGCTGGCGCCCGTGGCGACCGCCTTGCCGAAGTCCTCGAAGCGGGTGGGGGCGGTGTCGCCCGGCGCGTTGGGCACGTGGAGCTCGACTCCGGTGGAGCCGCCGAGGAACTGCACCTCGACCGAGCTGACCGATCTGGCGCTGCCGAGGTCCACCAGCAGCCCGGTGTCGTGGCCGATCAGCGGCAGGTCCTCGTCATAGCCCTCGGTCTGCCAGGCGGTGGCCGGGTTGCCGTCGTGGGTCAGCGGGAGCTGTGCCGAGTGCACGCTGGAGTTGGTGCCGTAGGGGTTGAACGAGCTGACGTCGCCGATCGCCACCGGGGTGGGCGCGGCCGAGCTCGGCGGGGCGCTGGAGGCGTTGCCCGCGCCGCCGGAGCTGCTGAGCGCCTGCGGGCCGCTGCTGGTGCCGGTGGCGCCGAGCTTGCCGGCCAGCTGCCACGAGCCGTAGCTGATCGCGGCCAGCAGCACCACCGAGACGGTCCAGCGGAGCGCCTTGGCGGCCCGGCGCGGGGCTCGCTGCGGGGGCCGGGGCGGGGCGGGCTGGTAGCCGCCCGGGCCGCCGGGGGCGGGCCGCTGCGGGTGCGGGTGCTGGTGCGGGTGCGGTCGGGGGCCCGGGCGGACGGGTGCGGCGGGCTGCGGGCGGGGTGCGGTGGCCGGGCGGTGGCCGGAGGCGGGCGCGGCGGGAGGGGTACGGCTGACGGTCTGGCCGGGCGCGGGATAGCGGCTGCCCGACCCCGAGCCGCTCTCCGGCTGCCGGATCCGCGGCATCGCGGCGATCGCCTTGGCCAGTGCGGCGGGCGACTCGATCCGGCGCGTCCCGGTCTCGCAGAGGATCCGGGCCGCCAGCTCGGAGAGCTCGGGGTGGGCCTGCGAGCGGAGCTCGGTGGGCGGCGGCGGGCCGTCCGGCAGACCGGCCAGCTTGTAGCGGTCCTCGGGGTGCGGCCAGCGGTGGGTCAGCGCGGCGTAGAGCAGGTCGCCGATCGCCTCGGTGTCGGCCGCCTCGGCCTCGGCGGGCCGCGCGGGTGCGGGCAGGCCGCGCAGCGCCGCGTCCACCGCGACGCCGTTGATCCGGTACTGGCCGGTGTCGGTGCGCAGCACCGCCCGCGGAGTCAGCCGCAGGTGCGAGCGGCCGCCGCGGTGCGCGGCGGCCAGCGCGTCGGTCACCTGGCGGACCATCTGGTAGGCCTCGTAGGGCTCCAGCGGGCCGTCGGCGAGCAGGGTGGCCAGGTCGGTGGCGTCGGGCAGCCACTCCCGGACCACGTAGACCAGGTCGCCCTCCTGGACGGCGTCCAGCACCTGGACGAACCGGGGGTCGCCGAGCAGGGCGGCCGAGCGGGCGGCGGCCACCACCTGCTCGGCGCGGCGGCTGCCGGCGGCGAGCAGGTGCACGCCGACCGCGCGGCGCAGCTTCTCGTCGACGGCGCGCCAGCTGCTGAAGGCGGTGGACCGGGTGAAGCACTCCTCCAGCCGGTAGCGGCCGGCGATCCGGTCGCCGGCCTGGCGGGCCGGGACCGGCAGCTGCGCGGGCAGCTCGTCGGTGGGGTCGTCAGCGGCGGGCTCCCCCGCGGGCTCCTCGGCCGGTGCCTCGGCCGAGTCGTCCGCCGGTGCCTCGGCGGCGGCCTCGGCCGGGTCCCCGGTGTCGGGCTCGGGGGAGTCGGCATCGTCCGTCGCGGGGAACTCGGGGTCGGGGCCGGCGGCCGAGGGCCCGGCCAGCTCGGCGGCGAGCTCGGCGCTGGAGAGCTCCGTGGTGATCTCCGCAGTGATCTCCGCGGTGGCCTCCGCGGTGGCCTCCGCGGTGGCCTCGGCGGGCGGCTCCGCGGCCGCCTTCGGCGACGGTTTCGCGGACTTCGCGGACGGCTTGGCTGCCGCCTTGGCGGCCTTGGGAGCGGCAGTGGCGGACCGCGTGGCGGTGGACCCGGACGGTGCGTCAGCCACCGCCCCGGCGCCCGCTCGGGGCCCGCGGCGGGCCTTGCCGGCGGTGCTCCGCGCGGCCTTCACCTCGGGCAGCGGCACGGTCGGCTCCGACCCGGCGGTCGGCAGCGGCACGGTCAGCTCGGCGGTCGGCTCGAGGAGCGCGTCCGCGACCGGCAGCACGGCAGTGGGCTCGCCCTCCGACGCGGCAGCTGACGTGTCGACGGCTGCCCTGGTGCGATCCGTGGTGCGATCAGCCACCGTCGTCTGCCTCCCCTAGTAGCGCCCGGTCCGGCGCCCCCGCCGCGGCCGCGTCGGAACGTGGACAGGCGGGGACCCGGGGCCGCGGTCACCGCGGTCCCAGTCGTTCGAAGACAATTGTGCCCACTCTTCCCACCGGAGTACGACCGCTGATGCGGCCATCCGGTTCCAGCGCCGCCCGAACTGCTCAGTCGGTGGGCGAACTGAGGAGAGGTCAGCGGCCCAGCCGACTGCGCACCATGCCGATCATCGACTGCAACTCCTCGATCCGCATCCGCTTGGCCAACTGGACGAAGACCGCCAGCTGCGCCGCCCCGGCGACCACCACCGTGACCACGCTGCCCAGCCAGCCGGAGAGTACCGCGGAGAGCCCGAGCGAGAGCAGCAGGCCGGCCAGCGCGGCCGGCAGGCAGGCGATCACCAGTCGCACGTAGGTCTTGGTGATCCGCTGGGTGTCCAGCCCGCCGATCCGCCGCTTCAGCTTGGGCACCGCCACCGCCACGCCCACCGCGTAGGCCGCGCCGTAGCCGAGCGCCATCCCCGTGACCGCCCACCGGGCCGGCAGCAGCAGGTAGCAGGCCACCGCGGTGCCGGCCTGGGTGGCGGCCACCCAGACGGTGTTGGAGAACGGGGTGCGGGTGTCCTCGTAGGCGTAGAAGCCGCGCAGCAGCACGTACTGCACCGAGTAGGGGATCAGGCCGAGGGCGAAGGCGGAGAGCATGAAGCCGACCGCCGTGGTGCTGTGCGCCACCGCGCCGCCGTTGCCCAGGCCGTAGATCGCCCCGCCGATCTGCGGGCCGAGCGCCAGGAAGAGGAAGGCGGCCGGCACGATCGCCACCGCCGAGGTGCGCAGCCCGTAGGAGAGGTCGTCGCGGACCGCGCCGGCGTCCCCGTCGGCCGCCGAGCGGGAGAGCCGCGGCAGCACCGCGCTCATCACCGAGACGGTGATCACCGCCATCGGCAGCTGCCAGATCAGCAGCGCGTTGGAGTAGGCCGCGAGGCCCACGCCCAGGTAGCCGTGGTCGGCCGCGTCGCTGCCGGCGGCGGTGGCCAGCTGGGTGACCACCAGGTAGCCGGCCTGGTTGGCCAGCACGAAGAGGAAGGTCCACTTGGCCAGCCGGGCCGCCTTGCCCAGGCCGTGCCCGCGCCAGTCGAACCGCGGCCGGTAGCGGAAGCCGGCCGCCCGCAGGTAGGGCACCATGGCCAGCGCCTGCACCGCCAGGCCGAGCAGGGTGCCCACGCCGAGCAGCCGCAGCCCCTCGGGGGAGACCGTCTCCGGGGTGACCCGGCTGTTCTGGAAGCTGCCGAAGACCCAGAGGTACATCGCGAAGGTGAAGATCACCACGACGTTGTTGAGCACCGGGGTCCACATCATGGCGCCGAACCGGCCGCGGGCGTTCAGCACCTGGCCCATCACCACGTGCACGCCCATGAAGAAGATGGTGGGCAGGCAGTAGCGGGCCAGCGCGACCGTGGTGTCGGCCCCGGCGGAGGTGGACATCAGCGAGTGCGAGATCAGCTGGACCAGCAGCGGGGCGGCCAGCACGGCGACGAAGACCACCCCGGCCAGGCCGGCCATCACCAGGGTGAGCAGCCGGTTGGCGTAGGCGGTGCCGCCGTCCTCGTCCTGCTTCATGCTGCGCACCAGCTGCGGGACGAAGACCGCGTTGAGGGCGCCGCCGCCGATCAGGATGTAGAGCAGGGTGGGCAGGGTGTTGGCGGCCGAGTAGGCGTCGCCCATGGTGCCGACGCCGATCGCGGCGGCGATCACCATGGTGCGCAGGAAGCCGGTGGCCCGGGAGACCAGGGTGCCGGCGGCCATCACCGCGCTGGAGTTGACCAGCGAGCCGATCCGGCCCGGACCGGCCTCGCCCGGCTCCCCGCCCGGCTCTTCGGCGGCCGGGGACTGCTCCCCCGGCCCGGCCGGCTCGGCGGACTCCGGCGGCTCCTCGTCCCGGCCGTGCGGGGCGGCGGCGGGCTCCAGTGGCGGGTCGAACTCGATCACCGGGACGAACGGCTTGCCGGACTCGGCGGCCACCGCGCCGGCCGCCGGGCCGAGCAGCGCGTCCACGCCCACGAACTCGGCGGGGACGGCCTCCTCCTCGACCGGCTCCTCCTCGACGGCCCCGGTGGCCTCCGCAGCTGTCTCCTCTGCAGCCGCCTCCTCCTCGGCCGGGGCCTCCAGCGCCGCGGCCGCCCGGGCCCGGGCGGCCGCGGTCAGCCGGGCCCAGCGGGAGGCCGGCACCACCGGCTCGGCCAGCGGTTCGGCGCCCCCGCTCTGCTGCTCCGGCACCGGCTGCCCCTCCGCCCCGGCGGCGGCCGGCTCGGCGGCCGCGGGCCGGCCCGCAGGCGCTGCCGCGGCATCGGCGGCGGGCGGGTCGAGGGTCGGGTACGGCCCCTGGCCGGCGGCGGTCGCGTACGGGTCGTCGGCGGTGAACGGATCCCGTGCGTAGGTCTCGCTCAGGTACCAGTCCGGCTCCTCGGCCAGCCGATCGTTTCCGCCGCGCTCGCTCATGCCACCTCATCGCTGTCCGGGACCGACCTGGGCACCTCAGGCACCTACTGTCTCACCACCGGTGACCCGAACCCGGCTTTCGACGCGGACCTAGGGATGCGCTTCGGCCCGGTCCGCCGAGTGGCCCGGCAGCGGGCCGAAGGGGTCCTCGGCGGAGTCCTCGGCGGACGGCTCGGCCTGCTCGCCACCCTGCGGCGCGTCGGGGTCGGAGAGCGGGGCGTCCGGGTCCTCCGGCGGCTCGTAGCCGCGCTTGCGGCGCTGCAGCAGGATGCGCAGCCCCGCGACCAGCACCAGCGCGGCGCCGGCCCCGACCACCCACCAGACGCCGCTGGTCACCTGGGTCACCTGGACGGTGAAGGTCTGCGCCTCGCTGTACTTGTGCTCGCCGTCCGGGCCCACCGTGAAGAGCTGCGCGGTCAGCTGCACCGAGCCGTTGCCGAGCGCCTGGGCCTGGAACCGGGCGGAGGTGCTCTGCGCGGCGTCCAGGGTGATCGACTGGCGGCTGGTCACCTTGAGCCGGTTCGGCTGGGCCGAGGTCAGCCGCAGTTCGAGGTTGGTCACGGTCTGCTGCAGCGTGTTGCGGACGCTCACCTGGAGCACGCCCGAGTCACCCGCCAGGGTGATGGTCTTGCTCTTCGGCGGGATCAGCACCGCGCCGACCAGGTTCGCCGAGTACTCCTCGGCATTGGTCCGGTAGTCCTGGCCGGCCTTCGCCGCGGTGCGCCACTGGGTGGAGAGCGAGCGGTCCAGCGAGCCGGTGAACGGCCCGCTGACCCGCTTGGCGATGGTGACGATCCGCAGCAGCTTGGCCTCGTTGTCCTGGATCGCGCCGACCTGGTCGAAGGCCGCGGCCGGGAGCTCGGAGCCGCGCAGGTCGCCCGGGTAGGAGTCCGGCCCGGCCACCGCGCTGCCGGCCTTGGGGTCGGCCGGGGCGGTGACCACGTCGTTCAGCGGGACCGGGCTCAGCCAGCCGCCGGCCTTGGCCGTGTTCAGCGAGTCCGCCAGCACCTTGGCGGTGTCGGCGGTCAGGTCGCGCGGCGGCATCACCAGCAGGGTGCGCTGCTGGTTCGGCTGCTGCTGCTGGATCTGCAGCGTCTCGGCGAGGAAGCGCTGCTGGGCGTGCATCTGCACGTCGGCCGACTTCAGGTCGCCCTGGAAGAGGCCGGCGACGGTCGGGTCGGCGGCCACCGCGGTCTGGCCGTGGCCGATCGGGCGGGCCGCGTTCGGCGTGTAACTGAGGCTGGCCGGGTCCGGCACGCTGGCGCCGTTCACCAGCAGCACCGAGGCGCCCAGCTGCTGGCTGACCTGCTGGACCGACGGGTCCAGGTAGCCCTGGTAGGGCCAGGCGATGTCGCTGCGGACGTCCACCGAGAGCCGGCCCTCCGCGGTGTAGGTGCCGGCGGTGCGGGCGGTGGCCAGCACCGACTCGGCGTCGGCCAGCTTGCCGTTGGCGTGCGCGATCGAGGCCAGGTCGGGGTCGCCGTAGGGCAGCGCCACCACGCTCGCGCCGGCGGCGGTGACGGCCGAGCGCAGCAGGTTCAGCCAGTCGTTGGCCACCGCGGTGCCGATGCCGGCCGTGGTGTTGCCGTCCTGGGCCGACTGGCCGGGGCGGCTGCCGGGCGACTGCACCCGGTAGGGCTTGGTCATCGCCAGCACCGCGTCCAGCAGGTCCGGGTCGACCACCCAGGTCGCGTTGGGCACGGTGCTGCCGGTCTTGACCAGCTGGTAGAGCCGCCCGCCCGGGGCCAGCTCGCCGACCAGGCTGTCGTCGCGCAGCACCAGCGCGTCGTTGTCCCCGCTGGTCTGCGGGACCAGCTCGGGGGCGTGGGTGAGCGGCCAGAGGACGGCCGTCTGCAGCTGCTTCTCGCCCGCGGGGGCCGGGTAGTAGGGCAGGGTGCTGCGGGCGATGCCGACGGTGTGCTGGTCGCTGTCGTCGGCGGTGCCGGCCTCGACGTCCACCGCCAGCTCGTAGACCCCGTTGCCCTCCAGCTTGAGGTCGCTCAGCTGCACGGCGGGCAGGTCGAAGGTGGTGGTGGCGCCGGGCCCGAGGTCCGGCAGCTGCCTGGTGGTGCCGGGCACCTGGTGGCCGTCCGCGCCGATCGGGTCGGTGCGGTTCAGCATCGCCTGGATGTCGCTGCGGGTCTTCTCCTTGGCACTGCCCCGGCCCAGCGCCAGGCCGACCTGGAGGCTCTTCAGCGGGCTGGAGCCGCTGTTGGCGATGGAGCCGGAGACCTGCAGGGTGCCGTTGGCGGCGGTCGAGTTCTGCTTCACGGCGGTGATGGTGACGGTGGCCGGGAAGTCGGGCGAGGCGGACGGCGCGGCGGTGGCGCCCGGTGCGGCCAGGCCGCCGAGCAGCGCCAGCAGTCCGGTGGCCAGGGCGGCTCCCCGACGGGCCAGGGGCCACCGCCGGCCCCGCCCGGTGCCGCGCGGAACCTCGGTGTGCCGTGCTGGCTCGCCCACGCGTTTCGCCCTCGCCGTTCTGGAATCGCCGTCGTCTTCGCTGCTCCGGCCGCGGCGCCGAGCCCGGCCGGTCCGCGGCCCACCCGGAACGACGCGCCGCGCCGCCGAAGGGTTCCGCCACCGGCATGGTAACGACGCTTCCCGGCCCGCAGTGGCGCGGGCCGGGCGAAAGCGGGCGCGCGCTGCCCGGGAAAAGCCGTACGGACCGCCGGGCGCGGCCACGTACCCTTGTGTGCCGTGTCCAACGCCAATGAGCCCACCCCCGCCCGTACCGATCCGTCCGCCGCCGCGGCCCTGCCAGGGCTGAGCGAGGCCCAGACGCTGGGGCTGCAGGAACTGCTGCGGGTCTCCCCGGTGGCGGACGAGATCGCCCGCCGGTTCCAGGAGGCCGGCTTCCGGCTGGCGCTGGTCGGCGGCTCGGTGCGGGACGCGCTGCTCGGCCGGCTCGGCAACGACCTGGACTTCACCACCGACGCCCGCCCCAAGCAGGTGCTCAAGCTGGTCAAGGGCTGGGCGGACGCGGTCTGGGACGTCGGCATCGCCTTCGGCACCGTCGGCGCCCGCAAGGACACCTCCGACGGCAGCTTCCTGATCGAGATCACCACCTACCGCAGCGAGGCCTACGACCGCACCTCCCGCAAGCCCGAGGTGACCTACGGCGACACCATCGAGCAGGACCTGGTCCGCCGCGACTTCACGGTCAACGCGATGGCCGTCGACCTGCCCGGCCGCGCCTTCGTCGACCCGCACCACGGGCTGGACGACCTGGAGGCCCGGCTGCTGCGCACCCCGGCCACCCCGGAGGAGTCCTTCTCCGACGACCCGCTGCGGATGATGCGGGCCGCCCGGTTCGCCGCCCAGCTGGACTTCGACCCGGCGCCCGAGGTGATCGCGGCGATGACCGCGATGGCGGACCGGCTGTCGATCGTCTCGGCCGAGCGGATCCAGGCCGAGCTGAACAAGCTGCTGCTCTCCGCCCACCCGGTGAAGGGCCTGCGGCTGCTGGTGGAGACCGGGCTGGCCGAGCAGGTGCTGCCCGAGCTGCCCGCGCTGCGGCTGGAGAAGGACGAGCACCACCGGCACAAGGACGTCTACGAGCACTCGCTGACCGTGCTGGAGCAGGCGATCGCGCTGGAGACGGACGGCCCGGACCTGACGCTGCGGCTGGCCGCGCTGCTGCACGACATCGGCAAGCCACGCACCCGCCGGTTCGAGCCGGACGGCCGGGTCTCCTTCCACCACCACGAGATGGTCGGCGCGAAGATGACCCGCAAGCGGATGCGCGACCTGAAGTACTCCAAGGAGCTGATCGACGACGTCTCGCGGCTGGTCGAGCTGCACCTGCGGTTCCACGGCTACGGCGGCGGCGAGTGGACCGACTCGGCGGTGCGCCGCTACGTGACCGATGCCGGCCCGCTGCTGGAGCGGCTGCACAAGCTGACCCGGTCGGACTGCACCACCCGGAACCGGAAGAAGGCCGCCGCGCTCTCCCGCACCTACGACGGCCTGGAGGAGCGGATCACCGAGCTCCGCGCCCAGGAGGAGCTGGACGCGATCCGGCCGGCGCTGGACGGCAACCAGATCATGGAGCTGCTGGGCCTGCGGCCCGGGCCGGCGGTCGGCCGGGCCTACAAGCACCTGTTGGAGCTGCGGCTGGAGCACGGCCCGATGGCCGAGGAGGACGCGGTCGCCGAGCTCAAGGCCTGGTGGGCCGAGCAGCCGGAGTCCTGACGCCCGGTCGGCCCGCGGAAACGGATCGGGTGCCCGGCGGATCGCCGGGCACCCGATGGCGTCTGGGAGCGGGGAGGGTCAGGTGGCGGCGCCGCCCGAGCTGCCGGACCCGCTCGAACCGCTGGAGCCGCTGGAGCCGCCGGAACCGGAGTCGCCGCCGCTGAGCGCGGCGTTCGGCGGGGCGAGGCAGAGCACGTAGCTGTAGGTCGGCTCCTGGTGCTGGAACCACTTGGTGACCACCGAGTAGTGCGAGCAGACCGAGGAGCCGTCGTTCATGGTGCCGACCCGGGCCACCACCTTGAAGTCGGCCGACTTGCTGGAGCAGGGCACCACCACGACCGAGGGCTTGCTGTCGTCGACGCCGCCGGCGGCGTTGTAGTCGTGCAGGCAGTCGCCGGGCTGGGCGGTGTCGACCGAGGCGCCGGTCACCTCGGCGGGGGTGGTGGAGCCGGCCAGCGCGATCGGCAGCGCGATGGCCAGCGCCACCGCGGCCACCGGGAGCGCCAGCATCCAGATCGCGCCGCGCTTGGTGAGCGGGCGGCCGGGGTCGAGCTGCGGCCCGTGGGTGCCGGGCTGCGGCGCGGGCAGCCGGCGGATCTTCTGGTAGGCGGACCGGTTGCCGATCAGGGCGATCAGCGTGAAGAGCCAGGAGAGGTAGCTCCACCAGCCCTTGAGCAGGGTCTGCGCGGACATCTCGCGGACCGTGGCGGTGCCGCAGACCTGGCAGAACGGCCCGCGGCTGGTCAGGAAGCGCATCAGCACGAGCATGCCGCGGTGCCCGCGCACCGTCACGTCCGCGGCCGGGAAGCCGCCGCAGACCCGGCAGTTGAGCATGACCGGGGTGCCGTAGCCGGCCTGCTGCGGGTAGCCGCCGTAGGCCGGGGCGCCGTAGCCGGGCTGCGGCTGGCCGCCCTGGCCGGGCGCACCGTAGCCGTAGGCCGGCGGCTGCTGCGGCGGTGCGGCCCACGGGTTCTGCTGGGCCGGGACGGCCGGCGGCGGGACCGGCGGGAACGCGGGCGGAGCGGGAGGACCGGCGGGTGCGGTCGGGGGAACCGGAGGCGCGGCGGGGACGGCCGGCGGGGCGGGCGGGGTAACGGGCGGCGCGGCCGGTGGCGGAGGTACCGGCGCGTACGGGTTCGGCTGGTCGGGTTGGGTCACGACGGCTCTCCGGTGGGTCGGCTGACGATGCGTCGGTGCTCGTACCTGATTGTCAGACAGACCCTAGCGCCGCCCGCGAGCCCCCCGGGCGTAAAAAAGCGCACTGATCGCATAAGCGAGGGCGACGGCGACCACCACCGGTACCGAGTGTCCGCTCAGCGGCAGGACCAGGGCGGTCACCGCACCGGCGGCCACGAAGGCCACGTTGAAGAGCACGTCGTAGAGCGCGAACACCCGGCCGCGGTAGTCGTCCGCCACCTCGTGCTGCACGATGGTGTCCGCGCAGATCTTGGTCGCCTGGGTGATCAGGCCGAGCAGCAGGGCCGCGACCATGATCGGGCCGACCGCGAAGGAGAGGCCGAGCGCGGGGACGAAGACCGCGGCCGAGGCCAGGCAGGTGGTCATCCAGCCGTCCAGCCCGAGCCGCCGGCTGCACCACGGGCTGACCACCGCGGCCAGGAAGAAGCCCACCGCGGAGAAGGCCAGGGCGGTGCCCAGGGTGGCCAGCCCGCCGCGGGCGTCGGTCGGGCGGTTGAAGGTGTAGCGGGAGAGCATCAGCACGACGACGATCAGCACGCCGTAGCAGAACCGGGCGGCGGTCACGGCGGCCAGCGCCCGCACCGCCGGCCGGCTCTCCCGGACCAGGTGGCGCAGCCCGTCCAGCAGGGCCTGGCCGGCCTGGCCCAGCGCGGCCCGCAGGTTCGGCCGGTCCGGGTGGTGCTCGGGGCCGAGCAGCTCCGGGTCCATCCGGCGGGCGGCCAGCCCGGCGGCCAGGTAGAGCCCGGCGGCGACGGTGACCAGGGCGGCGTCGGAGAGCGGGCCGGGCGGCAGCAACTGGTGCACCAGCACGCCGGTACCGCCGCCGATCACGGCGGCCACCGTGCCGGCGGTGGGGCAGAGCGCGTTGGCGGTGACCAGCCGGTCGGCGGCGACCACCCGGGGCAGCGAGGCGGACAGGCCGGCCAGGATGAACCGGTTGACCGCGGTGACCAGCAGCGCGGCGGCGAAGAAGAGCCACTCCTGGGCGCGGAGCAGCAGCAGCCCGGCGGTGCCGACGCTCAGCCCGAACCGGGTCAGGTTGCCCAGGTAGAGCACCTGGCGGCGGCGCCAGCGGTCCAGCAGCACGCCGGCGAACGGGCCGATCACCGAGAACGGCAGCAGCAGCACGGCCATCATCGAGGCGATGTCCGCCGGGGTGGACTGGCGCTCCGGCGAGAAGATCACGTAGGAGGCCAGCGAGGCCTGGAAGACCCCGTCGGAGAGTTGGGAGAGCAGCCGCACCTCGAGCAGCCGGCGGAAGTTCCGGGTCCGCAGCAAGGCGGACAGGGTGGCTCGGCCGGTGTCGGGGGAGCTGGGGGCCGGGGCAGCTCGTCGGGTCATCGCCACCCGCCCAGGGTGTCATGCCTAGGGCCGATGTTTCACGTGAAACATCGGCCCTAGAGGGTGCTGATCGGTGATCAGCGGGTGAACTCACGCGGTGAGCACACCTGGGGTCAGCGCTCGACCTCGCCGCGGATGAACTTCTCGACGTTCTCCTTGGCCTCGTCGTCGAAGTACTGCACCGGCGGCGACTTCATGAAGTAGGAGGAGGCGGAGAGGATCGGGCCGCCGATGCCGCGGTCCTTGGCGATCTTCGCGGCGCGCACGGCGTCGATGATCACACCGGCCGAGTTCGGGGAGTCCCAGACCTCGAGCTTGTACTCCAGGTTCAGCGGGACGTCGCCGAAGGCGCGGCCCTCGAGGCGGACGTACGCCCACTTGCGGTCGTCCAGCCAGGCGACGTAGTCCGACGGGCCGATGTGGACGTTCTTGGCGCCCAGCTCGCGGTCGCGGATCTGCGAGGTGACGGCCTGGGTCTTGGAGATCTTCTTGGACTCCAGCCGGTCGCGCTCGAGCATGTTCTTGAAGTCCATGTTGCCGCCGACGTTCAGCTGCATGGTGCGCTCGAGGACGACACCGCGGTCCTCGAAGAGCTTCGCCATCACGCGGTGCGTGATGGTCGCGCCGACCTGCGACTTGATGTCGTCGCCGACGATCGGGACACCGGCCTCGGTGAACTTGTCGGCCCACTCCTTGGTGCCGGCGATGAACACCGGGAGGGCGTTCACGAAGGCGACCTTGGCGTCGATGGCGCACTGGGCGTAGAACTTGGCGGCGTCCTCGGAGCCCACCGGCAGGTAGCAGACCAGGACGTCGACCTGGTTGTCCTTGAGGACCTTGACGACGTCGACCGGGGTCTCGTCGGACTCCTCGATGGTCTCCCGGTAGTACTTGCCGAGGCCGTCGAGGGTGTGACCGCGCTGGACGGTGACGCCGGTCGGCGGCACGTCGCAGATCTTGATGGTGTTGTTCTCACTGGCGCCGATGGCGTGCGCGAGGTCCTGGCCGACCTTCTTGGCGTCGACGTCGAACGCGGCGACGAACTCCACGTCACGGACGTGGTACTCGCCGAACTGCACGTGCATCAGCCCGGGGACCTTGCCGGCCGGGTCGGCGTCCTTGTAGTACTCGACACCCTGCACCAGCGACGCGGCGCAGTTGCCCACGCCCACGATGGCTACGCGAACCGAACCCATTCCGGTTGCTCCCTGTGTTCTCGTGAGGCTCGTCGGGGGGCGACGATCCTCGTCCTGCATCTCATCTGACTGTCTGACGGGCGCGCGCGGCGCCCAGCCCGCCGACTGCACGCGTGATGTCCACGCGGTCGCGGCGGCGGCGCTCCTAGTGGGAGCGCCCCGGGCGGTCGTACGGTGACCGGACCGGATCGGGGGATCCGTCCGCCTGGTCACGGCCGTCCGAAGTGTGTGGGGCCGCGCTGCCGCCGGGTGGTGCCGGGGCGCGGCCGGTGCGGTTGGCCCGCTCGGTCTCGATCAGTTCGTTGAGCCAGCGGACCTCGCGCTCCACGGACTCCAGTCCGTGGCGCTGGAGCTCGAGCGTGTAGTCGTCGAACCGCTCGCGGGTGCGGGCCACGGAGGAGCGCATCCGCTCCAGCCGCTCCTCGAGTCTGCTGCGCCGGCCCTCCAACACGCGCATCCGCACCGCTCGGTCGGTCTGGCCGAAGAAGGCGAAGTGCACGCCGAAGTGCTCGTCCTCCCAGGCGTCCGGGCCGGAGTCGGCGAGCAGTTCCTCGAACCGCTGCTTCCCCTCGGCCGAGAGCCGGTAGACGATCTTGGACCGCTTGCCGTTCAGCGCGGTCGCCGGGACGTACTCGGCGCTGGGGTTGTCCTCCACCAGGAAGCCCTGGGCGACCAGGCTCTTCAGGCACGGGTAGAGCGTGCCGTAGGAGAACGCGCGGAACGAGCCGAGCAGCACGTTGAGGCGTTTGCGCAGCTCGTAGCCGTGCATCGGGGCGTCGTGGAGGAGGCCGAGAACGGCGAACTCCAGTACTCCCGAGCGCCTGCTCATGCGGTCCTGCCTCCTTCCGATGCGTCCGGAGCCGGCACACCGCGACGGGTATGCCGCTGCGATGTATCGACTCGATATATCGAGAACGATAGGCCGAGGTCACGATTGGGGCAAGGGGGGCACGGGTGAATGTGATCACAAGAAGTCACGGAGCCGTCGCCGGGGCCCCCGCGACCTGCTGAGACGGGTCCGGGACGGGTCCGCGGAGCGCTCGTGGACCGCCCCGCGGGTCGAGCCGGGCCCGAGTCGGGGCCGACTCGGGGAAGCTGAGCAACGGGCCTGTAATGATCTGACGGTGATTCATGGCTCTTGTCAGGAAATGCCCGAATAGTGCCTCATTCGACCCCCGTACGCTGTCGCGTGTGCACGAGGACCACCTCCGGGGAAGGGGCCGTACGGCCTAGGGCGGTTGCGGGCATCGGAAGAGAGTCTGCTGACAGGCGTCCGTGCCTGGCCTAGGAGTTACTGGACAATGAGCGAACACCGGCGACGGTCGCCCGACCAGGGCGGAGACCAGCAGCCGCCGGCCCGCCGTGACGGCGGCCGCCCCTACGCCTACGGCACCCCGCCCGAAGGGGCGCCGTCCTACGACACCCCCGGTCGTCCGACCCCGGCCCGCGGCCCCGCCGCCGGCCAGGGCCGCCCGGACGGGACGCGGGAGACCGCCGCGCAGCCCCGGATGACCCGGGCCGAGATGCGCAAGGCCTCGCAGAAGGGCGGCGGCGGCAGCGGCGGCGGGCGGCGCGGCCCCGGTGGGCCGGGCGGACCCGCCGGCCGGGGCCCGGGCGGTCCGGGCGGCGGCAAGCCGCCGGGCAAGAAGAAGTGGCTCGACTACCCGCGCTGGGGCAAGACCGGCGTGCGGCGCTGGCTGCCCTCCTGGAAGCAGCTGCTCTCGCTCTTCCTGATCTTTTTCGGCGGCTCGGTGGCCGCGGTGGGCACCGCCTACTCGATGACCACGGTGCCCCAGCTCAAGGACCTCAGCCCGGTCCAGAACAACATCTACTACTGGGCCGACGGCAGCGAGATGACCCGCACCGGCCAGAGCAACCTCCAGCTGGTGGACATCACCCAGATCAACAAGTCGATGCAGGACGCGGTGATCGCCGCCGAGAACGAGACGTTCCGCTCGGACAGCGGCATCGACCCCAAGGGCATCGCCCGCGCCGTCTACAACATGGCCTCCGGCCAGTCCACCCAGGGCGGCTCGACGATCACCCAGCAGTACGTGAAGAACGCCTACCTGAGCCAGGACCAGACGGTCACCCGCAAGCTCAAGGAGTTCTTCATCACGCTGAAGCTCAGCCAGGTGAAGACCAAGGACGACATCCTCGACGGCTACCTCAACACCAGCTGGTTCGGCCGCAACTCCACCGGCATCCAGGCCGCCGCGCACGCCTACTACGGCGTGGAGGCGAAGGACCTGACGCCCTGCCAGAGCGCGATGCTGGCCGGCCTGCTGAAGGGGGCCGGCTACTACGACCCCTCGCTGAGCAACGCCAACCACATCCGGATGTTCGGCACCCAGGCCGACCCGGCGAGCGGCCGCTGGGAGTGGATCCTCGGCAAGATGGTGAAGACCGGGGCGATCACCCAGGACCAGATGGACCAGTGCACCAAGGCCGGCCTGCCGGAGCCGATCAAGCAGCAGCCCACCAGCACCCAGGGCGGCCAGGTCGGCTACATCGTGGACACCGTCAACAAGTACATCGAGTCCAAGGACCCGCAGATCACCGACGCGGTGCTCGGCCACGGCGGCTACCGGATCTACACCACCCTGCAGAAGGACAAGGTGGACATGCTGTCCAAGGCCGTGGACGACATGACCACCAAGAACCTGGACCCGGTCAAGCGCGCCAAGACCGACACCAACGTGCAGGTCGGCGCGGCCTCGGTGATCCCGGGTGACGGGGCGCTGGTCGCCATCTACGGCGGCCCCGGCCAGGACAAGGGCCAGTACAGCAACAACGCGGACACCACCGGCGTCCCGGTCGGCTCGACCTTCAAGCCCTACGTGCTGGCCACCGCGATGCAGGACGGCGTGCTCACCCAGACCGGTCCGGACGGCAAGCCGATGCGGATCAACGAGGACAGCCGCTACAACGCGGACGACCTCAGCACCATCCGCAAGCCCGACGGCTCGCTGGTCACCAACCAGGACGGCTCGGTCTTCAAGCAGAAGAACGACGAGAGCGGCCCGCAGGGCTACGTCACGCTGCGCACCGCGATGATCAACTCCTTCAACGTGCCCTACGTGCAGCTCGGCGAGGACGTCGGCGGTCCGAACGTGGCGAAGCTGGCCCAGACCATGGGCCTGAGCGCCGCCTCGATGCCGGTGGCCAACCAGGGCACCGCGGCCTTCGCGATCGGTACCTCCACCCCGAGCGCGATCCAGATGGCCTCCGGCTACTCGGTCTTCGCCGCCCGCGGCCAGCAGACCGACATGTACGCGGTGACCAAGCTCGAGCACAACGGCAAGCCGAACAGCGCCTTCACCAAGCCGGCGCCCAAGCAGGTGCTGGACCAGGCGGTGGCCGACAACATCACCAGCGTCCTGGAGGACGTGGTGGCGAAGGGCACCGGTACCAAGGCGCAGGCCGTCGGCCGCCCGGTGGCCGGCAAGACCGGTACCACCGACAAGGGCACCTCGGCCTGGTTCGACGGCTACACCCCGCAGCTGGCCACCGCGGTGACCATGTTCCGCGAGGACGCGAACCACCCCGGCCTGCAGTCGCTCAGCGGCACCGGCGGCAAGGCCACCTTCTACGGTGGTGACCTGCCGACCGAGGTCTGGGCCGACTACATGAAGCAGGCGCTGGCCAACACCCCGGTGGTGGACTTCCCGACGCCGGGCCCGGTCAACACCGAGGTGGACGCCTCCGGCGCGCCGAGCACCGCCTCGCCCTCGCCGTCCCCCTCGGCCAGCGCCTCGCCCTCGCCGAGCGCCGCGCCGAGCAGCCAGGCCCCGGTGCAGGTCCCGCCGACCAGCCAGGCCCCGCCGCAGCAGCCCACCGGCGCGCCGGAGACCTGCCTGCCCGGCGTGGACTGCGGCGGCGCCCCCTCCCCCTCGGCCAGCAAGACCCAGGGCGGCAACGGCGGCGGTGGCAACGGCGGCGGCACCGGTGGCACCGGCGGTGGCGGCACCACCGGCGGCACCGGCGGCTGCGGACTGTTCGGCTGCGTGCCGAGCAGCTCCCCGTCGGACAGCCCCTCGGCCTCGCCCTCGACCAGCCGCAAGCCCGGCGGTGGCGCCGGCGGCACGACCCCCACGCCGTCGGCCCAGCCGACCCCGTAACGGCACCGGCCGACCCCGGCGACGGCCCGCGGCCCCCGCTCACCGAGCGGGGGCCGCGGGCCGTTCGTCACGGCCGCAGAACTGGTGTGGACCGGTCCTCGTCGGATCAGCGGTCGTGCGGCAGTATGTGCGCCATGACGTCGAGCACCCGTGACCAGACCGAGGCCTCGGCCGCGGAGGTCCAGTCGGACGAGGGTCCGCTGCCCAACACCGTGGTCGTCCCCGCGGACGAGGACCCGGTGGCCGCCGCCGGCAGCGAACTGCTCGGCGGCCCGCCCGGCCGCCGGGCGCTGCTCGGCGTCTCCTGGTGGGTGCCGGCGAGGTTCCTGGCGCTGGCCACCGTGCTCACGTACTGCCTGGGCCTGGTGCAGAAGCTGCCCTGCTACACCAGCGGCTGGTTCTTCGGCGCCACCGCCCAGTACACCCACGCCTGCTACAGCGACATCCCGCACCTCTACACGGCCCGCGGCCTGGCCGCCGGGCTGCACCCGTACCTGGACCAGATCCCGTCGCCCTCTCCGGACATGAAGTTCCTGGAGTACCCGGTGCTGACCGGTCTGTTCATGCAGATCGCCGGCTGGCTGACCCCGACCAGCGGGGTGATCCAGGACCGTGAGCGCTGGTTCTGGATGGTCAACGCCGGGATGCTGCTGATCTGCGCGGTGGTCACGGTGATCGCGCTGACCCGGATCCACCGCCGCCGACCCTGGGACGCGCTGCTCTTCGCGCTGGCCCCGGCGCTCGCGCTGAACGCCACCATCAACTGGGACCTGCTCGCGGTGGCGCTGACCGCGGTGGCGATGGCCTACTGGTCCGGCCGCCGCACCGTGCTGGCCGGCGTCTTCATCGGCCTGGCGACCGCGGCCAAGCTCTATCCGGTGCTGCTGCTCGGCCCGCTCGTCGTGCTCTGCTGGCGGGCCGGCCGCTGGCGGGACCTCGGCCGGGCACTGGCCGGCGCGGCGGGCGCCTGGCTGGTGGTCGACCTGCCGATCATGATCGCCAGCTTCGACGGCTGGAAGACCTTCTACACCTTCAGCCAGACCCGCAAGGAGGACTTCGGGTCCTTCTGGATGATCCTGATGCAGGACCGCAACCAGGGCCTGGACACCCTCAACACCTGGATCGCCGCTCTGCTGGTGCTCAGCTGCCTGGCGATCGGCTGGCTGGCGATCAGCGCCCCGCGCCGGCCGCGCTTCGCCCAGCTGGTCTTCCTGGTGGTGGCGGCCTTCGTGATCACCAACAAGGTCTACTCGCCGCAGTACGTGCTCTGGCTGATCCCGCTGGCCGCGCTGGCCCGGCCGCGCTGGCGCGACTTCCTGATCTGGCAGGCCTGCGAGGTGCTGTACTTCCTCGGCATCTGGTCCTACCTGGCCTACATCTCGGACTCCAAGCAGCACGGCATCGGCCAGGACTGGTACCACTTCGCGATCATGCTGCACCTGGCCGGCACGCTCTACCTGGTCGCCGTGGTGGTCCGCGACATCCTGCGCCCGGACCGCGACCCGGTGCGCTGGGACGGCAGCGACGACCCGTCCGGCGGCGTGCTGGACTTCGCGCCCGACGTCTTCGTGCTGGGCGCCGCCCGCCGGATGCGCGAGGAGGCCTCCTACGCGGCGCTCGGTCCGGTGGAGGGCGGCACGGCGGAGGCGGTGGCCGACTGGCTGGCCCCCGAGCGCCCGCTGGACGCCGACCAGCAGGAGGGCGGCCCCCAGGAGGGCGGCTCCCAGGGGGACGACCCGCAGGACCGGCCGAAGGGCGACGAGCCCGAGCCGGCCGCTCAGGCCTGACGGTCCGCCACCACGTCGAAGTGCGTGGTGGTGTGCCGCACCGTCACCGCCAGCTCGTCGCCGACCGCCGGCGGCTTGCTGGTGCCGGGCAGGAACAGGATGCTCACCTGCATGTGCGGCGGCTCGGCGAACCAGAGCTGGCGCCCGTTCCACTGGTAGGGCGAGAGCGTGCGGTTGAACGCGGCCAGCCCGGCCCGGGCGATCCCCTTCGCCCGGGGCAGCAGCCCCTGGACGTACTTCGGGGTCTCCATGCCGATGCCGTGCGCGGTGCCGCCGGAGACCACCAGCAGGTGGCCCGCGGCGGGGGCCCGGCGCTGGCGGTAGCCGTACCGCTCGCCCTTGCCCAGGGCGGTCACGTCCAGCACCGTGGCGCGGGCCTCCAGGGCCGCCACGTCCCCCAGCCAGAGCCGGGTGCCGATCCGGGAGCGGAAGGCGGTGCCGGGGTGGCGCCCGGCCAGCTCGGCCACCCCGGCGGCGCCCAGGTGGCTGAGGAAGACCGCCCCGGTGGGCAGCCCGGCGGCGCCGATCGCGGCCACCCAGTCGGAGACCTCGGCCACCGGGTCGGAGCCGTCCGGCCGGTCCAGCGGCAGGTGCAGCGCGAAGCCCTCCACCCGCTCCGCGCCGGCTTCGGCGCAGTGCGCCAGGTCGGTCCGGGCGATGCCGTGCCGGCGCATGCCGGTCATGCACTCCACCACCACCCGGCCGCCCGCCAGCGCCCGAAGTGCCTCCAGGCTGCCCACCGTGCGCACCACCCGGCCCGGATCCGGCAGCTCGACCGCGGGCTCGCCGACCCGGTACGGGGTGAGCACCAGCACCTCGCCCGGGTAGCCGCCGGCCAGCACCTCGGCCGCCTCGACGGCGGTGCCCACGGCCAGCAGCCCGGTGCCCAGCAGCTCCGCCTCCCCGGCCAGCCGGCGGTTGCCCAGCCCGTAGCCGTTGCCCTTGGCCACCGGCACCAGGCCGGGGAACTCGGCCAGCAGGGCTCGCTGGTGCCCGCGCCAGCGGTCGGTGTCGACGTACAGCGAAAGGGTCATGGTGCTCTCCCTGGCTGCGCCGGCCGGCTGGGCGCGGGCGGCGCGTGGTCGTGCGGTGGGCGCGGGTCAGCGGCGCGACATGTAGAGGTCCAGCGCCTTGTGCAGCAGCTTGTTGACCGGGAAGTCCCATTCGCCCAGGTACTCGGCGGCTTGGCCTCCGGTGCCCAGTTTGAACTGGATCAGGCCGTAGAGCGGGTCCTCCTCGTCCAGCGTGTCGCTGATCCCGCGCAGGTCGTAGACGCCCGCGCCGAGCGCGTAGGAGTCCCGGATCATCCGCCACTGGATCGCGTTGGAGGGCTTGACCTCGCGCTTGTGGTTGGCCGAGGCGCCGTAGGAGTACCAGACGTGCTGGCCGACGGTGAGCATGGTGGTCGCGGCCAGCGGCTCGCCCTCGTGGTAGGCGAGGTAGAGCCGCATCCGGTTCGGGTCCTCCTCGGTCAGCACCCGCCACTGGCGCTCGAAGTAGGTCAGCGGGCGCGGGGTGAACCGGTCGCGCTCCGCCGTCAGCACGTACAGCTGGTGGAAGACCGGCAGGTCCTCGTAACCGCCCTGGACCACCTCGACGCCGCTCTTCTCGGCCTTCTTGATGTTGCGCCGCCAGAGCTGGTTGAAGCCGCGCTGGATGTCGTCCAGCGAGCGGTTGGCCAGCGGCACCTGGAAGACGTAGCGCGGCTGCACGTCGCCGAAGCCGGCCCCGCCGTCCTCGCCCTGCAGCCAGCCGGCCCGGCGCAAGCGGTCGGCCACCTCGAAGGCCCGCGGCTCGTACCAGTCCGGGTCCACGTCGCGCAGCCGCTTGGCCTCGCCGCCGGCCACCGCCTCCTTGACGGTCGCGGCGCCCCAGCGGCGGATCACCACCGGCGGGCCGATCTTCACCGAGAAGGCGCCCTGCGCCTTGAGGTGGGCCAGCATCGGGGCCAGCCAGCGGTCCAGGTCCGGGTCGAACCAGTCGATCACCGGACCCTCCGGCAGGTAGGCCAGGTACCGCTTCAGCTTGGGCAGCTGCCGGTAGAGCACCAGTCCGGCCCCGACCACGGCCCCGGACTCGTCCACCCAGCCGATCGACTCGCTTCGCCACTCGCTCTTGACCTCGCCCCAGGAGGGCACCTGCATGTGGCTGACGGAGGGGCGGCTGCGCACGAAGGCGAGGTGCTCCTCGCGGGTGATCGTCCTCAGTCGCAGGCTCATGGTCGCGGTGCTCCTTGGCAGGTTGACGGACTCTGTGACCCTATCGCCCGAATGGTCCGATTCGAGCAGGTCTCGTGCGGCGCGTTCGACCGAACCCTAGGGCCGGGGCGTCCGGGGTGGATCGGGAGAGCCGAAACGGCGCTCCCCGCCTGGGAGCGCCGTCTCCTGCGCCGCGCCCGCGCCGTGCCGCACGGCGGGCGGGCGGCCCCGCGGGTCAGCCGAACAGTCCGCCGTGCGCCAGTGCGATGCCGAAGCCGAAGGCCGCCATCCCGGTGCCGATCACCAGGACGAACCGCTCCGCCGTGGTGGCCGAGACGAACTGGCCGTAGAGGCCGGTGGCCACCCCGGCCAGCCCGCTCCAGGAGCTGAGCAGGTGCAGGCCGTGGAAGAACGACGAGGTGAACGCCAGCACACCGAGCACGGCGGTCACCGCCGCCAGGGTGTTCTCCCTGGGGTGCGGGCGGCCATCGGTGTTGAGGGTGAACGCGGGGAATCGGTGGACGGTCTGTGCCATGGAACCCACCTCCAGTGCGGGCCGGGCAATGCTGATGAACCCGTTCTGCCCAGATTGCGCCCCTTGAGACCGGGCGGCAATCGATGGGCGTTTTGTTCGGCCGGATGGGTGCGGGTAGGCTGTGCGATCTGCACTGGTATACCTGCGCTCCTGCACGCCCTCTTCCGGGCCGGCGGGATCCGGGACTTGTCGGACCCGGCCGTTACGGTGGCCGCGGGCCGGCAGCCAGCCGGTGCCGACGCTGTACAACCCTCCTGCCACGGAGAGACCGTGGCCGCTGAGTCCAAAGGAGGTGGGTTCAACCATGCGTCACTACGAGGTGATGGTCATCCTCGACCCGTCGGTCGAAGAGCGCGCTGTCTCCCCCCTGATCGAGAGCTTCCTCAACGTCGTCCGCACCGGTGGCGGCTCCGTTGAGAAGATCGACACCTGGGGCCGTCGTCGCCTGGCGTACGAGATCAAGAAGCAGCCCGAGGGCATCTACTCGGTCATCGACCTCAAGGCCACGCCTGAGGTCGTCAAGGAGCTTGACCGCCAGCTGTCGCTGAGCGAGCAGGTCCTCCGGACCAAGGTTCTGCGCCCGGACACCCACTGAGCCCACTGCGGGACCGTTGACGGTCCCGTGGGCTCGCGTCCGATGTTTCACGTGAAACATCGCTAGAACGGAACTCCTCCTCCCGAGAGGTCAGCACACCATGGCAGGCGAGACCGTCATCACCCTGGTCGGCAATCTCGTCGACGACCCCGAGCTGCGTTTCACCCCCTCGGGTGCGGCGGTCGCGAAGTTCCGCATCGCGTCCACTCCCCGCACCTTCGACCGCCAGACGAACGAGTGGAAGGACGGCGAGAGCCTCTTCCTCACGTGCAACGTCTGGCGTCAGCCGGCGGAGAACGTGGCCGAGTCGCTGCAGCGCGGCATGCGCGTGATCGTGCAGGGCCGACTGCGCCAGCGGTCTTACGAGACCAAGGAAGGCGAGAAGCGGACGGTCTTCGAGGTCGAGGTCGATGAGGTCGGTCCGAGCCTGCGCTCGGCGACGGCCAAGGTGACCCGGGCCAACCGCGGTCCCGGCGGCGGTGGCGGCGGCTTCGGCGGCGGCCCCCAGCAGGGCGGCGGCGGCCAGGGCGGCTGGGGCGGCCAGCAGGGCGGCGGCGGTCAGAGCGGCGGTGGCTGGGGTGGAAACTCCGGCGGCGGCCAGTCTGCCCCGTCCGACGACCCGTGGGCGTCCAGCGCGCCGGCCGGCGGGAACAACTCCGGTGGTTGGGGTGCCCCGGCCGGTGGCGGCTACTCGGAAGAGCCTCCGTTCTAAAGAGCTGACAGATTTCGTGCGACCCGGGGACCGTTCCCACGGCCCCGGATCGTGATCCTCATTTGGAGCACACCATGGCGAAGCCGCCTGCGCGCAAGCCGAAGAAGAAGGTTTGCGTCTTCTGCAAGGACAAGGTCAACTACGTTGACTACAAGGACACGAACCTGCTGCGGAAGTTCATCTCCGACCGCGGCAAGATCCGTGCCCGCCGGGTGACCGGCAACTGCACCCAGCACCAGCGCGATGTCGCCACGGCCGTCAAGAACAGCCGTGAGATGGCGCTGCTGCCCTACACCAGCACCGCGCGCTAAGAGAGGGTGACCGAAGAATGAAGATCATCCTCACCCACGAGGTCGCCGGCCTCGGCAGCGCCGGCGAGGTCGTCGAGGTCAAGGACGGCTACGCCCGCAACTTCCTGGTCCCGCGCGGCTTCGCCATCCGCTGGACCAAGGGCGGCCAGAAGGACGTCGACGCCATCCGTCGCGCCCGCAAGATCCACGAGATCCAGACCGTCGAGGCCGCCAACGAGCTGAAGGCCACCCTCGAGGGCCTGCAGGTCAAGCTGAAGGTGCGCTCCGGTGACGCCGGCCGCCTCTTCGGCTCGGTCACCCAGGCCGACGTCGTCGACGCCGTCAAGGCGGCCGGCGGCCCGTCGGTCGACAAGCGCGCCGTCACGATCGCCTCGCCGATCAAGACCGTGGGCACCCACAAGGTCGCCGTCAAGCTGCACGCTGACGTCCAGGCCAACCTCGACGTGGTCGTCGCCTGATCCAGGCGCACCCCTCGTCGTGACCCCGAGGGCCGGGGCCTCCCACCGTGGAGGCCCCGGCCCTCGGGCGTTCCCCGGCCCTCGGGCGTTCCCCGGCGCCGGGGCTCAGGCCCGCACGGCGCCGGTGACCAGCCAGCGGCCGGTCCTGGTCCGGCCGACCAGGAAACCGCCGCGGACCAGCATCACCAGGTTCATCGCCCACCAGAGCCCGGTCAGCCCGCCGCCCTGGGCCGGCACCGCCAGCGCCGCCGGGGTGAAGGCGGCCAGCGCGCCGAACATCGCCCAGGCCAGGTACGCACCGTCGCCCGCGCCCATCAGCACGCCGTCCAGCACGAAGACCACCCCGCAGACCGGCTGGGCCAGCGCGACCAGCGGCAGCACCGCGGCGAGCTGGCCGCGCACCGCCGGGTCGGCGGTGAAGAGCGGCAGGTAGAGCGACCCGGTGGCCACCACCAGCACCCCCAGCAGCACCCCCGCGCCGACCCCCCACTGCACCATCCGCCGGGTCGCCGCCCGGGCCCCGGCCGGGTCGCCCGCGCCCAGCGAGCGGCCGATGATCGACTGCCCGGCGATCGCGATCGCGTCCAGCCCGTAGGCCAGGAAGCCCCAGAGGGTCATGGCGATCTGGTGGGCCGCCACCTCCTGGTCGCCGAGCCGGGCGGCCACCGCGGTGGCCAGCATCAGCACCCCGCGCAGGCAGAGGGTGCGCACCACCAGCGGCCCGCCGGCCCGGGCGCAGGCCCGGATGCCGGCCGGGTCGGGGCGCAGCACGGCCTGCTCCCGGCGGGCGCCGCGGACCACCACGACCAGGTAGGCGGCGGCCATCCCGGTCTGCGCCAGCACCGTGCCCCAGGCCGAGCCGGCGATGCCCAGGCCCGCGCCGTAGACCAGGCCGAGGTTGAGCAGCAGGTTGGCGGAGAAGGCGGCCAGCGCCACCAGCAGCGGGGTCCGGGTGTCCTGCAGGCCGCGCAGCACGCCGGTGGCGGCCAGCACCACCAGCATCGCGGGGATGCCCAGGGTGCTGATCCGCAGGTAGGTCACCGCGTACGGCTGCGCGGTGGCCGAGGCGCCCAGGGCGTGCGCGGTGGCGGGCGCGAAGAGGTAGCCGAGCAGGACCAGCGGGAGGGAGAGCAGCAGGGCCAGCCAGATGCCGTCCATGCCCTGCTGGATGGCGGCCCGGCGGTCGCCGGCGCCGATCCGGCGGGCGACCGCGGCGGTGGTGGCGTAGGCGAGGAAGACGAAGACCCCGGTGAGGGTGGAGAGCGCGGCGCCGGCCACTCCGAGGCCGGCCAGCTGGGCGGTGCCGAGGTGGCCGACGATCGCCGAGTCACCCATCAGGAAGAGCGGTTCGGCGACCAGGGCGCCGAAGGCCGGTATCGCGAGCGCCAGGATCTCCCGGTCGTGCCGGCGGCTGCGTGTCATGGGGATCAAGGTAGCCATCCACAGGGCGGGGCCGGGCGGGCGGGGGTGTGTGAAGTTTTTCTCATGCACAGCCGGTGGAAAGAGTCAATGCAGGTCAGCGTGTTGACGGTGGTCTGATCAACAGGTTATCCACAGGGATGTCCCCAGCCTCGTGCACAGGTTTCGGGCAGTTGTCCACAGTACTGGGGACTTCATCCACACCCCCTGTGGATAACTTTGTCGATCCGGCTTGGAACATGCCCGGCCCGCCCCTTAGCGTGGTCGCTCACCCGACGCGCCCGGCCGCTGAGCCGGCCGGGTTCCGTCGGCCGCGTGGCGTATGAAGGAGGTGGACCGGACCGTGTCCCAGTCCGCCCCACCGGGCCGCCGCGCCCTGGCTCCACACCTCTCGCTGAACGGGGATGACGCGTGACCGGCCCCCAGTACGACGACCACGACGTCCCGCCGCCCCCGGAGGAGTGGCCGGTCGCCGACGACGCCTTCGGCCAGTCCTTCCCCGCCGACACCCCCAGCGACCGGCTGCCGGCCCGCCGCCGCGAGGACGGCGAGTTCCGCAAGGGCAAGGGCGGCGGCAAGGGCGGCGACTTCCGCAAGCGCGACGGCGACCGGGACGGCGACCGCGACCGCCCGTCCGGCGAGGGCTTCGAGCGGGTGCCGCCGCAGGACATCCCCGCCGAGCAGTCCGTGCTCGGCGGCATGATGCTCTCCAAGGACGCCATCGCCGACGTCGTCGAGGTGCTGAAGCCGCTCGACTACTACCGCCCGGCCCACGAGCTGATCCACAGCGCGATCCTCGACCTCTACGCCCGCGGCGAGCCGGCCGACCCGATCACCGTGGCGAGCGAGCTCACCAAGCGCGGCGAGCTCAGCCGGGTCGGCGGCCCGGGCTACCTGCACACCCTGGTCAACTCGGTCCCCACCGCGGCCAACGCCGAGTACTACGCGGAGATCGTCCACGAGCGCGCCGTGCTGCGCCGCCTGGTCGAGGCCGGCACCCGGATCGCCGGCATGGGCTACGCGGCCGAGGGCGACGTGGACGAGATCGTCAACGCCGCCCAGGCCGAGATCTACGCCGTCACCGAGCAGCGCACCAGCGAGGACTACGCCCCGCTCGCCGACATCATGGAGGGCGCCCTCGACGAGATCGAGGCGATCGGCTCCCGCCAGGGCCAGATGTCCGGCGTCCCCACCGGCTTCGCCGACCTGGACGCCCTCACCAACGGCCTGCACCCCGGCCAGATGATCGTCATCGCGGCCCGCCCGGCGATGGGCAAGTCCACCCTCGCGCTGGACTTCTCGCGGGCCTGCTCGATCACCAACGGCCTGCCGAGCGTGATCTTCTCGCTCGAGATGGGGCGCAACGAGATCGCGATGCGGCTGCTCTCCGCCGAGGCGCGGGTGGCGCTGCACCACATGCGGTCCGGGAACATGACCGACGACGACTGGACCCGGGTGGCCCGGCGGATGCCGGACGTCACGGCGGCACCGCTGTACATCGACGACTCGCCGAACCTGTCGATGATGGAGATCCGGGCCAAGTGCCGGCGGCTCAAGCAGCGCAACGACCTCAAGCTCGTGGTCATCGACTACCTCCAGCTGATGCAGTCCGGCGGCTCCCGGCGGGCCGAGAGCCGGCAGCAGGAGGTCTCGGACATGTCCCGTAACCTCAAGCTGCTGGCCAAGGAGCTGGAGGTGCCGGTGATCGCGCTCTCCCAGCTGAACCGTGGCCCCGAGCAGCGCACCGACAAGAAGCCGATGGTCAGCGACCTGCGCGAGTCCGGCTCGATCGAGCAGGACGCCGACATGGTCATCCTGCTGCACCGCGAGGACGCCTACGAGAAGGAGTCCCCCCGCGCCGGCGAGGCCGACCTGATCGTCGCCAAGCACCGTAACGGCCCCACCGCCACCATCACCGTGGCCTTCCAGGGCCACTACTCGCGCTTCGTGGACATGACCCGGGACTGACCGGGTGTGACCGGACCCGTGACGGAGCGGAGCGCGTGGCCCGGAGGGTCGAGCGGGCGTCAGATCCAGTCCAGCTCCGGGGTGGCCGCGCGCAGCAGGGCGGTGGCGCCGGTGGTGACCGGGGTGCCGTGGGGGACGGCGAGGATCCGGGGCTCGAGGGCGGCGAGGCGGTGGAAGGAGGCGATGGCCCGGTCGCGGTCCAGGTTGAACGGGCCGAGGTGGGCCGAGTCCGGGCCGGTGCCGATGATGTCGCCGGAGAAGAGCAGGCCGCTCTCCGGGAGGAAGAGGGCGATGCCGCCCGGGGTGTGGCCGGGCACCTCCAGGACCTGGACGGGCTCGGTCCAGCCGGGCAGCGCGGCGCCCTCGGTGAGCTCCCGGTCCACCGGGAGCGGGGTGGGGGCGGTGGCGGTGCCGAAGGCGGCCGAGACCTTGCGGTGCAGTTCGGCCTCGACGGGGGTGTGGACGGGCTGCGGTTCGGGCTGCCGGCCGCTGATCACCGCCGCGTCGCCGGCTCCGGCCAGCAGTTCGGCGCCGCTCGCGGCGACCAGCTCGGCGGCCGAGCCCATGTGGTCGATGTGCGAGTGGGTGAGCAGGATCTGCCGCAGCCGCTCGGGCCCGGCGCCTAGCTGCCGCAGCGCCGCGAGCACGGCGGGGGCGGTGCCCGGCACGCCGGTGTCGACGGCGGCGAAGCCGTCCTCCAGCCGCACCAGGTGCACGTGGCCCACCGGGAGCGGGAGTTGCCAGACGGTCGGGGTGAGTTCGATGAGGTCCATGGGCCGAACGCTAGGTGCCCGCGCGCCCGCGGCGGCGGGAGTTCACCGATCGCGAACCGCCGTTCGCCCTGGGCTGACGAGGCGTCAGTGCCCCAGCGAGTCGGCCCCCAGGTAGCCCTCCGGCATGCCCTCGACCAGCAGCACGTCGGTCACCGAGTTGCGGGTGCGCAGCGGCAGGATCTCCTGGTAGGCGGGGGAGTCGTACCAGGCGCGGGCCCGCGCCAGGTCGGGGAAGCCGATGAGGATCAGGTTGCCGTCGAAGGCGCCCTCGCGCAGCTCGACCGGGTTGCCGTGGACCAGGAAGCGGCCCTGGAAGGGCTCCAGGGTGGCGTCGATCCGCTGCAGGTACTCGACGATCTCCGGGCCGAACTCGACCGAGTGCATGTGGCCCAGGGCGTAGGCGGTCATGGTGTCCTCCGTTGTTCCGCGTCTGCGTGCTGACGTCCCCGACGCTATGCGGGGCGGGGAGGGCGGCGCATCGGTCGGCCGTAGGTACGGCTAGCCTGACCCGATGACCAAGATCGAACTGGTGCTCTTCGACTGTGACGGCGTGCTGGTGGACAGCGAGCCGATCGCGGTGCGCGCGACGGTGGCCGTGGGGGCGGAGCTGGGCTGGCCGCTGACCGCCGAGGAGGTGGTGGAGCGGTTCGTCGGCCGGTCCAACGCCTCGATCGGCGAGCAGGTGGCCGAGCGGCTGGGCGCGGCGGCCGTGGACCCGTGGCGGGAGCGGTTCGAGGAGCTGCACCGGGTGGCGGTGGACGCGGAGCTGACCGAGGTGGACGGGATCAGCGAGGCGCTGGCGGCGCTGCGGCTGCCCAGCTGCGTGGCCTCCAGCGGCAGCCACCGGAAGATGCGGCACACGCTGGGCCGCACCGGCCTCTACGAGTACTTCGCCGGCCGGATCTTCAGCGCCAGTGAGGTGCGGCAGGGCAAGCCGGCGCCCGACCTGTTCCTGCACGCGGCGGCCCGGATGGGGGTGGCGCCCGAGGCCTGCGTGGTGGTCGAGGACAGCAAGTACGGGGCGCGGGCCGGCCGGGCCGCGGGCATGCGGGTGCTCGGCTACGCGGGCGGGCTGACCCCGGCGGACTGGCTGGTGGAGGAGGGGGCCACGGTCTTCACCGAGATGCGCGAGCTGCCGGCGCTGCTGGCCGGGTTGGGCGCGGTGCCGGACGGCCCGGCCGGTACGGCCGGCTACCGCGAGGAGGCCGGGCGCCTGCTGGAGCAGTACGAGGAGGTCGGCTTCGAGCAGGTGCACCGCGAGGCGCTGCACCTGTTGCCGCCGGCCCCGGCCCGGGTGCTCGACCTGGGCGCGGGCACCGGCCGGGACGCGGCCGCGCTGGCCGCCCTGGGCCACCGGGTGACGGCGGCCGAGCCGGTGGCGGAGCTGCGCGAGCCGGGCCGGGCGCGGCACGCGGCGGCCGGGGTGGAGTGGACGGACGCGGCGCTGCCGGAGCTGCCAGGGGTGGCCGGTCCGTTCGACCTGGTGCTGGCCACCGCGGTCTGGATGCACCTGGCGCCGGCCGAGCGGGCCCGGGCCTTCGCCCGGGTGCTGGAGCTGCTGGCCCCCGGCGGCACGCTGCTGCTGACCCTGCGGCACGGGCCGGTGCCGGCCGGGCGGCGGATGTTCGAGGTGCCGGCCGAGGAGGTGGCGGCGCAGGCGGCGGCCGCCGGGCTGCGCGCGGTGCACCGCTCGGAGCGCGCCGACCTGCACGGCCGGGACGGGGTGCGCTGGACCGAGCTGGGGTTCGCCCGGGACTGATCCGGGGTCGGCGCAGCAGCGTCAGCAGCCGCCGTCGGCCGCCTCGGGCATGTGGTCGGCGGCCCAGCGGCGCAGTTCCTCCAGGGCCGGGCCGAGTGCCCGGCCCGCTTCGGTCAGCCGGTAGCTGACCCGCAGCGGTGGTCCCTCGTCGACCTCGCGCAGCACCAGTCCGGCCTCGGCCAGCTCGGAGAGCCGGTCCGAGAGCATTCGCTCGCTGATCCCCGGGATCGCCCGCCGCAGGTCGGCGAAGTGCGCCGCGTGGTGGCTGAGCACCGCCACCACCAGGCCCGACCAGCGCTTGCCGAGCAGCGCGAAGACCTTGGTCAGGCCGATGTCCACGCTGCCGCACGGCCCCACGGCGCCCGCGCAGCCGCCGTCCGGAGCCGTCGCCGGGCCCGCTGCCGTCCGTTCGCCTACCTGTGCCATGCCTCCCAGGGTACCGGCAGCCCGCTAGTGACTAATAAAAAGTAAGCTGCTACGTTGTTTGTAGTTGCAGAGGAAATCAAAGCAACTATCAGAACGTATGGAGGATCACCATGGCCACGCTGCTGCACATCGACTCCTCGGTGATGACCGACACCTCGGTCTCCCGGGAGCTCACCGCCGCCTTCGTCCGGGAGTGGCAGGCCGCACACCCGGACGGCACCGTGCTCCGCCGCGACCTGGCCGCGGCCCCGGTGCCGCACCTGGACGCCGCCGGGATCGTGGCCGGCTTCGTCCCCGCCGACCAGCGCACCGCCGAGCAGCAGGCCGCCTTCGCGCTGCGCGAGGAGCTGATCTCCGAGCTGGAGGAGGCCGACGCCGTGGTGATCGGCGCCCCGATGTACAACTTCTCGGTCCCGTCCAACCTGAAGGCCTGGATCGACCACGTGGTGCTGGCCGGCCGCACCTTCGGCGAGGGCTCCACGGTGGCCGGCACGCCGGTCACCGTCTTCGCCGCCCGCGGCGGCTCCTACGCGCCCGGCTCCCCGCGCGAGGGCCACGAGTTCACCACCACCTACCTGGAGAAGGTGCTCAGCAGCCTGCTCGGCGTCAGCGTGGACACCGTCGCCGCCGAGTTCACCCTGGCCCGGGTCAACCCCGCGCTCGCCGAGTTCATCGAGACGGCCGACCAGCTCAAGGAGCAGGCGCTGAAGGAGGCCGCGGCCAAGGGCCGGGAGGCCGCCCTGGCCGCCGCCGCGGCCTGACGGTGCGCCAGCTGACGGACGGTCGGAGCCCGCCCCGGGGAGGTTCACCCGGACGGCGTGCCCGCCGGGCGGCCCGGCCGGGCGGCTTCCATGCTGAGGGCGACAGCCGCCGACCAGGGAGCCGCCGTGACGACGCCACCGCCCGAGCCGTCCGCCGCGGGGACCACCGGACCCGGTGACGCCACGGGGGCCGCCGGGTCCGGTGCGGACGGCGGCGCCGCCCCCGCCCTGCGCGGCGGCAACGGCTCCACCGCCGCCCCGCCGCCCGGCCCGCCGCTGGAGATCGAGGTCTTCACCGGCCCCGAGTCGGCGCTCTTCGCCACCTCCAGCCTGATCTGCGGCACCCGCGACGCCATCCTGGTGGACGCCCAGCTCACCCGCGGCGCCGGCCGTGAGCTCGCCGAGTGGATCGCCGGCAAGGCCCGCCAGCTGCTCGCCGTGGTGATCACCCACCCGCACCCCGACCACTACTTCGGCGTCGAGGAGGTGCTGCGGCTCTTCCCCGCCGCCCAGGTGCTGGCCGCCCCGCCGGTGGTGGCGGCGATCGCGGCCACCGCCGCCGCCAAGACCGCCGAATGGCGCCCGGTGCTCGGTGCCGACATCCCCGAGCACCCCGTGCTCCCCCGGCCGCTGCGCCCGCTGCCGCTGATGATCGACCGCCAGCTGATCCGGGTGCTGATGCTCGGCCAGTCCGACTGCTCCGACTCCACCGTGGTCCACGTACCCGGCTCCCGCACCGTGATCGCGGGCGACTTCGTCGGCAACGGCACCCACCTGTGGACCGCCGAGACCACCCCCGAGCAGCGCACCGCGTGGCTGGCCAACCTGGACCGGATCGCCGCGCTCGCCCCGGACCGGCTGATCGCCGGCCACCGGGCCCCCGGCCAGGGCGACGACCCGGCCCGGATCCTCGGCTTCACCCGGGACTACCTGCACGACTTCGACCAGTTGCTGACCGAGCACCCGGACGACGCGGAGGCCCTGGTCACCACCATGGCCCAGGCCTACGGCGAGCTGACCCTGCCCGCCTTCCTCACCGCCGGCGCCCGGGCCAACACCGACCGCTGAGCCGGCCCGATACTGGTCGCATGACGACCGAGAACCGGCGCTACGACGCGATCGTGCTGGCCGGCGGAGCCGCCCGGCGGCTCGGCGGGGCCGACAAGCCGCGGCTCGAGGTCGGCGGGCGGACCCTGCTGGAGCGGGTGCTCGCGGCCTGCGCCGGTGCCGAGCGGGTGGTGGCGGTCGGGCCGGGCACCGGCGGCGGGGCGCACTGGACCAGGGAGCGGCCGCCCGGCGGCGGACCGGTGGCCGCCGCGGCGGCCGGACTGGCCGATCCGGGCCTGGCCGCGCCGGTGGTGCTGCTGCTCGCCGCCGACCTGCCGTTCGTCACCGCCGCGACGGTGCGGCGGCTGGCGGCGGCCGTCACCGGGGAGGCCGAGGCCGCCGTGCTGGTCGACCCGGACGGCCGGGACCAGCCGCTGCTCGCCGCCTACCGCACCGCCGCCCTGCGCACCGCGCTGGCCGGGCTCGGCGAACCCGCCGGGCTCCCGCTGCGCAGGCTGGTCGGCGGGCTGCGGACGGTGCGGCTGCCCGACACCGAGGGCGCCGCCGAGGACTGCGACACCTGGGAGCAGCTGGCCGCAGCGCGCCGACGGGACCTGACGGGCCGCCGGCCGGACCGCTGACCGGGCGGCTGGCCAGGCGCTGGTCGGGTCGTTGGTCGGGCCGCTTCACCGCCGCCCGGGCGGCCGGGTGAGCGAAACGACCCGCACCGCACACACCCGGAGCACCCCGCCGCCGCACGGATCGGGCAGCATGGTGCCCCATGGGACGCACATTGGACGACTGGATGGCCGAGGCCGCTGCCGAGCTGGGCATCGAGCCGGCCGTGGACGTCAAGGAACTGCTCGACCTGGCCCGGGTAGTGGCGCACGGCGTGGCCCGCCCGGCCGCCCCGCTGACCGCCTTCCTGATCGGCTGGGCCGCCGCGGCCCGGGGCGGCGACGCCGCCGCCGTGACCGCGGCCGCCGAGCGGATCACCGCGCTCGCCGAGCGCTGGGCGGCGGCCGAGGCGGACCCGGAGACCCCGTGACGGCGTCCGCGCCCCCCGTGCCCACCACCGACACCGCCTGGCCGCGGGCCCGCGAGGTCGCCCGCCGGGCCGGCACCCGCCCCGCGCCGCCGGCCGAGGAACTGCCGCTGGCCGCCGCGCTCGGGCGCACCCTGGCCGGGCCGCTCACCGCGCTCACCGACCTGCCCGCCTTCGACACCGCCGCGATGGACGGCTGGGCGGTGGCCGGCCCCGGACCGTGGCGGCTCGCCGGCCAGGTGCTGGCCGGCCGCACCCCGCCGCCGCTGGCCGACGGCTGGGCCACCGGCATCGCCACCGGCGCCCAGCTGCCGCCCGGCGCCACCGGCGTGCTGCGCCGCGAGCACGGCGAGCTGCGGGAGGGCACGCTGCGGGCGCCCGCCGGGGTCGGTCCCGGGCAGGACGTCCGCCCGCGCGGCCAGGAGTGCCGCAGCGGCGAGCAGTTGCTGCCGGCCGGCAGCGTGGTCGGTGCCGCGGTGCTCGGCCTGGCCGCCGCCTGCGGCTACGACCGGTTGGCGGTGCGCCGGCGGCCCACCGTGGAGCTGCTGGTGCTCGGCGACGAGCTGCTGGAATCCGGACTGCCCGGCCCCGGCCTGGTCCGGGACGCGCTCGGGCCGCTGCTGCAGCCCTGGTTGACCGCCGCCGGCGCCGAGGTGCTGGGCCGGCGCCCGGTCCGGGACGACTTCGGGCTGCTCCGGGACGCGCTGCTGCGCTCCACCGCCGAGGTGGTGGTCACCACCGGGGCGACCGCCGCCGGGCCGGTGGACCACCTGCACGGCGCGCTGGCCGAGTGCGGGGCCCGGCTGCTGGTGGACGGCGTCGCGGTCCGGCCCGGGCACCCGATGCTGCTGGCCGAACTGCCGCCCGCCACCGCCACCCCCGGCGGGGCGGTCCGCCACCTGGTCGGCCTGCCCGGCAACCCGCTGGCCGCCGTGGCCGGCACCGTCACCCTGGCGCTGCCGCTGCTGGACGCGCTGGCCGGCCGCCCCGCCGCGCCCGCCCGGTACGCCCGCATCGCCGTCGACCTGCCCGGCCACCCGGTGCAGAGCCGGCTGCTGCCGGTGCGGCTCACCGAGGACGGACCGCTGCCGCTGGCCTTCGACGGGCCGGCGATGCTGCGCGGCCTGGCGCTGGCCGAGGCGCTGGCGGTGATCCCGCCCGGCGGGCTGTCGGCGGGGACGCGGATCGAGCTGCTGCCGGTGCCCGGGCAGCCGCACTGACCCTCCGTCAGGCCGAATGAGCGCGCGATCCCGGCAGCGGCCCCGCATGCTGGGCTCATGGCCAAGGAGGCGGAGTCGCGGGTCCTGCTGCCGACCCGGCCCGGCCGGCCGCCGCTGCGCCAGGTCGCCCGGCGGCTGGTGGTGGCGCTCGGCGTGCTGGTGCTCACCACGCTGCTGGTCTACCTGGACCGCGACGGCTACCACGACGCCGCGGACGGCGTGCCGAACCTGCTGGACTCGGCCTACTACGCCACCGTCACCCTCTCCACCACCGGCTACGGCGACATCACCCCGGTCAGCGCCGGCGCGCGGCTGACCAACATCCTGGTGATCACCCCGCTGCGCGTGGTCTTCCTGATCATCCTGGTCGGCACCACCCTGGAGGTGCTGGCCGAACGGACCCGCCAGCAGTGGCGGCTCGGACGCTGGAGGTCGGCCGTGCACGAGCACGCGGTGATCGTCGGGTACGGCACCAAGGGGCGCAGCGCGGTGCAGACCCTGCTGGGCCAGGGGATCGCCCGGGAGGCGATCGTGGTGGTGGACCCGCAGCGCCGGGTGGTCGAGCAGGCCGCGCTGGACGGCCTGGTCGGCGTGGTCGGCGACGCCACCCGCACCGACACCCTGCTGCGCGCCGAGGTGCCCAGGGCGGCCCAGGTGGTGGTGGCGCCGGAGCGGGACGACACCGCGGTGCTGGTCACCCTGACGGTTCGCCAGCTCAACAAGGGCGCCACCGTGGTCGCGGCGGTCCGGGAGGACGAGAACGCGCCGCTGCTGCGGCAGAGCGGCGCGGACGTGGTGGTGACCAGCTCCAGCTCGGCCGGCCGGCTGCTCGGGCTGTCGATGCTCAGCCCGAACGCCGGCGCCGTGATGGAGGACCTGCTGACCTACGGGCGCGGGCTGAACGTGGTGGAGCGCCCGGTCACCCACGCCGAGGCCGGCCGCTCGCCGCGGGACTGCGCCGACCTGGTGGTGGCGGTGGTGCGCGGCCGGCGGATCCTCAACTTCGCCGACCCGGAGGCCGCGGCGCTGCAGTCCACCGACCGGGTGATCACCATCCAGCGGGTCAGGCCGGCCGAGCCCGCCTGACCGTCCCTCACTTGGCCAGCTCGGCCCGGACCGCCGCGGTCACCTGCTCGGCCCGGGCCGCGATCTCGTCCACCCGGGCGGTGCCGGCCAGCAGCGCGCCACGGGTCCGCTCGTCGTGGATGCCGGTGAGGTTCACCTCGACGTTCAGCCGGGCCGTGGTGGCCGCGGCCCGGGCGGCCTCGGCGGCCGCCGCCACGTCGGTGGCCACGGTGGGGTTGCCGATCGGCAGCAGGGTCTCGGCCAGCTCCACCGCGTCCAGCGCCACGGTGATCACCTCGGCCGGCGGCTGCGCGGCGGCCGCCAGGGCGCGGGCGATCGCGGCCGACCGGGCGGCCCGCTCCGGCTCGGTCGCCCTGGGCAGCCGGTAGGCCTCGGCCACCGCGGTGAAGGCGGCCGCGTCCTGCTCGGCCAGGCTCAGCGCCCGGCGGCGCAGCACGTCCGCCTCCCGGATGATCCGCTCCACCACGGCCTGGTGCGCGGCGTACTTCTCCCCGGTGCTGTAGCGGCCCACCATGGCGAGCAGTGCCCCGGCCTGGGCGGCGTGCAGGGCGGCCGACGCGCCGCCGCCGGGGGCGGGTACCCGGTCGGCCAGGCGGTCAAGGAACTCGCTGATCGTCTCGTCGCGCACGGCGGCTCTTCCGGTCGAACGGATCGGTAGGCGCATCCTGTCACACCTGACTGTCCATCAAGTCTGCGGGCCAGTGGGGTACACCTGGCTGGTCAGCGGTACTGTCCAGGTGGCGGCCCGACCCCTGGGAAGCAGCGCCCGAGGCCCCGCGCGCCCCCGCCGGACGCCCCGGGCGCCGGGGCGGTCTGCGCCTGTCGTCCAAACACCGGACCGACCGGTAGCTTCGTGCCATGTACGCAATCACGATTCCCGAGCCCGGTGGTCCCGACGCCCTCGTCTGGGCCGAGGTGGCGGACCCGGTCCCCGGCGAGGGCGAAGTCCTGGTCGAGGTCGCGGCCACCGCCGTGAACCGCGCCGACCTGCTGCAGCGCCAGGGCAACTACACGCCGCCGCCCGGCGCCTCGGCCTACCCCGGCCTGGAGTGCTCCGGCCGGATCGCGGCGCTCGGGCCCGGCGTGGCCGGCTGGGCGGTCGGCGACGAGGTCTGCGCACTGCTCTCCGGCGGTGGCTACGCCCAGAAGGTCGCCATCCCGGCCGGCCAACTCATGCCGATCCCGCGGGGGTTGGGCCTGGTCGCGGCGGCCGCCCTGCCCGAGGTGGCGGCCACGGTCTGGTCGAACCTCTTCATGGTGGCGCACCTGCACCCGGGTGAGACGGTGCTGCTGCACGGCGGGGCGAGCGGGATCGGCACGATGGCGATCCAGCTGGCCAAGGCGGTGGGCGCCAAGGTGGTGGTGACCGCGGGGAGTGCGAAGAAGCTTGCGCGCTGCAAGGAGTTGGGCGCGGATGTGCTGGTGAACTACCGCGAGCAGGACTTCGTGGAGGAGGTCAAGGCGGCGACCGGCGGGCACGGTGCGGACGTGATCCTGGACATCATGGGCGCGAAGTACCTGCAGCGGAACGTGGACGCGCTGGCAGTCTCGGGCCGGTTGGTGATCATCGGTCTGCAGGGCGGCCGGACCGGAGAGCTGGACCTGGGGAAGCTGTTGGGCAAGCGGGCGGCGGTGATCGCGACGGCGTTGCGGCCGCGTCCGCTGGCCGAGAAGGCCGCGATCGTGGCGGCGGTGCGCGAGCACGTGTGGCCGCTGCTGGAGTCGGGTGTCGTGAAGCCGGTGATCGACCGGGTGCTGCCGCTGGCCGAGGCGTCGGAGGGGCACCGGGCACTGGAGGCGGGCGACCAGGTCGGGAAGGTCGTGCTGCAGAACTGAACTGACGATTCGTCAACGGCCCTCGGGGTGAACCCCCGGGGGCCGTTGTCGTCAGAGTTGCCATGGACGGACTTTCGCCGTTCCCACACGATCTTGCTTAAATCCCCTTTAAGCTCTTGCGCAAGGCGGTAATCCGCCATCTCGCGTACTCCTCCACGCAGTTGGGCGGCAGCCCGCTGAACGATGAGAGCAGGGGATGACACAGACACGTGAAGGACTGAAGGGCAGCGCGCGTGCGCCCGGGCGGGGCTGGTTCCGCTCGGCCGGCGGGCTCGCGGCGCTGCTGATAGGCATCGGCAGCAGCTCGCTGGTGGTGGCGCCGACGGCGCACTCGGCGACCGGGGACGGGTCGGTGACCGTCAAGGTGATCCGCGCCGTGGACACCAGCGGGGTCTACACGCCCGGGTTGGAACCGGGCATGGCGGGCGTCACGGTGACCCTCACCGATGACGCCGGGAACAGGATCGAGGGGGCCACTGCAGCCGACGGGACGGTCACCCTGGCGCCGGCCACCAGCAAGGCCACCGGCGGCAAGTACCGGGTGCAGGTGGTGAATCCGCAGCCCGGGGTGCTGTTCCCGGCGTTCGCCTCGAAGCAGGGACTGGCCGGCGCGCCGTTCCAGCTGAGCAGCAACGAGGAGTTCGTCGACCTCTCCGGCAAGAAGGACGTCTCGTACACCACGGGACTGTGGAACCCGGGGGACTACTGCCAGAAGAACGCGCCGCTGGTGACGACCTGTCAGCCCACCAGCAATGAGGGCGGGGCGCAGCGGACACTGGTCTCCTTCCCGTACTCCGCGCGCGGCCAGGCCGGGAACGGCGCAGGCGAGACCCCGGTCACCGACATCGCCACCAACGCGCAGACCGGGACGCTGTTCGGCATCGCCTGGGACAGGGCCGACAAGCGGATCTTCTCCTCGGCCGCGGCCAAGCGCGGCACCGACTACGGTCCGGGCGGCGCGGGCGGCATCTACGTCACCGACCCGGCGACGAAGCAGACCGCGCTCTTCACCACCGTCCCGGACGCGGGGAGCACCGTGCACGGGCCGGGGACGGACGACGCCTTCCTCGACGTGCCGGGCAAGGAGAGCCTCGGCGGCATCAAGGTCACCGACGACGGCGCGGACCTGTTCGTCGTCAACCTCAACGACCGCAAGCTGTACCGCTACGACGCCACCGCCACGACGGCGTCGGCGCCGAAGGCCGCCTACCCGATCCCGGATCCGGGCTGCCCGGCGGCGGGTGACTGGCGTCCCTTCGGCCTCGGCCTGCAGGACGGAACCGGCTACCTCGGCGGTGTCTGCTCCGGCCAGTCCACCGGGAAGACCACCGACCTGCGTGCCGTCGTCCTGCCGTTCGACCTCGCCACCGGGGTGTTCGGCAAGGCGGTGCTGGACCAGCCGCTGGACTACCCGCGCCTGTCCACCACCGGCGCGGGAGGGTGCGACGGTGCGGGCTGGTTCCCGTGGACGAGCACCTACCCGACCACGCAGAACGGCAAGGCGTGCGGCAACACCACCATCGCCAACCCCGAGCCGGTGCTGGGCGAGATCGGCTTCGAGACCGACGGCTCGATGCTGCTGGCCTTCCGTGACCGCTTCGCCGACCGGGGGCCGGGCGCGCCTGCGCCGGGCTCGGTCTCCAACGTCATGTCGGGCGGCGACCTCGACAAGGCCTGCCCGTCGAACGGCACGTTCGTGCTGGACACCGACCTGGGCTGCGGAATGACCGTTCGGGGCGCCAGGTTCTTCAACACCGCCTGGTCCGCGGTGGGTCACAACAACACGGCGTTCGCCGGCATGGCGCTCTCCAAGGTCGAGAGCACCATCGCGGTCTCCGCCTTCGACCCCGACCACACCCCGGTCGGCTACGGGACCTCGTTCCTGGAGCGCGCGAACGGCTCCCAGGACCCGGGGCTGGGCCTGCGGCTGACCCCGAAGGGGACCGCCGCCCCCTTCGGAAAGGGCGCCTCGATGGGTGACCTCGAGGTGCTCTGCGACCAGGCACCGCTGCAGATCGGCAACCGGGTCTGGTACGACCCGCAGCGCAAGGGCATCCAGAACCCGGGCGAACTCCCGGTGCCCGGGGTGACCGTGCACCTCTACGACGAGACCGGCCACCTGCTCGGCACCACCAAGACCTCGGCGCGCGGCGAGTACTACTTCGACGACTCCGACGTCTCCGGCGGGCTGCGGCCGAAGACCAAGTACACGATCAAGCTGGACAACCCGGCCGACTACGCCAAGGGCGGCCCGCTCTACCAGTGGGTGCCGACCGACGCGGACGTCGGGACCAACCACTTCATCGACTCCAAGGGCATCGTCCCGGCCGGGACGGTGTACCCGGAGCGTTCGCTGACCACCGGCGGGCCGGGGCAGAACGACCACACCTACGACTTCGGCTTCCGGCAGCAGGAAGGCGTGCTGCGGGTGGTCAAGCAGGACCCGGACGGCAAGCCGCTGGCCGGCGCGAAGTTCCAGCTGTGGAAGGAGTCCAACGGCTCGGACGGTCTGCAGACCACCGGGAGCAAACCCGACACCAAGGTGGGCGATCCCTGCACCACCGGTACCGACGGGGTCTGCAAGGGCAACGGCCTGCCGGGGACGTACTACTGGCAGGAGGTCAGCCCGCCCGCGGGCTACTCGGCACCGGACGACCCGGTCTTCGGACCGCTGGTGCTGACCTCGGACAACCTGGACGCCGGGGTGTCGGTGACGGCGGTCGACAAGCCGCTGCCCACCCCCACCCCGACACCCACCCCGTCGGCCAGCCCGACCCCGACTCCGTCGCCGACGCCGAGCACCTCCCCGGCGCCGACCACGCCGCCGCCGACCCCGGCCTCGGTGGTGACCCCGGCTCCGGCCCCGCCGGCCAACGAGCCGCCGTCCGGTTCGCACCTGGCGTTCACGGGCATGGATGAGGCGGTTCCGCTGGCACTGCTCGGCGGCACGGCGTTCACCGCCTTCGGCGCGGCGCTGCTGATCCGCAACCGCAGGCGCAGGACGCGGCTGCGCTGACCCGGTGGCCCGGGCAGCAGGTAGGGCGGGCCCACGGGCCCGCCCTACCGCATGACCGACGAGAGGAAGCGAGCACCGGATGGCCCGGAAGAGCAGCACCGCGGAACGCCGGCACCGCTGGATCGCCCTGTCGGCCGCGCTCGCCCTGTGGGGCGCCCTGGTGGGCGGGGTGGTCGCCTACCGGATGCTGGACGGCGGGCCGACCGAGCGGACGGTGACGATGGACGAGGCCTCGCGGCTGGCGCTGGCCCGGCTGAACCTGTACCAGGCCGCCCCGGTGGCGGTGACGCTGACCGCCGACGAGGGCGGTGGCGTGGTGCTGAAGGTCAGCGGGGTGGTGGACTACCGCACCCACCGGGCGGTCGGCAGCTACGGCAGCGCCGGGTCCGCCGCCGGCACCCCGCTGGACCACGGCCTGATCGTCTGGGACGCCGACGGCCTGGGCCTGGCCCCCGCGCTCGACAGCAGCCCGGCCTGGCAGCAGGCCGAGCACCTCCCGCGCTCGGGCTGGTCGCCGCGCGCCTACACCAGCGACCCGCTGGACTCCGGGCTGCAACTGCTGATCGGACTCGGCGCCGACCGCCCCGACAACCCGCTGCTGCTCGCCCAGTCCGGCGCCCGCTGGCTCGGCCGGGAGCGGATCGACGGGCAGGACTGCGACCGGATCGCCGGCCCGCGCGCCCAGGGCGCGACACCCGCCCCGGGCAACGGCGACTCGCCGCTCACCTACTGGGTGGACGGCAACGGCGACCTGCGCCGGGTGACCATGCGGCTGCCCGGCCTCGGCACCCCGACCACCCTGGAGTTCGGCGGCCACGACGCCACGGCGAAGCTGCCCGACGCGCCCTGGGCGACCTGAACCGACGAGCCGTCAACCAGAATGCCGGGGCACCGAACCGGCATCGGTCGGCAGCGGATAGGCGGCCGGATCGACGGTGCCCGGCAGCCCGGTGGCCGGGACGGCCGGGGCCGTGGGATCCGGCATCGACGGCTGCGCGGGCGGGGCCGGCACCTGGCTGAACGGCATGCCGGGCGGCACCTGCACCGCAGCCGCCCGCCCGGCCGGCAGCGCGCCCCGGCGGCCGCCGGATCCGCAGTCGGCCAGGCCCTCCAGGCCGGCCGGGCTCTGCACGGCGGCCTGGTTGCCGTCGAAGCAGTTGGCGGGGTCGGCGGCGGCCAGCACCAGGTCGGCGCCGTTGCCGGCGGCCCGGTTGCCCTCGATCCGGTTGTCGCTCGCCGGGTGCCCGGGCGGGTCGGTGACGATGATCCCGGCCGCCTTGTTGCCCTGGACCAGGTTGCGCTGGACCCGGTTCCCGGTGCCGCCGCCGATCCCGATGCCGATTCCGAAGCCGCCGTCGGCCTGCTCGGGGGTGTCTGCGGCGTCGTTGTCCGCCACCACGTTGCCCGCGATCACCGCGCTGTGCTGCGGGGCCAGCGCCTCCTGGTCGTTGGAGTTGACCGTGATGCCCACCCGGTTGCCGGTGACCAGGTTGCCCAGCACCGACAACCCCTCCGAGGCGTTGGTGAGTTCGATCCCGACCGCGTTGCCCGCCATGGTGTTGCCGCGCACCAGGGTGTCGCAGGGCCGGCACTGGCCGACGTAGATGCCGGAGTCCGCCTGCCCGGAGGCGTAGGAGTCCTCGATCACCCCGCCGTGCGCGTCGAAGGCGTAGATGCCGTACAGGCCGTTGTCGTAGGCGGTCACCCGGCTGGCCCGGAAGCCCTGGAGGGCGGGGAACTTGGCGGTGTCCAGCGGGTTGTAGGCGGAGCCGCCGGCCCCGCGCTGCTGCAGCCGCTCGTCGGTGACGCCGGTGAAGAGCACGCCGTTGGCCAGGTAGCCGTGCACGGTGAGGTTCTCCACCACCGAGCCGGCGCCGGTCACCGTGATGCCGTTGACCAGCTTGATCCCGCCGTCGAAGACCACCGCACCGCGGTCCGTGCCGCGCAGCACCACTCTCGGTCGGGTGAGGTGCACGCTCTCCCGGTAGACGCCCGGGCCGACCAGCACCGTCTCGCCCTCGCGGGCGGCGTCCACCGCCTGCTGGACGGTGCGGTAGTCCTGCGGCACCCGCAGCACGCTGCCGGCCGGGTGCGCGGTCGCGGCCGGTCCGCCGGAGGAGCAGCCGGCGGCGAGCGCGACGACCAGCGCGGCCGCCGCCCCGGCGGCGATCGGACGGCCCGTCAGTGAACCCAACGTGCGCTCGGTGGAGAGCATTTGCATGACAGGTGTTCTATCCCCTCCAATAGCCGTATGCCCACCGAATCGGGAAACGCGCAGGAACCGGAGCAGGACGCCACGACCGGATTCGGGCGGCGCAGGGCACTGTTCGCCGCCGGCGCGGTACTGGCCGGCGGGCTCGGCGCGGGAGCCGACGAGCTGGCGCGCGGCGACCGCCCGGCCGGCCGCACCGCCGCCGCACCGCCGCCGGCCGCGATCCCCTTCCACGGTGCCCGGCAGGCCGGAGTGACGACCCCTCAGCAGCCCGCCACCCAGCTGTTCGCCCTGGACCTGCCGCAGACCTCCGCGGCCGCCGACCGGCAGACCCTGCGGGCGGTGCTGGACGGGCTCAGCCGTGCCCTCGCCGCCGCGGCCGCCGACTCCCCGCCGGATCCCCGGCTGCAGGGCGGCGCCGCCAGCAGGCTCAGCTCGCTGGTCGGCGTCGGCCCGGCGCTCGCCGCCCGGCTCGGCCTCCAGGTGCCCGCCGGGCTGGCCGAGCTGCCGGCCTTCCCCGGCGACCGGCTGGACCCGGCCCGCAGCGGCGGCGACCTCCTGCTGCAGCTCTGCGCGGCCGACCGCTGGACCCTCACCGTGACCGCCGAACTCGCCGCCGCCGCGGCGCAGTCGGCCGGTGCGACGGCGCGCTGGAGCCAGTCCGGCTTCCTCGCCCCCGTCCCGCCGGGCAGCACCCCGCGCAACCTGTTCGGCTACAAGGACGGCACCGCCAACCCCGACCGGGCGGCGGCCGAGCAGTTCGTCTGGGGCCCGCCCGGCCCGCACCAGGACGGCACCGTGCTGGTCTACCGCCGGATCCGGATGGACGTGGCCGGCTTCGCCGCCCTGCCCGCCGACCAGCGGGACCGGGCGATCGGCCGCCGCGCCGCCGACGGGGTGGCGCTCACCGGCACCGCCGAGCACGACGACCCGGACATCTACGCCAAGAACCCGGACGGCTCCTACGTCATCCCGGCCACCGCCCACGTCCGGCTGGCCAGCCCCCGGCTCGACGGCGGCGCCCGGATGCTGCGCCGCGGCTACAGCTACGACGACGGGCCGGGCGACCGGGGCCTGCTCTTCTGCGCCTTCATGCGCGACCCGGCCGAGTTCGTCCGGGTGCAGAACCGGTTGGCCGAGCGGGACGCGCTGGGACCGTTCCTGGAGCACCAGGCCTCGGCGGTCTGCTACGTGCTGCCCGGCGCGGCGGCCGGCGGCTCGCTGGCCGACCGGCTGCTCGGCTGACGCCATCTCAGGCACCGAGCGCGGGGCGGACCTTGGTGAGGAGGAGTTCGAGGAACCGCTCGGGGTTGCGGAAGGAGGCGAAGTGGCTGCAGCCCTCGATGAGGGCGAAGTCCTTGACGGGGGCGGTGATGTCGTCGAAGAGCTGCTTGGCGGGGGCGGCGGGGGTGATGACGTCGTGTTCGCCCTGGAAGACGAAGATCGGGATGCGGAAGTGGGTGCCGTCGGCCCATTCGTCGGTGGTCATGGCGGCGGGGCCGAGCTTCTCGGCCCAGTTCATGGCCTTGAAGTAGCCGCGGACCTCGCGCAGGGTGAGCAGCGGGGAGAAGAAGATCGAGCGGACGACGACGGTCTTCATGGTGTCGAAGGTGAGCGGGTCGGTGGTGACCAGGACCTTGTAGTAGTCGGCCCACTGGTGGGTGGTCCAGCTGGCCGCGTCGGGGCCCATGGCGGTGATGGTGGCGAGTTCCCTGGTCCTGCCGGCGGTGGTGAGGCGCTGGAGCAGGTTGCGGTAGGCGACCCGGTCGCGGCCGCCGCCGATGGCGTTCTGGTCGGTGCCGACGTAGGCGGAGTAGCGCTCGGGGTGGTCGCGGGCCAGGCGCAGGCCGGTGACGGTGCCCAGCGAGCTGGCGACGAGCAGGAGCTTGTCGACGCCGAGGCGGGTGCGGATGAGGTCGGTGAGTTCGAGGGCGTCGCGGTGGAGCTGGTCGAGGTCGTAGGTGCCCTGGCCGTCGGGGCCGCTGCGCAGGAAGGTCTTGCAGGCGCCGCGCATGTCCCAGCGGACGACGGTGAAGTGCTTCTCCCAGGTGCGGGTGCGGTGGGTGTAGACGAGTTGGGAGGCGCCGGGGCCGCCGTGGATCTCCAGGATGACGGGGTTGCGGAGGTCTTCGCCGCGGATGGAGACGTACTGGTCGATGCCGCCGATCCGCAGGTAGCCGGCTTCGTCGATACCGTTCGCCGAGGTGATGCGCAGACGCCTGGCGAGGAGGGCGCGCTTGGCGGCGCGCAGGGTGAGCAGGCCGGCGGCGGGGCCGGTGAGGACGGCGGCGGTGGTGGCGGCGATGGTGGCGATCATGACTACTCCCCTAAACTGTTTACGCTATAAGCGATGGCGGGGTTTAAGGTATACACAGTTGTCGGGCGCGTCAACACCGAAGCCGCTGCGCCCGCCGAGGAGAGGAAGGGGCCGCCATGGCCAGGACCACCAAGGCGCCGGACCCGAAGGCCGCCGTCGCGCTGCTCTGGGGCGAGCAGGAGCAGCCCACCCGCGGGCCCCGCCCGAGCCTGACGCCGCGCCGGATCGCCGCCGCCGCCGTGGCCCTGGCCGACGCGCAGGGGCTGGAGGCGGTCTCGATGAGCAAGGTGGCGGCGGAGTTCGAGGTCTCCGCGATGGCGCTCTACCGCTACGTGCCGGGCAAGACCGAGCTGGTCGCGCTGATGGTGGAGGAGGTGATGGCCGAGGTCCCGGACCTGTCGGCGGCCGGCGAGGGCTGGGAGCCGCGGCTGCGAGCCTGGGCGCACCGCTCCCAGGAGCTCTACCACGCGCACCCCTGGCTGCTGGGTGCCACCGCGATGAGTCGCGGTCTGATGGGGCCCCACCAGCTCGGCTGGCTGGATGCAGCCCTGGCCGCACTGGCCGGCACCAGCCTGGGCGCGGCCCAGCGGCACCAGGTCTTCGTGCTGATCGCCGGACTGGTGCGCAGCGTGGTCCAGCAGCAGGTGGACTTCGACGAAGCCGGCGACCGCGAGTGGGACCGGCTGACCGGCGAGCTGATGGCCCGGCACGCGGACCGGTTCCCGGCGCTGACGGCGGCGATCGCCGACGGCGTCTTCGCGCCGTCGGGGATCGATCCGCTCGACTTCGGCCTGGACCGGCTGCTCGCGGGCGTCCGCGAGCTGGACGAAGGCTGAGCCGTGCTCAGGCCAGGGTGAGGAACAGCTTCTCCAGTTCGGCCTCGGTCATCGGCGGGGCGTCCGGGTCGGTGGTGGCCAGGCACTGGCGCATGCCGCTGGCCACGATCTTGAAACCGGCCCGGTCGAGCGCGCGGGAGACCGCGGCGAGCTGGGTGACCACGTCCTTGCAGTCGCGGCCGGCCTCGATCATCGCGATCACGCCGGCCAGCTGGCCCTGGGCCCGGCGCAGGCGGTTGAGAACCGCGCCGACCGCGTCGTCATCGACCTTCATGGCGCCACCTTTCCGGGGCGTGCTGGGGATCTGTGCTGGGGGCTTGCGGACTTCTCAAGCGTACCCCGTGGGGTATTCATTCCGGTCTGCTCCGGTTCGGTGCGGGCCGCCGTGGGCGACCGGTCCGAAATGCCCGGGATCTCGGATCGTGTGACGCTGGTCCGGAGCTGTTCCGCCGCCGGGGCCCTTGGGCCGCGGCCGTTGGAAGGACCTCGTCCGTGGCCGTGCTCCCGCTCCCGCCGTTCCACCGCTCAGCCCCCGCCGCCCGCTGCCGCCGGATCGCGACGGGGGTGGCCTTCGTGGCACCGGTGCTGCTGGGCGCCGTGCTCCCGGTCGCGGCGCAGGCCGATCCGCTGCCCGGGCGGCCGACGGCCGCGGTGAGCGGCGGGGCGGTGACGGGGGAGGCGGGCGGACCGGAGGGCCCGATATCCCTGTCGAGCGCCCCGTCCGCGGTGGCGAGCGCGAGCGCGCCGACCGGATCGGCCCGGCCGACCGCGTCCGCCACTCCGACGCCGACCCCCCCGTCCACCACCCCGAGCCCTTCCGACACGGCGAGCAGGACCCCCACTGGGAGCCCCAGTACGACCGCCACCGCCGAGTCCTCCGAGCCTGCGCCCGCGCCCCGTTCGGCCCCGGCCGCTCCCCCGGCCGTGCCCGCGGTTCCCCTCCCCGTCGCCGTTCCCGCCGTGCCCGTGGCCCCTGACGAGCCGTCGGCCGTGGACCAGGACGCCGTGCCGGAGCAGGACCAGGCCCAGGGCACCGACCCGGTCCCCGACCAGCCTGCCGCCGACCCCGCCGGGCAACCCGCCGACCCCGCCGGGCAACCCGCCGACCCCGCGGCCGGCCAGCCCGCCGCCGACGACCCCGGTCAGGACGCCGCCGCGCCCGACGACCCGGCGGCCGACCCCGGCCAGGACGCCGACCAGCCGGTCCCGGCGGCCGCCCGGGCGCCGCAGGCCGCCGCCGCGCTCCCGGTGGCGGCCCGGCTGACCGGCCCGGCCGTGCTGGTCCTCCCGATGGGCACGGGCCTGGTGCTGATCGGCCTGGGACTCGGCCTGGTCGGCCTGCGGCTGCGCCGTGACTGAGGTTCCGGGAGCGCCGGCTGTGGCGGGTCGGTTGACCCTTCCGAGCGGGGAAGCATATGAAGGAGGTATGACGAAGCCGCTGAACGAACGGCCCGAGCACGAGCCGTACCAGGGATCGAACGGACCGACGGGCGGGTCCGAGGAGGGGCCCCAGGTGCTGATCGTCGGCCCGGACGGCCTGCCGGTGGGCGGCACGGGAGGGCGCTTCCGGATGGGCGAGGACGGCGAGCACCGCGAGCTGCCGGTGACCGAGATGGTCGAACAGCCCGCCAAGGTGATGCGGATCGGCAGCATGATCAAGCAGCTGCTGGAGGAGGTCCGCGCGGCGCCCCTCGACGAGGCCAGCCGGGCCCGGCTGAAGGACATCCACGCCAGCTCGATCAAGGAGCTGGAGAAGGGCCTGGCCCCCGAGCTGGTCGAGGAGCTGGAGCGGCTCTCGCTGCCCTTCACCGAGGACAGCATCCCCACCGAGGCCGAGCTGCGGATCGCCCAGGCCCAGCTGGTGGGCTGGCTGGAGGGCCTGTTCCACGGCATCCAGACCGCGCTCTTCGCCCAGCAGATGGCCGCTCGGGCCCAGCTCGAGCAGATGCGCCGGGCGCTGCCGCCGGGCGTGCTGCCGGACCCGGAGGGGGACGAGCCGGGCGAGGGCCGCGGCATCCGCTCCGGCCCGTACCTCTAGGCCCGCGGCGTCAGGAACCGGGGCCGCGCGGGGGTCTGACCGACCCTCGGCCCCGGTCCCGGCCCGGGTTTCCCCCTGACCCGGCACCCCTCGCCGGCGCGCAGTGCCGATACCCTGGCGCCGGGCATCCATCACCCACGTCTCCAACACCACGTCGCGGTGGCGGCCGACCGGCCGTGCCGAGGGGGAAGCAGAGGACCATGAGCGAGGACGGCAGCACCGGAGTGGACCAGCCGCAGGCGCAGCTCCACTCGCTGGGCAACGGCCGGTACGTGCTGCAGCACCTGCTGGGGCAGGGCGGCATGGCCTCGGTCCACCTGGCCCACGACACCGTGCTCGGCCGTCCGGTCGCGATCAAGACCCTGCACACCGAGCTGGGCCGGGAGGCCTCGTTCCGCGAGCGGTTCCGCCGCGAGGCGCAGGCGGTGGCCCGGCTCTCGCACACCAACATCGTCACCGTCTACGACAGCGGCGAGGAGGTCTTCCCGGACGGGGCGACCGTGCCGTACATCGTGATGGAGTACGTCGAGGGCCAGTCGCTGCGCGACGTGCTGAACCAGGCGATCGCCGAGCACGGCGCGATGCCCACCGAGCAGGCGCTGAGCATCACGGCCGCGGTGCTGGCCGCGCTGGACGTCTCGCACGACCAGGGCCTGGTGCACCGCGACATCAAGCCGGGCAACGTCATGGTGAACACCAAGGGCGTGGTCAAGGTGATGGACTTCGGCATCGCCCGGGCCATGCAGTCCGGGGTCACCTCGATGACCCAGACCGGCATGGTGGTCGGCACCCCGCAGTACCTCTCGCCGGAGCAGGCGCTCGGCAAGAGCGTGGACGCCCGCTCGGACCTCTACTCGGTCGGCTGCATGCTCTTCGAGCTGCTCACCGGCCAGCTGCCGTTCGACGGCGACTCGCCGTTCTCGATCGCCTACAAGCACGTGCAGGAGGAGCCGCCGGCCCCGTCCACGGCCAACCGGGCGGTCACCCCGGCGGTGGACGCGCTGGTCGCCCGCGCGCTGCGCAAGGACCCGGCGCACCGGTTCCCGACCGCCGAGACGATGCGCGAGGAGGTCGAGCGGGTCGCGGCCGGCGAGAAGTCGGGCGGGGCGCCGATGATGGCCACCCCGCTGGTGATCAGCGAGGGCCCGCGGGCCGCGCACTCCTCGGGCCTGAAGAACTTCCCGCCGGTCAGCGGCGACATCAACACCCCGACCCCGCAGGTCCAGCAGCCGTACCAGCCGCCGCAGGCCGGCCCGTACGGCCCGCAGACCCCGCCGCCCGGTCCCTACCAGGCCCCGGCGCCGCAGTACCAGACCCCGCCGCCCGGCCCGTACCAGGCGCCGCCGCAGTACCAGACCCCGCCGCCGGCCTTCCCGCAGCAGGCGCACACCCCGCCGCCGATGCCGATGCCGGTGCAGCAGCCCGCCTTCCAGCCGGTCAAGCAGAGCGGCGGCAGCGGCTGCTCCACCGCCCTGGTGGTGGTCGGCGTGATCGTCGGCGTGATCGTGCTGATCATCATCATCATCGCCATCGTGGTCAGCAAGAGCGACAGCTCGACCAGCCTGCCCAGCCTCCCGGCGCAGGTCACGGTGGTGCAGCAGGGGCACGGACCGGCCTGATCCGGGCGGGCCGCACGGCCCGCGACGGCCTCCGGGCCCGCCCCCGGCATTCGGGGTGGCGGGCCCGGAGGCGGTAGCGTTCTGGGAAGCGAATCGAAAGGGCGACCGCGACCAGAGCGTCGGCCCGGGGCGAGGAGTAATGGCACAGACGCAGCAGCCGGGCGACGGCGAGGGTGACTACCCGCCCGTGGCAGGCCCGGGCGCGCAGCCCCCGGAGCACGACGGCGCCGAGGAGACCACCGCGGCCCGGGCGGCCGGCCAGCCGCCCGGCTCGCCCTACGGCGGCCCCGCCACGCCGGGGCGCGGCACGGCCGCCGCGCTCGGCACCCTGGGAGACGGGCGCTACCGGCTGACCCACCGGCTCGGCCGGGGCGGCATGGCCGAGGTGCTGGCCGCCCAGGACATCCGGCTCGGCCGCACGGTGGCGGTCAAGCTGCTCCGCGCCGAGCTGGCCCAGGACGAGGTGGCCCGCCAGCGGTTCACCCGCGAGGCGCACTCGGTCGCCTCGCTCAACCACCACTCGATCGTCGCGGTCTACGACACCGGCGAGGAGCTGGTCGGCGGGGAGTCCACCCCGTACATCGTGATGGAGCTGGTCGAGGGCCGGACCGTCCGCGAGCTGCTGGTGGCCGAGCAGGCCCCGCCGGTGGACCAGGCGCTGATCATCATCGCCGGGGTGCTGGAGGCGCTGGACTACAGCCACCGGCACGGCATCGTGCACCGCGACATCAAGCCGGCCAACGTGATCATCACGACCACCGGCGCGGTCAAGGTGATGGACTTCGGCATCGCCCGGGCGCTGGCCGGCGGGGCCACCACCATGACCCAGACCGGCATGGTGATGGGCACCCCGCAGTACCTCTCCCCGGAGCAGGCGCTCGGCAAGCCGGTGGACCACCGCTCCGACCTCTACGCGGCCGGCTGCATGCTCTACGAGCTGCTGGCGCTGCGTCCGCCGTTCACCGGCGACACCCCGCTAGCCGTGGTCTACCAGCACGTGCAGGACCCGCCGGTGCCGCCCTCGCAGGCCAACCAGCGGGTGCCGTGGCAGCTGGACGACCTGGTGCTGCGCGCGCTGGCGAAGAACCCGGACGAGCGGTTCCAGAGCGCCGACGAGTTCCGCGCCCACGTGCAGCACGCGCTGCGCGAGATGCACGCGGCCGGCGGCGACGGCTACCCGACCACCGTGCTCGGCGCCGGCACCCCGGGCCAGGGCACCGCGGTGACCGAGTTGCTGGGCGGCGTCGGCGACCGCACCACGGTGCTGCCCTACGGCGCCGGTGGGAACGGCTACCAGACCCCGGCCGCCCCCTACCAGGGCGCCGGCGGCTACGGCGGCGGCGACGGGGACGGCTACGACGACGGGTACCAGGAGCAGCGCCCCGGCGGCGGCCGCCGCAAGGTGCTGGCCTGGGTGGCCGGCCTGGTGCTGGTCGCCGCGGCCGGCATCGGCATCGCGGTGGCCACCACCAACGGCAACGGCGGTACCGGCGGCAACCCCGCCGCCCCGCCCGTCAGCTCGGCGACCGACACCCGGACGCCGACCGACGAGCCGAGCACGCCCAGCGCGCCGCCCTCCAGCGCGCCGGCGCCGAGCCGCAGCGCGAGCCGGCCGTACACGCCGAGCGACAGCCCGCCGAGCGCGCCGTCGACCCAGCGCACCCACAGCAGCACGCCGACCCCGACGGTCAGCAGCAGCCCGACCACGGCCCCGACCAGCAGCGCGCCCACCACCGCGCCGACCAGCAGCGCGCCGACCACCGCCCCGACCGGCGGGGCCAGCAGCACGGCCACCGGCGGCAGCGGCGGGGGCGGCAGCAGCACGGCGACGCCCACCGGCGCGGCGACCCACGGGACCACGAGCGACAAGCCGACCGTCCCGCCCACGCCCTGACCGGGGTCAGTTCACGAACGCGTCGAGGACCTGCTCGTACTCCTGGCACCACCAGACCGTCTGCGCGGCGGCGGCCGGGAAGAGCGGGTCCGCGCGCGGGTCGGAGCGCTGGTAGCGCCAGCGCAGCATCCAGAAGTCGTTGAGCCGTTCCCACCAGACCCGGTGCACGGCCAGCGCCAGCTCCTCGGCCGGCGCCCCGGCCACCGCGCGGTAGCCGCGGGCGTACCGGCGCACCCGGGCCAGGTCCAGCTCGCCGGTGACCGGGTGGTTGAAGACCAGGGTGGCCGCCCGCACCGCCTCCTCGGCCCGCGGCCGCACCCGCAGCCGGTCCCAGTCCAGCACGGCGCAGACCCGGCCGCCCAGGTGCAGCAGGTTCAGGCCGTGGAAGTCGCCGTGCACCCAGCCGGAGCGCCCGATCGCGGTCGGCGCCGGGCGCCGGTGCCGGTGCGCGACCAGCAGGTCGAGCCGCTCGGCCAGCCGGCGCTCGGCCAGCCGGTCGAAGGCGCCGTACGGGCTGCGCCGGGCGGCCAGCCCGCGCAGCTCGGTGATCAGCGCGGCGGTGGCCGCCGGGTCGGCGCTGGGCAGCGCGGCGGGCTGGACGACCGGCGCGCAGACCTCGGCCAGCGCCCCGTGCAGCCGGGCCAGCAGGCCGCCGAGGTCGGCGCACTGGTCGGCGGAGAGCTCGGGGCCCGTGACGTGCCGGCCGGCCACCCAGGGGTAGAGCGCGAACCGGCGGTCCAGCAGGCAGCTGACGGTGCGCCCGGCCAGGTCGGTCAGCGGGGCCGGCACCGGCAGGCCCAGACCGGCCAGCCGGAGGGTGGCCCGGTGCTGGGCGGCGATCTGCGCCGGGACGGCGGTGCCCTGGTCCACGTAGCACTTGAGGAAGTAGCGGCCGGTGCCGGTGGTGATCCGGTAGCCGCGGTTGAGCAGGCCCTCGGCCACCGGCTCGACGGCCAGCACCGGTCCGGTCCGGTAGCCGCGCAGCACCCGCGCGATGGCCCAGTCGGGGACCGGTGGGCTGAGCGTCCCCACCGGTGGGGCGGCGGCGTCCGGTCCGTCGACTTCGGCGAACCCGTCTGCCAGGGCGAGGATTTGACTCTCTGTCACGTGCCATGATCGTAGCGCCGGGCGGGCGCCGCGGGCGGGTTGGCGGAATGTGTTCGCGGGCGGACCGATCGGTGGCTCAGTGCTGCTGTTCCGTGCCCAGTCGTGCGACATAGGCGGCCGCCTGGGTGCGTCGTTCCATGCCCAGCTTGGCGAGCAGGCTGGAGACGTAGTTCTTCACCGTCTTCTCGGCCAGGTGCAGTTCGTTGCCGATCTGGCGGTTGGTCATCCCCTCGCCGATCAGCTCCAGGATCCGGCGCTCCTGCCGGGTGAGCTGGGCCAGCCTCTCGTCCTCCGGCTCGCCGCCGGTGCGCAGCCGCTCCAGTACCCGGGAGGTGGCCACCGGGTCGAGCAGCGACTTGCCGGCCGCCACGTCGCGCACCGCGGAGAGCAGGTCGGTGCCGCGGATCGCCTTGAGCACGTAGCCGGAGGCGCCGGCCATGATCGAGTCGAAGAGCGCCTCGTCGTCCGAGAAGGAGGTGAGCATCAGGCAGCGGATCTCCGGGTGCTGGGAGCGCACCTCGCGGCAGACCTCCACGCCGTTGCCGTCGGGCAGCCGCACGTCGAGCACCGCCACGTCCGGCAGCACCGCCGGGATCCGGCTCAGCGCCTCGGCGGCCGTGCCGGCCTCGCCGACCACCTCGATGTCCTCCTCGCCGGACAGCAGTTCGTGCACGCCGCGGCGGACCACTTCGTGGTCGTCCAGGAGGAAGACCCTGATTTGCCCGTTTTCGCTCATTGCCGCATGCTCCCACACCGCAACGGTCACGCCCGGGTACCCGCACCGCCGTTCCGGGAATCTGTCCGGGCAACCCCCTTACGCGAAGGCCCGTGCCCGGATAGCGTGCGCAGGTGTCCTGATGTGCCCCACCGGGTGGCTGCCCCATGCCCGGATCCGTCCCACCCCGGCCGGAACAAGTAGGACGTCCTAGCGCAGGCGCGCCGAACGCGCTCGCTGGGTAACGTTCTCGTGGGAAGCCGTCGGAACAGGATCACCACCCACCGCGCCGTTGTCCGCACACCCAGCGGGACGAGCGGAACGGGTGACCGGACCGGCACCGGCGACCCCGGGCGGCCGGACAGACCGAGGAGTGAACGTGACCGTCAAAAGCACGTCGAGGGCGCGCAAGAAGGCCGCCCCCGGCGTCCCCGACAGCCTCCGCACGGGGCAGGACGCCCCCGCCGAGCTGATCCAGCTGCTCACCCCCGAGGGTGAGCGGGTGGACAACCCGGAGTTCCCGCTGACCGTCGGCCCGGAGGAGCTGCGCTCGCTCTACCGCGACCTGGTGCTGGTCCGGCGGTTCGACGCCGAGGCGACCGCCCTCCAGCGGCAGGGCGAGCTGGGCCTGTGGGCCTCGCTGCTCGGCCAGGAGGCGGCCCAGGTCGGCAGCGGCCGCGCGATGCGGGAGCACGACTACGCCTTCCCCACCTACCGCGAGCACGGCGTGGCCTGGTGCCGCGGGGTGGACCCGCTCAACCTGCTCGGGATGTTCCGCGGGGTCAACCACGGCGGCTGGGACCCGAACGAGAAGAACTTCCACCTCTACACCATCGTGATCGGCTCGCAGGCGCTGCACGCCACCGGCTACGCGATGGGCATCACCAAGGACGGCGCCGAGGACGCGGTGATCGCCTACTTCGGCGACGGCGCCTCCAGCCAGGGCGACGTCAACGAGGCCTTCACCTTCGCCTCGGTCTACAACGCGCCGGTGGTGTTCTTCTGCCAGAACAACCAGTGGGCGATCTCCGAGCCGACCACCACCCAGACCCGGATCCCGCTGTACCGGCGGGCCGCCGGCTTCGGCTTCCCGGGCGTGCGGGTGGACGGCAACGACGTGCTGGCCTGCCTGGCGGTCACCCGCTGGGCGCTGGACCGGGCCCGCAGCGGCTCCGGCCCGGTGCTGATCGAGGCGTTCACCTACCGGATGGGGGCGCACACCACCTCGGACGACCCGACCCGCTACCGGACCAGCGAGGAGACCGAGGCCTGGAAGGCCAAGGACCCGATCGCCCGGCTCCGCACCCACCTGGAGCGCGAGGGCATCGCGGACGAGGAGTTCTTCGCCGCGGTCGACGCCGAGAGCGAGACGCTGGGCCTGCGGGTCCGCGAGGGCGTCCGGTCGATGCCGGACCCGGACCCGACCCTGATCTTCGACCACGTCTACGCCGAGCCGCACGCCCTGGTGGCCGAGGAGCGCGCCGAGTACGTGGCCTACGCGCAGTCCTTCGAGGGTGGGGAGTAGCCCGAGATGTCCAAGCTCACCATGTCGAAGGCCATCAACGAGGGCCTGCGCAGCTGTCTGGAGAACGACCCCAAGACCCTGGTGATGGGGGAGGACGTCGGCAAGCTCGGCGGTGTCTTCCGGGTCACCGACGGACTGCAGAAGGACTTCGGCGAGGACCGGGTGATCGACACCCCGCTCGCCGAGTCCGGCATCGTCGGCACCGCGATCGGCCTCGCGCTGCGCGGCTACCGCCCGGTCGTGGAGATCCAGTTCGACGGCTTCGTCTACCCGGCCTTCGACCAGATCGTCACCCAGCTGGCCAAGATGCACGCCCGCGCGCTCGGGCACATCAAGCTGCCGGTCACCATCCGGATCCCCTACGCGGGCGGGATCGGCGCGGTGGAGCACCACAGCGAGTCGCACGAGGCCTACTTCGCGCACACCGCCGGCCTGCGGGTGGTCACCCCCTCCAACCCGGACGACGCCTACTGGATGCTCCGGCAGTCGGTGGAGTGCGACGACCCGGTGATCTACCTGGAGCCCAAGGCCCGGTACTGGGACAAGGCGGAGATCAGCCAGAGCCCGGCGCTCGGCCTGCACGACGCCAAGGTGGTCCGCCCCGGCACCGACCTCACCCTGCTGGCCTACGGCCCGACGGTGAAGACCTGCCTGGAGGCGGCCGCGGCCGCCGAGGCGGACGGCCACCGGCTGGAGGTCGTGGACCTGCGCTCGCTCTCCCCGGTGGACTTCGCGACCTTGGCCGAGTCGGTCAAGCGGACCGGCCGGGCCGTGGTGGTGCACGAGGCTCCGGTCTTCATGGGCATGGGCGCCGAGCTCGCCGCCCGGCTGACCGAGCAGTGCTTCTACCACCTGGAGGCGCCGGTGCTGCGGGTCGGCGGCTACTTCGCGCCGTACCCGCCGTCCCGGGTCGAGGAGCAGTTCCTGCCGGACCTGGACCGGGTGCTCGACGCGGTCGACCGCGCCCTGGCGTTCTGAGAGGAGTGAGTCCATGACCACCGAAGTTCGCTCGCTCCGTGAGTTCAAGATGCCCGACGTCGGCGAGGGGCTGACCGAGGCGGAGATCCTCAAGTGGTACGTCCAGCCGGGTGACACCGTCACCGACGGCCAGGTCGTCTGCGAGGTGGAGACCGCCAAGGCCGCCGTCGAGCTGCCGATCCCGTACAACGGCGTGGTCGAGGCGCTGCACTTCGCCGAGGGCACCACGGTCGACGTGGGCACGGCGATCATCGCCGTCGCCGTGGCGGGCGGTTCGGCCCCGGCGCCGGCCGCCGCCGCTCCGGCCGTCGCCGCCGCGCCCGCCCCGGCCCCGGCCGCCGCCGAGGGCGAGCCGGCCCGCCGCGAGCCGGTGCTGGTCGGCTACGGCCCGCGCACCGGCGCCACCCAGCGACGGGCCCGCCGCGGGGCGGCCGTGCCGGCCCCGGCCGCGCCCGTCGTGCCGGTGGCCCCGGCCGCGCCCGTCACCCCCGCCGCTCCGGCCCCGGCCGCCGACGAGCGCCCGCTGGCCAAGCCGCCGGTGCGCAAGCTGGCCAAGGACCTCGGCGTGGACCTGCGCGCCGTGGTCCCGACCGGCAAGGACGGCGTGATCACCCGCGAGGACGTGCACGCCGCGGCGGCCCCGGCCGCCCCGCCCGCGCCCGTCGCCGCCGAGCCCGCCCCGGTCGCCGCCGCGGCCGAGCCGGCCCCGCTCGCCTCCGGCCTGGACGTGCGCATCCCGGTCAAGGGCGTGCGCAAGGCCACCGCGCAGGCGATGGTCGCCTCCGCCTTCACCGCGCCGCACGTCACCGAGTTCGTCCAGGTCGACGTGACCCGCACCATGAAGCTGGTCCGCGAGCTGAAGGAGAGCGGCGAGCTGGGCGCCGGCGTGCGGGTCTCCCCGCTGCTGCTGGCCGCCAAGGCGCTGCTCACCGCGGTGCGGCGGTACCCGGAGATCAACGCCGCCTGGGACGAGGCCAACCAGGAGATCGTGGTCAAGGGCCAGGTCAACCTGGGCATCGCGGCCGCCACCCCGCGCGGCCTGATCGTGCCGAACATCAAGAACGCCGGCGCGCTCACCCTGCCCGCCCTGGCCACCGAGCTGGGCGAGCTGATCGACACCGCGCGGCAGGGCCGGACCTCGCCCGCGGCGATGTCCGGCGGCACCATCACGATCACCAACGTCGGTGTCTTCGGCGTGGACACCGGCACCCCGATCCTCAACCCGGGCGAGGCCGCCATCCTGGCCTTCGGCCAGGTCCGGGAGCTCCCCTGGGTGCACAAGGGCCGGGTCGTCCCGCGCCTGGTGACCACCCTGGCGCTCTCCTTCGACCACCGGCTGGTCGACGGCGAGCTGGGCTCCAAGGTGCTGGCCGACACGGCCGCGGTGCTGGAGAGGCCCAAGCGCCTGATCACCTGGGGCTGATGCCCGCGTGACACGGCCCCTGGCGGGCCCGGGACCTCCCGGGCCCGCCAGGGGCCTCCGTCGTTCCAGGCGGCTGATCGGGTGAGATGTCCATCGGAAAGTCAGGTCATCGGTACAGGGCGGGTACCCCTGAGCCATCCCCCACCCGAGCGCCCGCCGGGTGACCGGAGCACCGAGGACCGTCCGCATGACGCCTGGTAGCCCTGGCCGTCTCATCCGGAGCCTGGCCGCACTCGTCCTGCTCGCCACCGCCGTGGCGCCCGCGCTGGTGGGGCTGGCCGGGCCCGGGCCGCTGGGGCAGCTCGGACTGCTGCCGGACCGGGCCGCGCCGCCGCGCGGGGGCGGAGTGCTGCCGGCCCGGCTGCGGGGCGGGACGGGGGCCGGGACCGCGCCGACCGTGGACATACGGCGCACCGGGGACCCGGCCAACCGGATCACCCTGGTGCTGCTCGGGGACGGCTACACGGCGGCCCAGCAGGACCTCTTCCATCAGCAGGCCGACCAGGCCTGGCGCGCGCTGATGGAGATCGAGCCGTTCCGCAGCTACCGGGACTTCTTCAACATACGGCGGGTGGACGTGGTCTCCCCGACCGCCGGGATCGCCGAGACCGACACCCGCGGCGCCCGGCCGGCCACCCCGCTCGGGATGCACTTCTGGTGCGAGGGCACGGCCCGGCTGCTCTGTGCCGACGAGGCCGCCACCGCCCGCTACGCCGGCCCCGGCGAGGGCCCGCAGTACCTGATCGCGCTGGCCAACTCCGCCGAGTACGGCGGGGCCGGCGGCACCGGGGTGACCACCCTGGCCGGCGGCAGCCCGGACGCCGGGCGGATCATCCAGCACGAGATCGGCCACACCGTCGGCGACCTGGGCGACGAGTACGACTCCGCGCCGACCGAGACCGACTACCCCAACCTGGCCGACCAGGACGCCGACGGCATGCGCCGGGACCACGCCAAGTGGTGGCGCTGGCTGGGCGCCCAGTCGCCGGACGGCGGCGGGGTGGTCGGCGCCTACCGGAGCGCCAACGGGGTCTACCGCCCGACCGAGGACTCGGTGATGCGGACCCTGGGCGGCAGCTACAACCTGCCCTCCCGGGAGGCGATCCTCGAGCAGCTCTACCGCCGGGTCTCCCCGGTGGACGGCGCCGAGCCGGTGCCCGGACCGGTGGTCGGCCGGCCCCGGCTGACGGTGCGTCCGCAGTCCCTGGAGGGCGGCCGGCGGCTGCAGGTGCAGTGGAAGGTGGACGGGCACCCGGTGGCCTCGCCGGCCCCGGACCAGACCTGGCTGGAGCCGGCCGCGCTGGGCCTGCCCGCCGGGCACCGGACCACCGTGACCGCGACCGTCCGGGACACCACCGACTGGGTCCGGGACGAGGGCTTCCGGGACCAGCACATGACCCGCACGGTGAGCTGGACCCTGACCGGCTGACCTCACGCCTGGCCGGATCGGGCCATGCGCTCTGTACCCGACGAAAATATCCAATGGTGGGATGACTAGTCTGGGTGCACTATGCCCGCGGACCCCGCCTCCAGCTCCACCACGCTCCCTGCGGCCGTTCCAGGCCCCCGCCACCCCGCCTCCGCCGACCACGTCCCGCTCTCCGCCGCCGCGGGCCCGCCCGGCGGCCGGGCCGCCTGGCTGGCCTGGGGCATCGGGGTCAGCGTCTACGTCCTGGCGGTGATCCACCGGACCAGCCTCGGCGTGGCCGGACTGGACGCCGCGCACCGGTTCCACGTCGGCGCCTCCGCCCTGTCCGCCTTCTCCATCCTCCAGGTGCTGGTCTACGCCGCGATGCAGGTCCCGGTCGGGCTGCTGGTGGACCGCTACGGCCCGCGCCGGGTGCTGCTGGCCGGCGTGGTGCTGCTCAGCATCGGCCAGCTGGCCTTCGCGCTGAGCAACTCCTTCGGGCCCGCGCTGGCCTCCCGGGCGGTGCTCGGCAGCGGCGACGCGATGACCTTCATCAGCGTGCTGCGGATCGCCGCCCGCTGGTTCCCGGCCGCCCGCAACCCGCTGGTCGCCCAGCTCACCGGCCTGGCCGGGATGGGCGGCAACCTGGTCACCACCGTGGTGCTGGTCCAGGCGCTGCACAGCGAGGGCTGGACCGCCACCTTCACCGCCATCGCGCTGCTCGGCACCGCGGTCTTCGCCCTGGTCGCACTGGGCCTGCGGGAGTCCCCCGAGGGGGCGGACGGGCACCCCGCGGCGGCCGTGCCGGGCGCGCCCCGCCCAGCGCTGAGCGAACAGATCCGGGAGAGCTGGCGCGAACCCGGCACCCGGCTGGGCCTCTGGGTGCACTTCACCACCCAGTTCCCCGGCAACGCCTTCGCCCTGCTCTGGGGCCTGCCCTACCTGGTCGAGGGCCAGGGCATGACCCGCGGTCAGGCCGCCGGGCTGCTCACCCTGCTGGTCTTCAGCAACATGGCCTTCGGCCTGCTCTTCGGCCGGCTGCTCTCCCGCTCGTCCGGGTACCGGATGCCGATCACGCTGGGCGTGATCGGCGGCACCTCGGCCTGCTGGGCGGTGGTACTGGCCTGGCCGGGCGGGCACCCGCCGCTCTGGCTGCTGGTGCTGCTGATCCTGGTGATGGGCAGCAACGGGCCCGGCTCGCTGGTCGGCCTGGACTACGCCCGCGCGCACAACCCCGGCCACCGGCTGGGCACCGCCTCCGGCATCGCCAACATGGGCGGTTTCCTGGCCACCATGCTGACCCTGCTGGGCGTCGGGGTGCTGCTGGACGCCGTCTCCGGCGGTGCCGAGACCTACACCGCCGGAGCGTTCCGGATCGCCTTCTGCTGGCTGGCCGCGCCGACCGCGCTGGGCACCTGGATGGTGCTCCGGCTGGACCGCCGGGTGCGGCGCGGGGCGGCCGTCACGGGGTGATCGAGAACCGGGCCAGGATCCGCTCGGCCAGCTCCTGGTCGCCGTCCACCCGGAGCCGGCCGGCCGGCAGCGCCCCGGCCCGGACCCGGCCGGTGGCCAGCCGCAGGTAGGTCTCCCAGTCGGTGGCGAACTGCACGTCGGGGCCGAGCGTGATCCGGTCGTCGATGCTGCCGCGGCCCTCCTCGTCCACCCGGACCGTGCGCAGGAACTCCAGCGGGCCGCTGACGTCGAAGGCGACGGTGCTGCCGGCCGGCGCGCCGGCCGCCTTGGCGACCACCCTGGGCAGCGCGTCCAGCATCAGGTCGCGGGTGACCTGGGCGCCGGGGGAGTCCAGGTTGCCGGGCAGGCCGAGCGTCCGGCGCAGGTCCTGCTCGTGCACCCAGACGTCCAGCACCCGGCGGCGCAGCAGCTCCTGGTAGGGCAGCGGGTAGCTGTGCGGGCCGGCCGGGAAGGAGACCTGGTCCAGCGGCCCGGTGGTGGCGTTGCGCAGCGCCCGGGAGCGGCGGATGATCACGTACTCCAGCTCGGAGGTCATCTCCGGCGCGGTGTGGCAGCGGCGCTTGTCCACCGGGAGTTCCAGGTAGCGCGAGACGTCGTCCTTCAGGTGCCACAGGTCGCGCGGCAGCGAGTGGATCGGCCGCGGGTCGCCGAGCAGTTCGGACTCCACGGCGATCACGTGCGAGACGACATCGCGCACCGACCAGCCGGGCAGCTCGGTGGCCCGGTTCCAGGAGTCGGCGGGCAGCGGGGCGAGCAGCTCCGATATGGCCTCGATGGAGTGCGTCCAGGCCTCCGTGTAGGCCTGGACGACCTGATTGTCGGTCACAGTGTCCCTGTTCCTCCGGCTCCGGCGGTCCCTCGTGAGTGCGGCTCGCGCCCCCGGGCCGCACCACCGGCCGGTATCGGCCGGATGTTCCGGCTTTCGAGCACACACGCCTAGCGCACGTTACGCTGCCTGGTGATGCAGGGCAGCGCTTTCGGGTGACGATCGTAGGTCTCTTGACGTGGACGGTGGTAGTGTGCGCGCCTCTTTGATCCAACTCGCCGTGTCCGACGCCGAACCGGCGGCCGAGCGCCGGGCCCGCGCGGCCGCCCTGGTCCGGGCCCAGCGGGGAGCCGACCTGGTGGTGCTGCCGGAGCTGTGGGCCCTCGGCGGCTTCGCCTATGACGAGTGGTCGGCCGGTGCCGAACCCCTGGACGGCCCCACCGCTGACGCGATGTCAGCCGCCGCCAAGGACGTGGGCGCCTGGCTGCACGCCGGCTCGATCGTGGAGCGCGACCCGGACGGGCCGATCTACAACACCTCGCTGCTCTTCTCGCCCAGCGGCGACCTGGTGCACACCTACCGCAAGATCCACCGCTTCGGCTTCGACCGCGGCGAGGCGGTGGTGATGGGCGGCGGCCAGGAGATCGTCACCGCCGCCACCGGCTTCGCCACCCTGGGCCTGGCCACCTGCTACGACCTGCGCTTCCCGGAGCTGTTCCGGGCGCTGCTGGACGCCGGGGCCGAGCTGCTGGTGGTTCCCGCCGCCTGGCCGGCCCGCCGGGGCGACCACTGGAGCCTGCTGGCCCGGGCCCGCGCGGTGGAGGAGCAGGCCTACGTGCTGGCCTGCAACACCGCGGGCACCCACGGCGGCGTGGAGCAGGCCGGCCGCAGCGTGGTGGTGGACCCCTGGGGCGCGGTGCTGGCCGAGGCCGGCGCCGGCGAGGAGGTGCTCACCGTGGAGTTCGACCCGGCCGAGGTGGCCCGCACCCGGGAGGAGTTCCCGGTGCACCGGGACCGGCTGCTGGGCATCCCGGCGCCGGCCCAGCGCGGCTGACCGTCCCGGGCGTCCGGACCGTTTGAGAGGATTGCGGTTCGGTCCCTTGCCCTGGAGTGTCGGAGGTGGTGTGCGGTGGCCGTGTTCGGCACCGGTACCGGTCGCCTGCCGATCCAGCGCAACAGCCTGCGCGAGCAGATCTCGGGCGCGCTGCGCGAGGAGTTGATGTCCGGCCGCCTGCCGGCCGGCAGCAACTTCACGGTGAAGGAGATCGCCGAGCTCTACGGGGTCTCGGCGACCCCCGCCCGGGAGGCGCTGGTCGACCTGGCCGCCCAGGGCCTGCTGCGGGCCGAGCACCACCGTGGCTTCACCGTGCCCGAGCTGGCCTGGTCCGACTTCCTGGAGATCTTCGAGGCCCGCACCCTGCTCACCGACAGCGCCTTCCGCCAGCTCGCCCACCGCCCCGGCGCGACCGACCCCGGACGGCTGGACCCGGGCCGGCTGGGCTCGCTGCGGCGCCGGGCCGAGGCGGCCAGCCGGGCCGTCCGGGCCGGGCAGCTGGACGTGATGGTCGGCTGCGACCGGCGGTTCTGGCAGGGCATCGCCGAGTTCCTGGAGAACCGGCGGATCGCCGAGTACCTGGACTGGCTGCGGGTGCAGTCCTGGATGTTCGCCGCGCCCTACCTGCGGGCCGGCGGCGACCTGGCCGGGGTCTGCTGGGACCGGCAGCCCGAACTGGTCGAGCTGATCGCCGCCGGGGACGTGGCCGGGGCCCGCCGGCTGATGGACGGGTACAACCTCTTCACGGTGCGGCTGCTGGCCTCGCTGACCGGTGAGTCGCTGGACTCGGTCGCGGTGCTCCCGCTGCTCACCGGCGGCGAGGGAGCCTGAGCCCGAGCCCGCGCCGGGCCGGTAGGGTGGTCGGGGCGCCGCGAGCCGGCCGCGCCCGGCACCGCAGGTGCCCGCCCACCCGGAGAGGAAGAACGGCCGTGGCCTGCGACCTCTGGCTGGTCCCGCTGGTGGACGTGCTGACCCACAGTCCCGAGAACCCGTTCCGCGAGGACCTGGACGTCTACAACGCGGCGCTCGCCGCCCGCGGCATGCCGCCGGTGCCGGTCTACCAGTTCGCCCCCGGGATCACCGGCGGGGTGGAGCCGATAGCCGCCTTCGACTACGACTCGCTGCACTTCCTGCGCCGGGCCTACCTGCTGCAGCTGACCGGCTTCGAGCTCACCCCGGTGGACGCGCTGGGCGGCGACTACGAGCAGCTGCTGGAGATGTTCGAGGCCACCGCCGAGCAGTCGCACCTGGTGTGGCACTTCGACCACGCCGGCGCCTACGTGCCGATCGAGTTCGAGGTGCCGCTGGTGGACCAGGCGCTGCTCGCCTCCGGCGGGCCGCTGGGCTCCTCCTACGGGCTGCTGCGCGAGCTGCAGGCGATCGCCCCGGCGCTCGGCATCGACCCGCTCAACCCGCCGGGGCCGACCCGGCCGCTCGGCCCGACCGGGCTGGAGCAGCCGTTCGCCCCGCCGCTGGACGACGTGCACCCGTACGCCCGGGAGCGGCACGCCTGGGCCGGGCTCTACGCGGCGGCCACCCGGAGCCTCACCCAGGGCTCCATGGTGGTCTTCGCCTGAACCCGGCGGCCGGCCGGGTCAGCGCAGCGGGCCCTCCGGGGGCCGCTGGCGCGGCATGGTCGGCCGGGTGCCGGGCGCCGGCAGCACCCGCACCTGGGCCGGCACCCCGCCCTCCGAGCGACTGCCCCAGGAGCCGGGCGCCTGGGTGGGCAGCTGGGTCATCCGGGCCCGGAACTCCAGCATCCACTCCGAGGTCTCGCTGCGGACCAGCTCCGAGACGTCCTCGCAGAACCGCCGCAGCACCCCGAGGCAGCGCTCGGCGGCCTCGCCCGCGGTGCCCTCGGTGGGGCCCAGCACCTCCCGCACGCACTCCGAGGCCCAGTCGAACTGGAAGGCCTCCAGCCGGCGCTGCAGCGCCTGCCCGGTGGAGACGTCCCGCATCCACCCGCTGCTCAGCCCGAAGGCCCGGTCGGCGCCCAGGCAGCCAGCCGCCAGCGCCAGCGCCACGTAGCCCCAGGCGCTGCCGTGCGGCAGGTGCCCGGTCAGCTGCACCAGCGGCAGGGTCACCCCGGCCACCCCGAGCGCGGCCGCGCCGAACCGCAGCAGCCGGGCCCAGCGCCGCTTCCAGAGCCGGTCCCGGCGGTACCACTCGATCGCCTCGACCGCCCGCTCCTCGGACCAGCGGTACAGCTCCTCCAGGCGCTCGGCGGGCTCGCCCCAGTCCCCCAGCGGGAACTGGCGGGCACTCAGATCGGCGCGGCGGCGGGTGGCGGCCCGGTCCCGGCCGGGGCCGGCCGCGAGCGCGGGCTGGTCCTCCTCGCCGACGTCCTTGCCCCAGGGACTTTCCTCGGGCTGCATTTCGGGCTGGCTCACCTGTGGGGCTCCCTTGACGGGCCTGACTGCTGGGCTCTGCTGGGTATCCAACAGCACTTCTTACCGCCAAATGGCTGACCATGTGGGCCGTTCCGGACTGATCGTTACCCGAAAAGGCGTCAGAACCCCGTGGTGGGACGATTGCGGAAGTCGGCCGGAGTTCACTCGTCCGAGGGAGGGCGGCGGTGACCGCGAACCTGACCGGGTCCACCGCCCGGCCGAACCTCCGAACCGGGCGGCCCGCCGCACCAAGATCGCTGGAGGTTCGCACAACCCCGCGGACCTGCGGCTTCCGGCCACCGGCTACCCTTGCCAAGCGTGAAGGTCCTCGTCATCGGCGGCGGCGCCCGCGAACACGCCCTGTGCCGCTCCCTGTCCCAAGATCCCGCCGTCAGCGAGCTGCACTGTGCCCCCGGCAACGCCGGCATCGGACAGCTGGCGACCGTCCACCCGGTGGACCAGCTGGACGGCGCGGCCGTGGCCGCGCTGGCCCGCGAGCTGGCCGCCGACCTGGTCGTGGTCGGCCCCGAGGCACCGCTGGTGGCCGGGGTGGCCGACGCGGTCCGGGAGGCCGGCATCCCGGTCTTCGGCCCGTCCGGCGCGGCCGCCCAGCTCGAGGGCTCCAAGGCCTTCGCCAAGGAGGTGATGGCCGGCGCCGGTGTGCCCACCGCCCGGTCCTACGTCTGCACCACCCCCGAGGAGGCGGCCGAGGCGCTGGATGCCTTCGGCGCGCCCTACGTGGTCAAGGACGACGGCCTGGCCGCCGGCAAGGGCGTGGTGGTCACCGCCGACCGCACCGCCGCGCTGGCCCACGCCGCCGGCTGCATGGAGGCACCCCCGGCCGGAGGCGGGGGGAGGGTGGTGATCGAGGAGTACCTGGACGGCCCGGAGGTCTCGCTCTTCGCGATCACCGACGGCACCACCGTGCTGCCGCTGCAGCCCGCGCAGGACTTCAAGCGCGCGCTGGACGGCGACGCCGGCCCCAACACCGGCGGCATGGGCGCCTACTCCCCGCTGCCCTGGGCCCCGGAGGGCCTGGTCGCGGAGGTGCTGGAGACCGTGCTGCAGCCCACCGTGGACGAGCTGCGCCGCCGCGGCACCCCGTTCTCCGGCCTGCTCTACGCGGGCCTGGCGCTCACCTCGCGCGGCACCCGGGTGATCGAGTTCAACGCCCGGTTCGGCGACCCGGAGACCCAGGTCGTGCTGGCCCGGCTGCGCACCCCGCTGGCGGGCGTGCTGCTGGCCTCGGCCACCGGCACGCTGGCCGACCTGGAGCCGCTGCGCTGGGACGAGGGCGCCGCGGTCACCGTGGTGGTCGCCGCCGAGGGCTACCCGGCGGCGCCGCGCTCCGGCGACCCGATCGAGGGCCTGGCCGCGGCCGAGTCCGCCGACGGCACCGTCTACGTGCTGCACGCGGGCACCAGGCTGGACGGCGAGGGCCGGGTGCTCAGCGCCGGCGGCCGGGTGCTCTCGGTGACCGCCACCGGCGGCTCGCTGGCCGAGGCCCGGGAGCGCGCCTACGCGGGCGTGGCCGAGATCAAGCTGGACGGCTCCCAGCACCGCACCGACATCGCGCTGAAGGCCGCCCAGTAGCGCGACCCGCCGCCGCCAGGGGCGCTGCGTCCGGGGAACACCCCCATGGACGCAGCGCCCCTGCCGTGTTGTGGCCGGTGGCGGGCGGTGCGGGCGGACCGCGAACGGGCGGGGCGATTCCAGCCCTTCGAGTGAAAGCGCGGACATCCGGCTGACGCGGGGCCGCCGGCGGCCGTAGGGTGCGCTGGATCGCGGGCCCGCGCCGGGCGCGAACCGCGGTCGCCGCCGGGTGCGCGAGCCCGCGCGGGGGGAAGCTGCAGGGGCGGGCGGCACCGGCCTCGGTCCCGCGTCACCGGGACGAGTGGAATCCGGGCCGGCGCGGAACACCGGCCCGTCCGTGTGCGTCACACCTGTGCGAAGGACGCCGCCAGGGCCGGGGGCGGTCGCCGACCGGTCGGCACCCGCGGGGTGTCCGGCACCGATTCACTGTCCGACTCCGAAGGGGGTGCAGCACCGGATGGCCGCTTTCGACGCTGCCCGTGCCAGGGCCCGTGCGCTGCTGCGGATCCGCGCCCTGGCCAGGGCCGCCGCCGTGCTGCCCGCCGCCGTCGCGGTGGTGCTGCTGGCCGGCCGGTGGACCGGCCGCCTGGGCGCCACCGGCTCGCCGGACCAGGCCGGCTGGGACGCGGCCCGGTGGGCCGTCGGCGCGCTGGCCGTGCTGGTCGGCGCGGTCGCGCTGGCCGCGATCCGCCGGCACGCCCGGGCGGTGCCGCCCAGCACCCCGGCGATACCGGTGCTCGAGCGGCAGGCGCCCGAACTGCACCGGCAGATCCACGAGCTGGCCGACCGGCTCGGGGTGCCGGCGCCGGGCGGGATCGCGCTCACCCCGGACTGCGACAGCTGGCTGGAGGAGCGGCCGGAGGGCGGCGCCCCGCTGCTGGTGATCGGCTCGCCGTTCCTCTGGTGGATGCGGGCCGGCGAGCTGCGCGCGCTGCTCGCCCCGGTGGTGGCCGGCACCGCGGTCGCCGCCGACCCGGAGGTGGCCGCCGCCCGGGCGTTCGTCCGCGGGCTGGACGCGGCGCTGGGCACCGGCCGGTTCGGACCGGCCTCCCGGCTGCTGGACCGGATCACCCGCACCCTGCTGCGGCTGAGCCGCACCGACGCGGCCGAGCTGGAGCGGGCCGCCGCCGCGGCCGCCGCCGAGCAGGCCCGGGCGGTGGACTACGGGCTGCGGATCGCCGCCCAGGGCCAGGTCGGGCTGGCCTACGCGGGCTGGGACCGGCTGCTCACCCGGGTGGCCGCCCCGGCCTGGCGGCTGGGCCGCTGCCCGGCCCAGCTGAACGCCGGGGTGGCGGCCGCGCTCACCGAGCTGTCCCGCCGGGACCGGCTGGCCGAGGGCTACGAGGCCCGGCTCGGCGACCGCCCGGCCTGCGACCTGCTGGAGGAGCCGGGCGCGATGGACGAGGCCGTCTCGCTGCTGGCCGCCGAGCTGTTCCACGGCCCCGTCCCGGCCGGCCGGGCCGACCTGCTCTGGGCCGACTACCCGGAGCAGGTGGTGGACCGCGGCTGGCGGCTGCGCGCGATGGCGCTGCAGGAGGCGCTGGACGCGGTCGCCCCGGTGCACGGCACCGGCCGCCCGCCGGGCACCCTGGCCCGGCTGCTGGCCCAGCTGGACGCCGGCCGGGCACCCGAGCTGGCGCGCGCGCTGGCGGCCGGCCAGGAGGGCACCGGCGGCGAGCAACTGGCCGACTGCGTCAGCGCGATGGTCTGCTGCGCGGCGGTGGACGGGGCCGGCGGGCGGCCCGGCCTGGACTGGCTGGACGGGCCGGTGCTGCTGCTCGGCGGGGTCCGCCGGGGCGACCTGGCCGACCCGGTGGTGGAGGCGGTGGAGCAGGGCGCGGTGGACGCGCTGCGCGCCTGGCTGGAGGCGGCCGGGGTGCGGCTGGAACAGCCGGTCAGGCTGGGCTGACCGGTCGGCGGATCGCCCGATCGGGGAACGCCCGTCACCTCTTGCTCACATGGGGTGACGCGCTACCGGCACTCTGTGGTCTCCTGGGCCACACGCATTTTTCCGTGGCATGTGCCAAGTACGGCGGCATTGCGGGAGGGGCAGCATGGACAAGGAGCCGTCGGGCCGCAGATGGGAGTCCGGGACGCTCGCGCACGGCGTCTCGGACCCGTTCGGACAGGGCCCGCTGCCCTGGCTGCGCAGCCCCGACCACTACTTCGAGGGCACCGAGGACGCGATCCCCTGGTACGTCAGCACCGACGCCCCCGGCCAGCGGCCGCTGCCCGCCGCCCCGCCGCCGCTGATCGGCACGCCGCGCAACTCCGACGACGTGGTGCAGCAGATCAAGGGCTTCACCTCGGCCGGGGTTGTGCACCCGGGCGAGGCGGTGGACCTGCGGGTGACGGTGCACCCGCCGCGCGACTTCCTGGTGGACGTCTACCGGATCGGCCACTACGCGGGCGCCGGGGCGCAGCACATGACCGCCTCGCCGCTGATCCCCGGGATGCGGCAGCCGGCGCCGCTGGTGGTCGGACGGACCGTCAGCTGCCACCACTGGTGGCACTCCTGGCGGCTGCAGGTCCCGAACCACTGGCGGCCGGGCGCCTACGTGGCCGTGCTCACCACCGCCGACCAGCGGCACCGCAGCCACGTGCCGTTCACCGTCCGGGACCCGCTGGGCGCCGAGTCGGCCGCCGAGCTGCTGCTGGTGCTGCCGGACGTCACCTGGCAGGCCTACAACCTCTTCCCGGAGGACGGCCACACCGGCGCCAGCCTCTACCACGCCTGGGACTCCGGCGGCTCGCTGGTCGGCGAGGGCGGGGCGGCCGTCACGGTCTCCTTCGACCGCCCGCACGCCGGGGCCGGGCTGCCGCTGCACGTCGGCCACGCCTACGACTTCATCCGCTGGGCCGAGCGCTACGGCTACGACCTGGCCTACGCCACCGCCAGCGACCTGCACGCCGGCCTGGTCGAGCCGTCCCGGCACCGGGCGCTGATCTTCCCGGGGCACGACGAGTACTGGTCGGAGCCGATGCGCAGGGCCGCCGAGCGGGCCAGGGACGGCGGCACCTCGCTGGTCTTCCTCTCCGCCAACACCATGTACTGGCGGGTCGACCTGAGCCCGGGGCCGGCCGGCGAGCCGAACCGGCTGCTCAACTGCCGCAAGCGCCAGCGGGTGCCGCCCGGCTCCCCGGCGGCCGGCCGGCCCGGCTCGGCCAGCGCCCTGTGGCGGGACGCCGGCGAGCCGGAGCAGCAGCTGATCGGGGTGCAGTACGCGGGCCGGGTGGCCCAGCCGGTGCCGCTGCGGGCCGGCAACACCTGGCACTGGCTCTGGGCCGGCACCGGGCTGCGGGACGGCGACGAGGTGCCGGGGCTGGTCGCGGGCGAGGCCGACCGGTACTTCCCGAAGGTGGCGCTGCCCGCGCACAGCGAGCGGATCCTGCTGGCCCACTCGCCCTACCAGGACGAGCAGGGCCGCCCCCGGCACCAGGAGACCTCGCTCTACCGGGCGCCCAGCGGGGCGTACGTCTTCGCCTCCGGCACCTTCGCCTGGTCGCCCGCGCTGGACCGGCCCGGCCACACCGACGAGCGCATCCAGCGGGCCACCGCGAACCTGCTGGACCGGGTCTGCAAGGACGACTGAGGGGGCCCATGAAAGGATCGGTGGCGTCCCGTGACCCCCACATATGAGGACTGAGACCACTGTGAGCGGATTCGTCACCAAGCCCGAGCCGGTCCAGGTGCCCGGTCTGGAGCACCTGCACACCGGCAAGGTCCGCGATCTCTACCGGGACCAGGCCGGACGACTGGTCATGGTGGCCAGCGACCGGACCTCGGCCTACGACTGGGTGCTGCCCACCGAGATCCCGGACAAGGGGCGGATCCTCACCCAGCTCTCGCTCTGGTGGTTCGAGCGGATCGGCGACCTGGTGCCCAACCACGTGATCTCCAGCGAGCTGCCGGCCGGCGCCCCCGCCGACTGGGCCGGCCGGACCCTGGTCTGCGACCCGCTGGAGATGTTCCCGGTGGAGTGTGTGGCCCGCGGCTACCTGACCGGCTCCGGACTGGTCGAGTACGACGCCCACCGGACGGTCTGCGGGATCGCGCTGCCCGAGGGCCTGGTGGACGGCTCGGAGCTGCCCGCGCCGATCTACACCCCGGCCACCAAGGCCGAGGTCGGCGAGCACGACGAGAACGTCCCCTACGAGGAGACCGCCCGCCGGATCGGCGCCGACTGGGCCGCCACCCTGCGGCAGACCACCCTGGCGGTCTACACCCGGGCCCGGGACATCGCCCGGGAGCAGGGCATCATCGTGGCCGACACCAAGTTCGAGTTCGGCCTGGGCGGCGGCGAGCTGGTGATCGGCGACGAGGTGCTGACCCCGGACTCCTCCCGGTTCTGGCCGGCCGACCTCTGGAAGCCGGGCCAGGCGCAGCCTTCCTATGACAAGCAGATCATCCGCGACTGGCTGACCTCGGCCGAGTCCGGCTGGGACCGCACGAGCGAGCAGCCGCCGCCCGCGCTGCCGGCCGAGGTGGCCGAGCACACCCGCAACCGCTACGTCGAGGTGTACGAGCGGCTGACCGGCACCGAGTGGGTCTGACGCCCGTTCGGCTCACGGCCGGTCAGATCCAGCCGTGCTCGCGGGCGATCCGGGCAGCCGCGTGCCGGTTCTCGGCGCCGAGCTTGCCCGCCGCCGAGGAGAGGTAGTTGCGCACCGTGCCGGCCGAGAGCGCGGCCCGGACGGCGATCTCGGTGATCGAGGCGCCGTCCGCGGCCAGCTCCAGCACATCGGTCTCGCGCGGGGTCAGCGGGCTGTCCCCGGCGCTGATCGCCTCGGCGGCCAGCTCCGGGTCGATGTAGCGGCCGCCGGCCAGCACGGTGCGGATGATGCCGGCCAGGTCGGCAGCGGAGACGGTCTTCGGCAGGAAGCCGCGCACCCCGACCTCCAGGGCCCGCTTGAGGTAGCCGGGGCGGCCGTGCCCGGTGACGATCATGGTGCGGCAGTCCGGCAGCCGGCGGCGCAGCTCCTCGGCCACCTCGAGGCCGTCGAACCCCGGCATCTGCAGGTCCAGCACCGCCACGTCCGGGCGGTGGCTCAGCGCCATGGCCAGCGCCTCGGGACCGGAGGCGGCCTGGGCGACCACCGTCAGGTCCTCCTCCAGCGCCAGCAGGGCGGCCAGCGCGCCGCGGATCAGGTGCTCGTCGTCGGCGAGCAGCACCCGCACGGCGGGGACGGGCGGGGTCATCGGACCAGCTCCTCTTCCAGCTCGGCGGCCGGCAGCGCCTCCCGGGCCGGCAGCACCGCGCGCAGGGTGTACCGCCCGCCGCCGCGCTCGCAGTGCAGCTCGCCGCCGAGCGCGCCCAGCCGCTCGCGCAGGCCGGCCAGCCCGCTGCCCGGGTGGTGCCCGATCGGCGGGGCCGCCGGCACCCCGTCGTTGACCAGCTCCAGCTCGGTCCCGCCGGCGTCCTGCCGCAGCCGCACGGTGACCCGGCCGGCCTCGCTGTGCCGCAGCACATTGGTGGCCGCCTCCCGGACCACCCAGCCGAGCACCGCCTGGACCAGCGGTTCCAGCGCCGCCGGGTCGGCCCCCGGCTCGACCAGGGTGTCGATCCCGGCGGCCCGCAGGACCGAGCGGGCGCCGGCCAGCTCGGCGGCCAGGTCGGCGGTCCGGTAGCCGCGCACCACCTCGCGCACCTCGCGGTGCGACTGCTGGGCGATCCGCTGCACCTCGACCATCTGGTCGGCGGCCTCCGCCCGGCCGCGGCGGGCCAGCTGGACGGCCAGCTCGGCCTTGAGCGCGATGGTGGTGAGGTTGCGGCCGAGCACGTCGTGCAGGTCTCGGGAGAACCGCAGGCGCTCCTCGGCCACCGCGAGCCGGGCCTGGTCCTCGCGGGCCCGGTCCAGCTCCCAGGTGACCTCCACGACCCAGGAGGAGCAGCGGCAGCTGGCCGCCGCGAAGACCAGCCCGATCAGCGAGCCGGTCAGCACCCCGAGGGCGGTGGGGACCGAGTGGCAGGAGACGGCCAGCGGCGGCAGCGCGAGCAGCAGCATCGGGGCCGCGCTCAGCGCCATCCGCTTGGGCGCCAGCGCGACCGCCGGGGCGACCACCCAGACCAGCAGCTGGAAGATCACCACGGTGGAGCCCGGGGTGCGCGGCGGGCCGCCGAGGTGCGGACCGAGCAGCAGGGTCAGCCAGATGCCCAGCTGGGTGGTGGCCGCGTGCAGCAGCAGCAACCGGACCGGCAGCGGCCGCCGCCCGGCGCGGGCGGCCAGCGAATCCCGCAGCACCGGCACCGAGAGCGCGGCGTTGACCAGGGCCGAGGCGGCCAGCGCGATCGCCGCGGCGTCGCTGGAGTCCCGGTGCAGCTGCTCCAGCGCGAACGGCGCCATCAGCAGCGGCATCAGCACCGTGAGGCTGTACAGCGAGTAGCGGCTGTAGAGCTCCACCCGCGCGGCCTTGGAGCCGTTGCGCCAACGTTCCCAGAGCTTCAACCCGTCACCCTCCCGTTCGACGCCGTCGCTCTATCAGACCAGCTCAACGGCGCGGTTCCCAGAGGAACCGGCGCTGGACCGCGTAGACCGCCAGCGCGGCCCAGACCAGCGCGCCCGGCAGGTAGAGCCACCAGCCCGCCGGGTGGTCGGCGCCGTCCGAGCCCAGCCAGCCGGTGCGCAGCAGGGCCAGCGCCGGGGTGGCGGGCAGCAGCCGGAAGCCGAGCGCCACCTGGTCGGGCAGCCCGGCGAACGGGACCACCAGGCCGGAGCCGAAGAGGGTCAGCACGGTCAGCGGCAGGGTGGTGATGCCGGCCGTCTCCACGGTCCTGGTGTAGGCGCTGGAGAGCGCGGCCAGCGGCACCAGCACCGCCAGCGCCAGCAGCAGACCGAGCAGCACCAGCAGCGGGTTGCGCGGGGCCGTCAGGCCGAAGCCCACCCCGACGGCCACGGTCAGCAGCACGACCTGCAGCAGCGCCAGCACCACCAGGGGCAGCGCGGTGCCGGTCAGGATCTGCCAGTCGGTCAGCTCGCCGGTGCGCAGCCGCTTGAGCACCAGCTCGTTGCGCCGGGCCACGTAGGCGCCGGTCAGGTTGTAGTAGACGCCGAAGACCAGCACGGTCAGGTAGAGGCCGACCAGCATCGCGCTGTGCAGGTCGGTGCCGGGCATCAGCGCGCGGTTGGCCTTGAGCATCTCGTGCAGCGCGCCGACCAGGGCCAGCGGCATGATCACGGCCATCGAGATCGCGGTCCGGTTGCGGCCCAGCAGCAGCGCCTCGGTGCGGGCCAGGGCGATCAGGCGGCGGGCGGTGCCCGGGACGGCGGGGCCGGTGGTGGCGGCGGTGGTCATCGGCGGGCTCCGGTCAGGGCGGGGGCTTCCTCGGTGCGGTCCTGCGGGTCCTCGGCGGCGATGGCCAGGAAGGCCTCCTCCAGGGTGGCGCTGCGGGCGTCCAGCCCGATCAGCGCGACGCCCTGCCGGTCGGCCCAGAGCAGCAGTTCGGTGAGGGTGCGCTGGAGCTGCCGGGTGCGGATGGTGACCCGGCGTCCGTCGAAGCCCACCTCGGCCCCGGGCAGCGGCAGCAGCGGCTCGCAGGGCTGCTCGGGCAGTTCGAAGCCGATCCGGGCCGGCCGGTCGGCGATCACCTCGGCGACCGTGCCCCGGGCCACCACCCGGCCGCGGTGCAGGATGGCCAGCCGGTCGGCCAGCTCCTCGGCCTCCTCCAGGTAGTGGGTGGTGAGCAGCACGGTGGTGCCACCCTCCCGCAGCTCCCGGACCAGCTGCCGGACGGCGGCCCTGGCCTGCGGGTCCAGCCCGGTGGTCGGCTCGTCCAGGAAGAGCACCTCGGGGCGGCCGATCAGCGCGACCGCCAGGTCCAGCCGGCGCTTCTCGCCGCCGGAGAGCTGCTTGACCCGGACCGCGGCCCGGTCGGCCAGGCCGACCAGGTCCATCGCCTCGGCCACCGGTCGCGGGGTGCTGCTGGTGCCGGCCCAGCCGCGCAGCGTCTCGGCCACCGTCAGATCGCCGGGGAAGCCGGCGTCCTGGAGCATGATCCCGATCCGCGGCCGGACGGCGGCGCGCTCCCGGAACGGGTCGTGGCCGAGCACCCGGACGGTGCCGCCGGTGGGCCGGGCCAGGCCCTCGATCAGTTCCATGGTCGAGGTCTTGCCGGCGCCGTTGGTGCCGAGCAGGGCGAACAGCTCGCCGCGCTGGACGGTGAGGTCGAGTCCGCGCACCGCCTCGAAGGAGTCGGCCGCGGTGGTGCCGTAGCGCCGGCGCAGGCCGGCGGCCTCGACGGCGTGGGGAGCGACTGTCATGCGGCAAGCGTCCCGCGGGCCCGCGGACGGCGGCAGTGCGCGGCCGCACCGATCGCCCGGGCACTTCTACGGGTGGGCGGTGACAAATGTCATCGGTGCCGGACGGGAAGGCCCCGGATGGGAAGGCGCTGGACGGGAAGGCGCTGGACGGGAAAGGCCGGCTGGGAAAGCGAAAGCGGCCCCCCGAAGGGAGCCGCTTTCCGATGGAGCGGACGACGAGATTCGAACTCGCGACCCTCACCTTGGCAAGGTGATGCTCTACCAACTGAGCCACGTCCGCACGATCTTCACTTGTACTGCACAGCACCTTAGCAGGTGTTGCTGCGAGCGGACGACGAGATTCGAACTCGCGACCCTCACCTTGGCAAGGTGATGCTCTACCAACTGAGCCACGTCCGCATGTCGTGCTTCCCGGTGTCTTTCGACCCCGGTTGCGGCGACGAGAAATACTCTACCCCATCGCCGGGAGTGGTCGTGCACCCCTTCCGGCGCAGGCCGCTCGGCCCGCGGGCGGAAGGGGTGCGACCCAGGTCAGTTGGCCTCGGAGAACGCTTCGTAGACGTGCTTGGGGATGCGGCCGCGGGCCGGCAGCTCCATGCCCCGGGACTGTGCCCAGGCGCGCACGGCGGCCGGGTCCGGGGCCAGGGCGGTGCGGCGGAAGGACTTTCCGGTGCGGCTCTGGCGGCGGCCGGCCGCGACGAAGGGGGCGAGCGCCTCGCGCAGCTTTTCCGCGTTGTCCACGGACAGGTCGATCTCGTACGACTTCCCGTCGACGCCGAAGTGGACGGTTTCCGCGGCTGCGCCGCCGTCCAGGTCGTCGGAGAGCGTGACAACTACACGCTGAGCCATGGGTGTCAATCCTCTCGGCAATTCGGCCGACCGGGCGCGGTGTGCCGCGGCGGCCCTGTGCGCCGGCGCGCAGGGGGGCATCAGGGTGGACATGCCACCCGCACGCGGCTCCCCGTCGATGCCGGTGGCCCTATTCTGCACCGGCGGGTCGGGGAAATCGATGGTGCCTGCTTTCTTTTTCCGGATATTCACCTCGCTTCGCCTCCGTACGGATACTTCGCCGCAGATTGCGTCCCGGCGGGGACGCCGGTGATGACTCTTTCGCTGGTCGATCTGTCCCATGTGCCGGTATTCGGCCGGTCCGGAAGGGGGCGGGCGCTGGGCCGCCGGAAGGCGATAAAGCACGATTGGGGAGGCTTGGAACCCGTGGTGCGTAAGGGGTGGAGGTCTACGCGCGTTGCAATCCCCGGGACGTCGAACGACCTCCGCACCCCGGTACTCTGAAGGTCCCCCGCCTTCACGCACCACACCATTGGGAGTGCCAGTGGCACGCGTCGTAGTCGACGTCATGCTCAAGCCGGAGATCCTCGACCCCCAGGGACAGGCGGTGCAGCGCGCACTGCCCCGTCTCGGATTCGACGGGATCGCCGACGTCCGCCAGGGCAAGCGTTTCGAGCTGGAACTGGAGGGCCCGGTGGACGACGCCGCGCTCACCCGGATCCGCGAGGCCGCCGAGACCTTCCTCGCCAACACGGTGATCGAGGACTTCACCGTCCGGGTGGAGGACGGCCAGTGACCACCCGGGTCGGCGTCGTCACCTTCCCCGGTTCGCTGGACGACCGGGACGCGCAGCGCGCGATCCGGCTGGCCGGCGCCGAGCCGGTCGCGCTCTGGCACCGTGACAAGGATCTCCACCAGGTCGACGCCGTGGTGCTGCCGGGCGGATTCAGCTACGGCGACTATCTGCGCGCCGGTGCCATCTCCCGGTTCTCGCCGGTGATGGCGACCCTGATCGAGCAGGCGAAGCTCGGAATGCCGGTCCTCGGTATCTGCAACGGCTTCCAGGTGCTCACCGAGTCGCACCTGCTGCCCGGCGCGATGCTGCGGAACAACCACCTGCACTTCATCTGCCGGGACCAGAAGCTGCGGGTCGAGAATGCGGCCACCGCGTGGACGTCCGATTACCAGGCGGGCCAGGAGATTTCGATCCCGCTGAAGAACATGGACGGCCGCTACACCGCCGACCCGCGCACCATCGAGGAGCTGGAGTCCGAGGGCCGGGTGGTATTCCGTTACGTCGACCTGAACCCCAACGGTTCGATCAACGATATTGCCGGGATCACCAACGCCGCGGGCAACGTGGTCGGCCTCATGCCGCACCCCGAGCACGCGGTGGAGCCGCTGGTCGGCACCGGCAAGACCGACGGTCTGCCGTTCTTCACGTCCGTCCTGAAGCAGCTGGTGAGTTCCTGAGATGACTCTCGACACCGTCAAGAACGCCGAGCAGACCCCCGACGCCGCCCAGCCCTGGGCCGAACTCGGCCTCAAGCAGGACGAGTACGCCCGGATCCGGGACATCCTCGGCCGCCGCCCGACCGGCGCCGAGCTGGCCATGTACTCGGTGATGTGGTCGGAGCACTGCTCCTACAAGAGCAGCAAGGTCCACCTCAAGCAGTTCGGCGAGAAGGCCCCGCAGTCCGACGCGATGCTGGTCGGCATCGGCGAGAACGCCGGCGTGGTGGACGTGGGCCAGGGCTACGCGGTCACCTTCAAGGTCGAGTCGCACAACCACCCGTCCTACATCGAGCCCTACCAGGGCGCGGCCACCGGCATCGGCGGCATCGTGCGCGACATCCTGGCGATGGGCGCCCGCCCGGTCGCCGTGATGGACCCGCTGCGGTTCGGTGCGGCGGACCACCCGGACACCCGCCGGGTGCTGCCCGGGATCGTGGCCGGCATCGGCGGCTACGGCAACTGCCTGGGCCTGCCGAACATCGGCGGCGAGGTCGTCTTCGACCCCTGCTACCAGGGCAACCCGCTGGTCAACGCGCTCTGCGTGGGCGTGATGAAGCACGAGGACATCCACCTCGCGCAGGCCAGCGGCGCCGGCAACAAGGTCATCCTGTACGGAGCCCGGACCGGCGGCGACGGCATCGGCGGCGTCTCGGTGCTGGCCTCCGAGACCTTCGACGCGACCGGCCCGGCCAAGCGCCCCGCGGTGCAGGTCGGCGACCCGTTCCAGGAGAAGCTGCTGATCGAGTGCACCCTGGAGGTCTTCCGGGAGCACCTGGTGCTGGGCATCCAGGACCTCGGCGGCGCCGGCCTCTCCTGCGCCACCTCGGAGCTGGCCTCGGCCGGTTCCGGCGGCATGCGGATCGAGCTGGACAGCGTGCCGCTGCGCGACGCCACGCTCTCGCCGGAGGAGATCCTCATGAGCGAGTCGCAGGAGCGGATGTGCGCCATCGTCGAGCCCGAGAAGGTCGACCGCTTCCTGGAGATCTGCGAGAAGTGGGACGTCATCGCCACCGTGATCGGTGAGGTGACCGAGGGCGAGCGGCTGGAGATCTTCTGGCACGGCGAGCAGGTCGTCGACGTGCCGCCGCGCACCGTCGCCCACGACGGCCCGGTCTACCAGCGCCCCTACGCCCGCCCGTCCTGGCAGGACGCGCTGCAGGCGGACGCGCCGACCGCCGAGCGGCTGGCCCGCCCGGCGAACGGCGCGGAGCTCAAGGCGGCCCTGCTGGCCGTCGCCGGTTCGCCGAACCAGGCCTCCAAGGCGTGGATCACCGACCAGTACGACCGGTTCGTGATCGGCAACACCGTGCTGGCCACCCCCGAGGACTCCGGCATGATCCGGATCGACGAGGAGACCAACCTCGGCGTCTCGGTGGCGACCGACGGCAACGGCCGCTACGCCAAGCTGGACCCGTACGCCGGTGCCCAGCTGGCGCTGGCCGAGGCCTACCGCAACGTGGCGGCCGGCGGCGCCAAGCCGCTCGCGGTCTCCGACTGCCTCAACTTCGGCTCCCCCGAGGACCCGGACGTGATGTGGCAGTTCGCCGAGGCCTGCCGCGGCCTGGCCGACGCCTGCCAGACCCTGGGCACCCCGGTGACCGGCGGCAACGTCTCGCTCTACAACCAGACCGGTGAGACGGCGATCCACCCGACCCCGGTGGTCGCGGTGCTCGGCGTCATCGACGACGTGACCCGGCGCACCCCGATCGGCTTCGCCGAGGAGGGCCACCACCTCTTCCTGCTCGGCGACACCGCCGACGAGCTGGGCGGTTCGGCCTGGTCGCAGGTGGCGCACAACCACCTCGGCGGCCTGCCGCCCAAGGTGGACCTGGAGCGCGAGCGGCTGCTCGCCGAGATCCTGATCGCCGCCTCGCGCGACGGCATGGTCGACGCGGCGCACGACCTCTCCGACGGCGGCCTGGCCCAGGCCCTGGTGGAGAGCTGCCTCAAGGGCGGCAAGGGCGCCCGGGTCATCGTGCCGGCCGACCTGGACCCGTTCGTCTTCCTCTTCTCGGAGTCGGCGGGCCGCGCGGTGGTGGCCGTGCCGCGCAGCGAGGAGCTGCGGTTCACCGACATGTGCGGCGCCCGCGGGCTGCCGGCCACCCGGATCGGCGTGGTGGACGGCGATGCGCTCGAGGTGCAGGGCCAGTTCACCGTGACCCTGGCCGAGCTGGCCGAGGCGCACACCGGTGTGATCGAGGCGCTGCTCGGCTGACGGCTGAGGCGTGCCATCCGGCCGGCCCGCCCCTGCCCCGTCCCCACACACGTGGGAGCGGGGGCGGGGGCGGGCCGCCGTCTCTTCCCAGGGAGTCGACGTTGAGCTACCGGATCCACCGGGTGCGGCCCGAGGACTGGGCCGAGCTGCGCGAGCTGCGGCTGCGGGCGCTGCTGGACACCCCGATCGCCTATCTGGAGACGCACCGGCAGGCGCTGGCGGCAAGTCAGCACGAGTGGCGCTACCGGGCGGCCCGGGCGGCCGGGTTCGGCGCGGTGCAGCTGGTGGCGGTGGCGCCGGACGGCGAGTGGGTCGGCACCATGGGCGGGGAGCTGGCCGAGGGGGCGGCGGGCGCGGCCTGGCTGGTCGGGGTCTTCGTGGCGCCCGGGCACCGCGGGCCGGCCGGGCCGGCCGGCGAGCTGCTGGCCGGGGTGGCCGGGTGGGCGGCCCGGCAGGGCGCGGCCCGGCTGCTGCTGGAGGTGCACGAGGACAATCCGCGGGCGATCGCCTTCTACCGGCGGCACGGCTTCGCCGAGACCGGGGGCGGCAGCGCCTACCCGCTGCCGCCCGGCGGGACCGAGATCGAGATGGCGCTGGCGCTGTAGGTTGGCGGCATGGCGAGGACGGCGGCGCGCAAGGCCCGCAGCTACGACCCGGTGAAGGTGCGGGCGGCCCTGGCGGGCGAGCTCGGGGCGGTACGCGCGACCGCGGCCGGGGCCGACCCGGCGCCGGAGGTGCTGGACCGGCTGCTGGTGCTGCTGGGCGGCGGGCCGGGCGAGGCCCTGGAGCCGGCCGTCGAGGCGCTGCTCGGGCGGCTGGCCGAGCTGCCCGACGAGCAGGCGGTGGCGCTGCTGGTGGAGACCGTGCTGCTGGCCGACGACCTGGCCGCGGCGCTGGGGATCGCCGACTTCCCGCACGAGCGGTTCGCGCTGGCCACCGCCAGCCGGGTGCTGGCCGACGCCTTCGCCGCCCGGGTGCCGGGCGGCGCGGTGGAGTTGCGGGTGCCGCCGTTCGCCGTGGTGCAGGCGGTCCCCGGGCCGAAGCACACCCGGGGCACCCCGCCGAACGTGGTGGAGGCCGCGCCGCTGGACTGGATCCGGCTGGCCACCGGGCGGCTGTCCTGGGCCGAGGCGGTGGAGGGCGCCCGGCTGACGGCCAGTGGGGAGCGCAGCGACCTCAGCGCCTATCTGCCGGTGGCGCACTGACGGCGGCTCAGGCGCGGCGGGTCTCGCGGAGCAGCAGCAGGCCGGTGAGGACCACGAAGAGCGCGGTGGCGAAGTGGATGCCGAGGGCGGTGGCCAGTGAGCCGCCGTGGGTGAGCACGATCACCGCGTCGCCGAACGGGGTGACGGAGGCGGCGAGCATCACCCAGCCGAGCGCCCGGCGCTGACCGGCGATCAGCAGGGCCAGCGGGACCAGGCCCGAGACGATGTCCCGGAGCCCCTTGATGTCGTAGTAGCCCTCGCCGGTGCCGCGCGGCCCGGCGATGCCGAACCCGGCCGCGGCGCCGTGCGGGTCCACCATGAACCGGGCGCCGATGAAGATGATGAAGGCGGCGCCGAGCGCGGTGCAGACGGTGGCGATCCGGCTGGTGGGGCTCGGGGCGGCGGGCGTGCTGCTGACGGCGGTCGCGGCGGTGGCGGTCATGGCTGGTCTCCCCTGGGGTGTGGGTACGTTGCTGACTGGCGCTCATTTTTCTAGCGCCGCTAGGAACAAGGCTGACGCTAGCACGGCCATTGCTCTGAACGCTAGCGCTGCTAGAATCTCTGCCATGCCAACCATCCAGACACGCAAGGAACGCGAGCGCGCCGAGCGCCACCGGTTGATCCTCGAAGCGGCCCGGGAGCTGGCCGAGGCCGAGGGCTGGGAGGCCGTCACCACCCGCCGGCTGGCCGAGCGGATCGAGTACAGCCAGCCGGTGCTCTACAGCCACTTCGCCGGGAAGGGCGCGATCGTGGACGCCGTCGCGCTGCAGGGGATGGGGGAGCTGGCCGACGAGCTGGAGCGGGCGGTCGCGGCGGCCGGGCCGGACGGCGGGCCGGCCGCGCTGGCCGCCGCCTACACGGCCTTCGCCGCCGCCAACCCCGCGCTCTACGAGGCGATGTTGACCATGGGCACCACGCTCTCCTTCGGCACCGGGGAGTCGCCGCCCGAGCTGGTGCGGGCCTTCACCCTGCTCTACCGGGTGCTCGCCCCGCGGGCGGGCACCGCCGACCCGGAGACCTACGTGGAGACCTTCTGGGCCGCTCTGCACGGGCTGGTGCTGCTCACCGGGAGCGGGCGGCTGCGCCCCGGCCTGGACGAGCAGCGGCTCGCGCTGCTGCTGGAGCGGCTGGGCTGAGACGGCGACGGCCGCCCGCTGACCCAGGTCAGCGGGCGGCCGTCGGAGCGGTCGGGGCCGGCTACTGCTTCAGCTCGGAGTAGGCCTCCGGGCTGCTGTCCATGAGGAACTGCCAGCAGCGCTCGGCCTCCTCGGTCTCCTTGACCGCCTCGGCGGCCCGGGCCAGCGCGGCCAGGCAGCGCAGGAAGCCGCGGTTGGCGCGGTGGTCCCACGGGATCGGCCCGTGGCCGTGCCAGCCGGCCCGGCGCAGCGCGTCCAGGCCGCGGTGGTAGCCGGTGCGGGCGTAGGCGTACGACTCGACCACCCGGCCCTCGGCGAACGCGTCATCGGCGAGCATCGCCCAGGCCAGCGAGAACCACGGGTAGTCCGCCGCGAGCTGGGTCGGCGACGCGGACTCCTCGGCGAGCCGCCGGTACGGCTCCGCCTCCTCGCTCAGCAGCGTCGGCTCGGGGCCCGAGAGCAAGTTCTTCCGTTCAGTCATGCTCCCCAGTCTGCCAGCCGGGTGGTGGCGCCCGGGCGGGGCCGCTGTGCTCATGCGGTGCAGCGGTAGAGGAGTTGCGGAGCGGCACTGGTCACCGACTGCCCGTAGTCGCCCGGGGCGACCGGTGCGCAGTTGCGGCGCACCCAGTCGGTGACCGCCGCGGTCGGGCCCGCGGCGGTGCTCCGGCCGCCCTGCGGGGAGCCGAGCAGCACGAAGTGCAGCCGGCCGCTGCGGACCAGCGCCTGGAACTGCGGCAGCGTCGGCGAGGGCACCTCGCCGGTGAAGCCGCCCATCGGCAGCACCTCCTTGCCGGTGGCCAGGATGTACGGGGAGGAGGCGGTCCAGGTGGTGGTGGCGAAGAGGTAGCGGGCGCCCTGGTCGTGGGCCTCGGCGTAGGCCAGGATCCGCTGCTGGGAGCGGCTCAGGGTGCTGCCGCCCCCGCCGGCGGCGGCCCGGGCACCGTCGGTCGGGGCGGCGGGCCGGCCGTAGCCGTGCGCGGCCTGCGGGCCGACCGTGCCCATCCCGGAGTTGCCGTACCGGCTGTCCAGCACCGAGGCGGCCCAGGCGCCCGGCGCCAGCAGCACCGCGCCGAGCGCGGCCGCCAGCCCCGCCCGGGCCAGCCGGCGGGCGCCGCGGCCGGCCGCCGGCAGCACCACCGCGAGGCCGCCCAGCACCAGGGTGGCCGGCGGCAGCCAGGGCAGGAAGGACGGGTAGAGCCCGGCCAGGTGCGCGCTCCACAGCGCGGTGCCCGCCACCGCCGCCGGCAGCGCCCAGGCCCGCGCGCCGCCCACCCACTGGCCCTGCCGCAGCAGCACCAGCCCGGCGCCCGCCAGCGCGGCCAGCGGGGTGGCGATCACGCCCATGTAGTAGCTGTGGCCGCCGACGCTGCCGGCGCTGAACACCAGGAAGTAGACCGCCAGCCAGCCGCCCCAGAGCAGGTAGCCGGCCCGCAGCGGGTCGGTGCGCGGCTCGCGCCGGCGCCAGACCAGCGCGCAGAGCAGGGCGGTGGCGGCCAGCGGGTAGAGCCAGCCGGTCTGCGGGGCGAACTGCGCGCCGAACATCTTGGTCCAGCCGCCGTCCCCGCCCGGCCGGGGCTGCGGACGGGCGGCGGCGTCGCGGGCGCCGTGCTGCTGCCCGCCGCCCCGGCTGGAGGTCACGCTGCCGGTCTCGGCCGCGTTCAGCCCGACCGAGGTGAAGCGGTTCAGGAAGTTGTAGCCGACCACCATGCTGTAGGCCGAGTTGTCGGTGGTCCCGTCGATGTACGGCCGGTCGCCGGCCGGGGTCGCGGTGGCCAGCAGCACCCAGGAGGCGGAGACCGCCAGGGTGACCGCCCCGGCCGCCAACAGGTGCGCCAGCCGGCGCCGCAGCCGCACCGGCGCGGCCAGCAGGTAGACGCCGGCCAGCGCGGGCAGCACCGCCCAGGCCTCCAGCATCTTGGCCTGGAAGGCCACCCCGACCCAGACCCCGGCCAGCACCAGGGTCCGCAGCCGCCCGGTCCGGGCGGCGCGCTGCGTGGCGTCGGCGGCCAGCAGGAGCAGCAGGGTGAAGAGCGGATCCTCGACGGCGGTGCGGAACAGCCCGGCCACCACCGGGGTCAGGGTGAAGGACAGCGCGGCCAGCAGCGCCGCGTTGGCGCCGGCCCAGCGCCGCACCGCGCGGAACAGCACCAGCACCGAGAGCACGCCCTCGACCGCCTGCGGCAGGGCCAGCGCCCAGGGGTGGAAGCCGAGGAGCCGGGCCGAGACCGCCTGCGGCCACAGGAAGCCCGGCAGCTTGTCCAGAGTGATGGTGCCGGCCGGGTCGTAGGAGCCGAAGACGAAGGCCTTCCAGCTCTCCGTCATGCTGCGCACGGCGTCCGCGTAGAAGGTGTGGTAGCTGCTCCGGTCGATGCCCCAGAAGAACAGCAGCCCCGCCAGGGCCGCGATGGCGAGCAGGGCGGGGCGGGTGTACCCCGGCTGGTCGGCGGGCGAGCGCCAGGGTGCCCGGCGCGGTGTCCGGCGGTTCGACTCGGGCTCGGGAGCGATCGGTAGCACGGTGGTGGCCATGGGTGACAGCCTTGGCCGGGCGGATGAGAAATCCGCGGCGGTCCGGGCCGCCCCTGGCAAATCCATACCGTTCCGGGGCGAAGATTTTGCCGTCCGGCCCCGTCCGGCCCCGTCCGGGAACGCCTCGGGCCCCGGTCGCCGACCGGGGCCCGAGGGGTGTCGCCTTACTTGATCCGGTTGCCCGCCGAGCGCAGGGTCACCGCGGCCTCGCGCACCCGGGCCGCCATGCCGGCCTCGGCCAGCTTGCCCCAGGTCCGCGGGTCGTAGGTGTTCTTCTTGCCGACCTCGCCGTCGACCTTCAGCACGCCGTCGTAGTTGCGGAACATGTGGTCCACGACCGGGCGGGTGAAGGCGTACTGGGTGTCGGTGTCCAGGTTCATCTTGACCACGCCGTTCTCCAGCGCCGTCTCGATCTCCTCGGCGGAGGAGCCGGAGCCGCCGTGGAAGACGAAGTCGAACGGGTCCTGCTTGCCGTACTGGGCGCCGATCGCGTCCTGCAGCTCGCGCAGCAGCTCGGGGCGGAGCACCACGTTGCCGGGCTTGTAGACGCCGTGCACGTTGCCGAAGGAGGCGGCCAGCAGGTAGCGGCCCTTCTCGCCCAGACCCAGCGCCTCGGCGGTGCGGACCGCGTCGTTCACGGTGGTGTAGAGCGAGTCGTTGATCTCGTGCGAGACACCGTCCTCCTCGCCGCCGGTCGGGGTGATCTCGACCTCGAGGATGATCTTGGCGGCGTGCGCCAGGGCCAGCAGCTCCTGGCCGATGGAGAGGTTGTCGGCCAGGGTCTCGGCCGAGCCGTCCCACATGTGGGACTGGAAGAGCGGGTTCTCGCCACGGGCCACGCGCTCGGCGGAGACCGCCAGCAGCGGGCGGACGTAGCCGTCCAGCTTGTCCTTCGGGCAGTGGTCGGTGTGCAGCGCGACGGTGATGTCGTACTTGGCGGCCACGATGTGGGCGAACTCGGCCAGCGCGACGGCGCCGGTCACCATGTCCTTGTTGTGCTGGCCGCCCAGGAACTCGGCGCCACCGGTGGAGATCTGGATGATGCCGTCGCTCTCGGCCTCGGCGAAGCCGCGCAGCGCCGCGTGCAGCGTCTGCGACGAGGTGACATTGATGGCCGGGTAGGCGAACTTGCCTGCCTTGGCCCGGTCCAGCATCTCGTTGTAGACATCGGGGGTTGCGATGGGCATGCGAATCCGCTCCTGTCGGTGTGGGGCGCTCGGACGACGCTGTCCGATGCTCGGTACGCCTCTGGTTCACGGCGTCACCGCGGTACGACATCGAGGGTGTGGGCGACCGCGGGCCGGACACCTCGGCCATCTTCCCAGACTCGGGCCCCGGCTACACCCATGGGTTCAGCATGCGGGCCACCGGCGTAGCGCTCGCTGCCGGGTCCTGCCATCTCTGCGCGCTATCCTGCGCCCGTGACTACCACTACCGACCTAGCGGTCAACCTCCTGGATGCCAAGTCGCTGATCAGCTCGGTCGGGACCTTCGGCCTGCTGGCGATCATCTTCGCCGAGACCGGCCTGCTGATCGGCTTCTTCCTGCCCGGCGACTCGCTGCTGATCCTCGGCGGCGTGGCGGCCTCCTCGGCCGCCGCCAAGGCCTTCGGCCCGGGCGTGCAGATGCCGATCGGCGTGCTGCTGGTCGGCGCGCCGATCTGCGCCATCGTCGGCGCCCAGCTCGGCCACCTGCTCGGGGCCAAGGCCGGCGGGAAGCTCTTCGACAAGCCCGACTCGCGGATCTTCAAGCGCGAGTACGTGGACAAGGCGGAGGAGTACTTCGCCAAGTTCGGGCCGGAGAAGGCCGTGGTGATGGCCCGCTTCATCCCGATCGTGCGCACCTTCCTCAACCCGGTCGCGGGCATGCTGGAGATGCCGGCCCGGAAGTTCCTGATCTGGAACACCATCGGCGGCATCATCTGGACCGAGGCGATGCTCTGCATCGGCTACTTCTTCGGCGACTCGATGGCCCCGGTGATCGACAAGTACCTGATCCCGGCGATGGCGCTGATCATCCTGCTGTCGATCTCGCCGATCCTGCTGGAGATCGTCAAGGAGCGGAAGAAGCGCAAGGCCGGCGGCCCGGTGGTGGCGGCCGAGGCCGAGGAGGGCGAGCCGGCACAGTCCGGCGGCCGCCACCGCCGCGGCTGAGCCCGGGTCCGGTCCGGCGGACGGAGAAGGGGGGGGGGGGGGCCCCGGGGCGGGCGGCGCGGGGGGGGCGCCCGCCGCGGGGGGGGGGGGGGGGCGCCCCCCGCCCCCCCCCCCCCGCCCCCCCCCCCCCCCCTTCTCGGCATTGCGGCGGGTTTCCCGGCGGCGGTCAGGCCAGGTCGAGGTCGGCCGCGGTGAAGACGGTGTAGTAGGGCAGGCCGGCCTCCTCGATCGCGGGGGCGGCACCGCGCTCCACGATCACCGCCACGCCGACCACCTCGGCGCCCGCCTCGCGCAGCGCCTCGACGGCGGTCAGCACCGAGCCGCCGGTGGTGGAGGTGTCCTCGACCGCCAGCACCCGGCGGCCCTTGACGTCCGGGCCCTCGATCCGGCGCTGCAGGCCGTGCGCCTTGCCGGCCTTGCGGACCACGAAGGCGTCCAGCTCGCGGCCGCGGGCGGCGGCGGCGTGCAGCATCGCGGCGGCCACCGGGTCGGCACCCAGGGTCAGGCCGCCGACCGCGTCGTACTCCAGCTCCGCGGTGGCGTCCAGCAGCACCCGTCCGACCAGCGGGGCGGCCTGCGCGTCCAGGGTGATCCGGCGCAGGTCCACGTAGTAGTCGGCCTCCCGGCCGGAGGAGAGGATCACCTTGCCGTGCACCACGGCCTTGGTCTTGATCTGGTCCAGCAGGGCGGCGCGGTCGTTGTTCGGGTTGCTCATGGACGATCAGTCTAGGGTCTGGCCGTCCGGGTCCCGGTCAGCGGCGGCGCAGGGCGCGGGCCACGATCACGGCGCCGCCGAGCAGGGCCATGCCGCTGCCGATCACCCAGGGCGAGGTGAGCCGGTCGGCCAGGCTGGGGCCGGCCGGGGTGCCGGCGTGCTGATCGCCGTACCAGCGGCTGGCCGCCCGGGCGCGGGCGCTGCGGGCCGGCAGGGCCGGGGCGTAGCGGCCGCGCGGCGGGGCGTGGTCCACCTCCTCGGCGGAGCGGCCGACGATGCTGCGGCGGACCGGGCCCGCCTCCTCGCCCACCGGGTCGGGCACGGCGTGCGGGTAGGGCAGCTCGACCGGCTCGGGGTGGACCGGCTCCTCCTCGTCGGGGGAGAAGGCGATCAGGTCGGAGAGGTCGTCGGCGAAGAGGTCGTCCGGCAGCGGGTCGGGAACCACGCTGAGGGTGGGCGGCTCGGCGTCCCCCGGCTCTCCGGGCTCCTCCGGCGCCAGCTCCTCGCCGAGCGCGGCGGCGAAACGGTCCAGCAGCCGGCGCCCGGCGGCGGCCAGGGCCTCCTCGTCGAACTCGGCGAGCCGGCCGCCGGGGGTCAGGTCGCCGGTGAACCGGATCCGGGCGGCCTCGCCGTCGGAGTCGGGGGCCGGCTCGCCGGTCACGGCGATCCGCAGGGTGGCCGTCACCTCGCCGTCGCCGCGCGCCTCCTGGCCCTCGACCAGGACGGTCACCACACCCGGCGCGCCGCTGCGGATCAGCGAGGCGGTGCCCTTGTAGGTGATGGTGGAGCTGCCGATCCGCAGCTTCAGCCGGCCGGTCAGCTCCGGCGGCGCGCCGGTTGCCCGGCGGCCCGCCGGGGAGGAGGCGTCGGAGGCTTCGGTGCTCAGCCCGGGCAGGCAGCGGGCGAGCAGCTCGGGATCGTCCAGGGCGCGCAGGACGAGTTCGGCCGGCAGCGGGATGACAACCTCATGCTCCATGGCTGTGAGCCTACCGACCTGTCCGTCGGGCGGAAGGGCACGGCACCGATCGACTGCCGTCCGGGTGCCCGGGGAGGACCCGGACGGCCCGATCGGGCAGTCGCGGGCCGGGTCCGGGGCCGGCTCAGTGCGGGTCCAGCAGGGTGTCGGCCGGCGGCAGCGGGTCCGGCCGACGGGACGCCAGCCGGGCCGCGGCGGCCCGCAGCCCGGACTCGGTGAGCGAGCGCGGCGGCGGGGCGTCCCCGGCCAGTGCCAGTTCGGGGCTGGCGCCGCGGGCCGCCAGCAGGACGGCCGCCACCGCCCCGCTGCCCGCCGGGTCGCAGGCCGGCCCGTCGCCCGGCACCGGGAACGGCACGGTGGACAAGCCGGCCGCGCGCAGCCCCGCCTCCACCGTCCAGAGCCCGGGCCCGGCCGGGGCCGGCACCGCCAGCCGGCCGTCCGCGGTGAGCCGGGCCGCGGCCAGGCCGTAGAACTCGGCGGCGTGGTACTCGGCGCGGGCCGCCCGCAGCGGGGCCGGCAGGTCGGCCAGCACCACGTCGAACCGGTCGCCGGGGTCGGCCCCGGTGCGCAGCCAGGCCAGCGGGTCGGCGGTGACCACCCGGACCCGGGGGTCGGCGAAGGACCGCCCGCCGAGCGCGGCCAGCGCCGGGTCGGTGCGGGCCAGCCGGGGGAGCGCCGGATCCGGGGTGACCACCAGCACCGAGCCGACCCGGCTGTGCCGCAGCACCTCGCGCAGCGCCAGCCCGTCGCCGCCGCCGAGCAGCAGTACCCGGGCGCCGCCCGCGCCGGCCAGCGCGGGGTGGACCAGCGCCTCGTGGTAGCGGTACTCGTCGCTGCCGCAGGCGGCCAGCCGGCCGTCCAGGTAGAGCCGCAGCGGCTCGCCGCCCTGGACCGGCACCCGGGGGCCGGTGAGCACGATCTCGCCGGAGCTGCCCTGCACCGCCTGGCGCGGCGCGGCGCCGTAGAGGGCGCTCCGGGCGGCCCGCTCCAGCGCGCCGGTGCAGGCGGCGGCCAGCGCCAGGGCGGCGAGCACCGCGCCGCAGCCGGTCCAGAGCAGCAGCCTGGTCCGCGGGGCCGGCTCGTCCCGGAAGAGCCAGAGCACCACGGCACCGCCGGCCACCGCGTTCACCGCGCCGGTGAGCAGCGCGCCGCCGGCCTGGCCGAGGTGCGGCAGCAGCAGGAACGGGAAGGCCAGGCCGCCGAGCAGCGCGCCCACGTAGTCGGCGGCGAACAGGTCGGCGGCGGCCCGGCCGGCCTCCTCCCGGCGGACCCGCTGCACCAGGGTCATCAGCAGCGGGATCTCGGCGCCGATCAGCAGGCCGATCAGGCAGGTGAGCCCGACCAGGGCGAGCTGGTAGCGGCCCAGCCAGGCCCAGCAGGCGTAGAGCACCAGCACCGAGAGGCCGCCGACCAGTGCCAGCGAGCACTCGACCAGGGCGAAGGAGGTGGCCGGCCGGTGGGTGAACCGCTTGGCGGCCAGCGAGCCGACGCCCATCGCGAAGACCATCACGGAGAGCACCACCGAGGTCTGGGTGACCGAGTCGCCGAGCAGGTAGCCGCCGAGCGCCACCAGCTCCAGCTCGTACACCAGGCCGCAGGCCGCGCAGATGAACGCGGCCAGCAGCACCAGCAGCCGGGCGGCCGGGGTTCGGACCGCGCCGACTTCCGGGGGGCTCTCCTCCGTTCGGGCGCGTCCTTCCGGCGTACCGCGGCCGCGCGGCGGCTGCGGCGGGCGGACCCGCAGCCGGACCCTGGTCGGCCGCTGCCGGGGCGGGCCCGGGGCGAGTCCGGCCGGGGTGTCGGTCCGGCCGGACGGCGGCAGGCGGTCGCGGATCCGGCCGCGGGTGCGCGCCCGCAGCCGGACCGTCGGCAGCCACTCGACGGGGTGCGGGCCGGCGCGGTCGGGACCGGGCGGCACGGGGCGGCCCGTCGGCTGGTTGATCACGAAGAAACGCTAGGCGACGGGGGCCGCCGGTAGGTGCACCCGTTCGAGCGGCAGTGACGGCGTTTGAGTTGACGGATCGGCATGGTGTTCGAGCTTCTCGGGGGCTGATGGGGTATCGGAGGCCTTCGGCCGCCCTCCGGCTTACGGGGGGTCACGGCCGGGTCGGCCGGGCCATCGAGCAGCGGGCCGTCCCGGGCCGGGTCGAGCCGCCCGGTCCGCGCACCACCAGTGAGGACCGGGTGCAGACCAGCCGCCCCTCCTGCGGGTAGGCGTGCCAGGTCCGCCAGAGCACCCGCTCCGCGCTGCCCTGGGCGACCAGTGCGGTGAAGGCGCTGGGGTCGCCGGGGAAGACCCCGGCCAGGCCGCGCGGGTGCTCGTCCACCAGGGCCAGGATCTCCTGTGCCCGGGCGGCGAAGACGTGCGGCGGCAGGGACTCGATCCGGGCGGCGAACTCGTATTCCCACCCGGCGACTTGCTCGGCCACCCGGGCCGGCAGCGGGGTCCGCCGGCCGGGCAGGCAGGCCACCGTCTCCAGGCACTCGCCTGGGCCGGCCGCGATCACCACCTGGTGCGAGGCGCCGAGCAGCCGCAGTTGCAGGGTGCCGGTGCCGCCGGCTCTGCTCCCTCCCGGGGCGCGGTGGCCGGTCCGCCGGTCGTAGGCGTCGCGCGCCTGGGCCGGCGCGCCGGCCCCCTCGTCCGGACCCGGCAGCGGCAGGTCGCGCACCGCCAGCGCGGGCAGCGGCCCGCCGCCGAGGCACCAGGCCAGGTCACCGGCGCGGGTGTCGGTATAGGAGGTCTGCAGTGTGGTGAGCATGCTTGGCTCCGCATTTCAGCTCCGTACGCGTCCGCCGTGCAGTCCGACTCGGCCGAAGGCGAGGAGGTTCGTGGCTGTGCGGTCCAGGACGCGGCCGACCGTGGAAGGAAGGATTCCGGCTGGAGATTCAGCAGCAGAGAAGCACGAATTCTCCGGGTCCGTCAGGGATTTACCTATTCTTGTTGCACATTCACCGTTCTGGGCGTAGTGCCTGGTCAGGTGTGACCGGGAGGGTGAACGAGATTGGTCGATGTGCGCCCTCCGAGCAGGAACGCACGCCCCGCGGTCCGGGCGCGCGCCGGGTGCGCGCAGGCGTGCGAGCGCGCGGCCGGGCCGGGGGCGGTCGAGTGGCGTTGGTCGGACGATCCGCTGGAATGGCCGGTTCATTGGCTGAGGCGGAGAAAGGTCGGATCGTTCGGTGAATCGCGGTGGGTCGGCTCAGCGGTGCTGGGCCGCCAGCACCCGCGGGCAGGGGGCGGCCGTGCCCGGGCCCGGGATCGGCAGCAGCGACGGCACCGGCACCGCGGTGGCCGGCTCGCCGCGCCGCAGGCCGGCCAGCAGCGCCAGCGCCTCCAGCACGCAGACCGAGACCCCGTACCAGGTCGCGGTGGCGCTCAGCCCGATGTGCGCGACCGCGATGCCCGCCGCCACCGCCGGCAGGCTCAGTGCCAGGTAGGACAACACGTAGACGGCGGTGACCACTTCGGCTCGACGGGCGGCCGGCGCCAGGGTGGTCAGGGTGCGCAGCGCCCCGGAGAACGACGGCCCGAAGCCCACCCCGGCCAGCACGCTGGCCGCGAAGAAGAGCCAGGCCGACCCGGCCCGCAGTGCCACCAGCGCCAGCACCACCCCGGCCAGCAGCGCCACCGGCCCGACCAGCAGCGACCGGCGCACCGACCAGTCCCGGGCCAGCAGCGCCACCACCGCCGAGGTGCCCTGCAGCGAGACGATCACCAGTGCGCCTGCCAGATGGCTGTTCAGGTGCAGCACCGCGTGCATCAGCGAGCCGCCCAGCGACAGGTAGAGCCCGCCCAGCGCCCAGGTCGCCACGATCGACGGCAGCAGCGCGGCGAACGGCGCCCGAACCTCAGCCGGCACCGCCACCTCGGGCCGCAACGACCGGAGCCACCCGCCGTCCGGCACCACCGGCTCGGGCATCAGCGCGATCAGCGGCAGCGCCACCGCGAAGACCGCGGTCAGCAGCCAGAACACCAGCCGGGTCGGCGCCGGCCCGTACTCCACCAGCAGGCCGGTGGCCAGCGCGCCGACCGCGATCCCGCCCGCCGCGGCGACGTTGGTCATCAGCGCCCCGAGCCGCGAGCCGGCCGGCTGCAGGTCGATCAGCGAGGCGCTGAGCGCCCCGGTGGCCGCCCCGGTGGCGATCCCCTGCACGATCCGCCCGGCGAACAGCCAACCGAGCGACCGGGCCTCGGCGAAGACCACCATCGAGGCCAACTCCACGGCCACCGCGCCGAGCAGCACCGGCCGCCGCCCCAGGTGGTCGGAGAGCGACCCGGCGAAGAGCAGCGTCACCAGCAGCGCCACCGCGTTCGCCGCGTAGACCGCGGTGAGCGCCAGCGCCGAGAAGTGCCAGTGCTGCTGGTAGACCACGTACAGCGGCGACGGCGCCGCCGAGGCGAACATCAGCATCCCGAACACCGCGGCGAGCAGCCAGAACGCGGCGCCCCGCGGCAGTTTTCCGGGCATGGGTGTGGACATCGTGCGGACCCCCGTGTGTTCCCTCCGCCCGGCCGGCCGACCGAGCTCACTGATCATCAGGAGCATCCTGCCGTGCGGCAGTTGGCAGCGGAAGGGCGTTCTCGAACTATGGGCGGGGGCGCGCCGGTCAGAGCCGGCCGAGCCGGTCGACCGCCTCCTGGAGGACCTCGTCCTTCTTGCAGAAGGTGAACCGCACCAGCGAGCGGCCCGCCTCGGTGTTGTCGTAGAAGACCACGTTGGGGATGGCGACCACGCCGCAGCGCTCGGGCAGGGTGCGGCAGAACTCGACGCCGTCCTTCTCGCCGAGCGGGGTGATGTCGGTGGTGATGAAGTAGGTGCCCTCCGGGGTGAAGACCCGGAAGCCCGCGTCGGAGAGCCCGGCGGCGAGCAGGTCGCGGCGGCGGGCGAGATCGGTGCGGAAGTCGGCGAAGTAGGCGTCCGGCAGGCGCAGCGCCTCGGCGACGGCGTACTGGAACGGGCCGGCGGAGACGTAGGTCAGGTACTGCTTGGCGGTGCGGACGGCGGCGACCAGCGCGGGACAGGCGGTCACCCAGCCGACCTTCCAGCCGGTGAAGGAGAAGGTCTTGCCGGCCGAGGAGATGGCCACGGTGCGCTCGCGCATGCCGGGGAGGGCGGCGAGCGGGTGGTGGGCGCCGGTGAAGACCAGGTGCTCGTAGACCTCGTCGGTGATCACCAGGAGGTCGTGCTCGACGGCGAGTTCGGCGATGGCGCGCAGTTCCTCGGGGTTGAGGACGAGCCCGGTGGGGTTGTGCGGGGTGTTGATCAGCAGCAGCCGGGTGCGCGGGGTGATGAGGGAGCGCAGCTCGTCCAGGTCGGGCCGGAACGAGGGCTGACGCAGCGTCAGCGGAACGCGGGTGGCGCCGGCCATGGCGATGCAGGCGGCGTAGGAGTCGTAGAACGGCTCGAAGGCGATCACCTCGTCGCCGGGCTCCAGCAGGGCGAGTAGCGAGGCGGCGATGGCCTCGGTGGCGCCGGCGGTGACCAGCACCTCGGTGTCGGGGTCGTAGGTCAGCCCGTAGAAGCGCTGCTGGTGCTCGGCGATCGCGGTGCGCAGCTCGGGGATGCCGGGGCCGGGCGGGTACTGGTTGCCGCGGCCGCTGAGCACCGCGTCGGCGGCCGCCCGGGCGATCGAGGCGGGTCCGTCGGTGTCCGGGAAGCCCTGGCCGAGGTTGATCGAGCCGGTGGCGGTGGCGAGGGCGGACATCTCCGCGAAGATCGTCGTGCCCATGTCCGCCAGCCGGCGGTTCAACAGCGGCCTCGTGCTCATTGCGGCTCCCTTGCCGGTCGTCGGTCGGCCCCATCCTCTGATGGCCGTGGGCCTTGGACAAGCTCTGGTGCTCGACTCAACTCACACGTGGGAGATCGCGAGCAGCACAACGCGGTGGCTGACAACGAGCAGACTAGTGGTCTTAAGAGGTCAAGGGCGAGGCGGAATTCAAACGCCAAGTTCCGTTTCTCAATGGTTGTCCATCCTTGATGCCCCGGGTGGCTGAGCGTGTGAACCGAAGCAGGCGTCCCAACAGCCCTCGCAGCTATTCCGCGAGTTGGCCTGAGCTGAGTCGCCGTCGGTCTGCCCATGACTTGAGCCAGGGCCACTCGATTTGGCAGTTGTCACACATGTGCGAAGGGCGCACTCTATGCTTGAACGAGATGGTGCGAACATAGAACGTTAGGGGTGGGGACCATGTACCTGCTTGGGGTAGATGATGGCTGACGGATTCTCAGTGGATCTACAGGCGCTGCGGGACGCCGCAGTCGGCGTGAATGCCACGCTGATTGAGCTGGACCGGCGGAGTGTGGGCGATATTTCTCATGACGAGTCGGCAATCGGGAACCATGATGTGGCGAAAACACTGTCTGATTTCCTCGGCCGGTGGCAGCGGGGTGTGACTAATCTAGCCAAGGACGGTAAAGAGATACGTGACCGGCTCACGGCGAGTGCCAATGCATACACCAAGGCCGAACAGGATGTGCAGCAGCATCTTACGCAGTCGAACGGCGTGGTGACGGGCGCTGGAAATGATCCTGGAGTCAAGTGATGACTGCCGAGCTTGGTAAGAGCAGTGATCCGGCGGTGCTGATTCCGGGTGATCCGGTATCGATATACCAGACCGGAGCGGAGCTGCGGCAATATGGTGATCATCTTCATCAGGCAGGTGCCGGTCTGCAGCGGATCGACACTGCAGACGGCTGGCGCGGGCAAGCCGGTGATGCCTTCCGCGCGGTATTCCACGGCCAGCCGGGAAAGTGGTTGCAGGCAGGAGACGCGTTCCACAGTGCGGCTGATGCACTGAACAACTATGCGGCTACGCTGACCTGGGCTCAAGATCAGGCTGCCACGGCAGTCGAGCAATGGAATTCTGGGGACAAACAGTCGGCCAACGATGCGCTGAGCAGCGCTCGAAATCAGCTTGCCACGGTGGGCAGGGATGCAGCTGGCGCGATAGGCAAGGCACGTGACCTGGCACCTCCTAAGCCTGGATTCTGGTCGCAGGTGGGGGATGACATCGGGGGATTCTTCTCCGGCGTGGGGCAGTTCGCCGAAGGTGCGGGGGAGGACGTGCTCACTAGTCTTGCTTCTGTGGGCAATGCCATTCTCCATGATCCCGGGTCGCTTGCCGAGACCGGTCTGGGCCTGGGGATGGCTGTTCTCGGGGCCGGTGGTGAAGTAGGCGGCTTTGCTCTTGATTTGACCGGCATCGGGTCCGTTGTCGGCGTGCCAGTGCAGGTGGTCTCGGCAGCTGCTATCGCGGGCGGCCTCGGAATGGCCTACGACGGGATGAACACAGTCCTGAACGATGCTGCTGGTCCCGACAGAGTGAATATGGGATCCGATGGCGGCAATGGTGGCGGGAGCTGGGGGCCGAGTAATGACGGCGCAGGCTCGATCGATGAGTCTGAGAAGCCGTTCAATCCGAAAGAGCGCCAGATCGCTGATACCCTTCAGTCTGAGGGGAAGAGCGTGCGGGCGGTCAAAGAATCAGAGGTCGATGGCGAACGCCGTGCAGATGCAGAGGTTGATGGGGTTCCCACGGAATTCAAGAGTATGGACCCTGGGGCTACGCCGAACACGGTAAAAAATCAGCTTAACTCGGCAAAGGGTCAGGCTTCGAATGCGATCTTGGATGCGCGGGGAAGCGGTCTCGATGAAAACAGTGCAAGGGAAGGGTTGCAGAAGTTCCTGCGAAATAATCCAGGGCGCATGGACAATATTCGCATCATTGGTGACGGTTACGATATTACATGGCCATAGGGAGGTCTAGCGGTGAGTTCATATCACTACATCTTCATTCGCTCGTCGACTTCGGAGGGACAGCTTGTCGGTGACATCTCCGGGGCTTGTGGAATCCCTCTCCGGCGGCCGGGCGGTGAGTTGGTGGACTGGAGTGCAAAGGTCGATCGCGCGGCAGTCGAGCTTGAATTGAGTCATGACTTTGAGGCGGACCATGGAATTCAGCTCGAACGGTACCAGTCCGTACTGGTGATCCGGGACCTCGATCGGGACCTGGAGCGGCAGCAGTTGCTCGCCGAGCGAATCTTTGATGGGCTTGCAGAGGTGGGAAGGTACGAGTTGGTCCTGATGTTTGATATTCAGGAGGTCATCGCGAGAAGCCCGAAGGATTGATCCGGCAGGGCCGCATGGCGTTGCCCCTTCCTTAAGTTGGGCCGTCGGAAGATCGAGACCGGGCCCCGGGCCCCGGGCCCCGGGCATGGGCCCCGGGCATGGGCCTGGCCGGCCGGGATAGGTGTGCCTCTCCAGCGGGCGGGGCTGCACGACCTCACGTGTCTTTGGGTTGCACCGGGCCGGGAAGCGCTCGGCACACGGGAGTTGTCAGCTCACTGGCAAATAGGTAGGTGAGCAGGGTTTGGCCCAGCCGACCTTCCAGCCGGTGAAGGAGAAGGTCTTGCCGGCCGAGGAGATGGCCACGGTGCGCTCGCGCATGCCGGGGAGGGCGGCGAGCGGGTGGTGGGCGCCGGTGAAGACCAGGTGCTCGTAGACCTCGTCGGTGATCACCAGGAGGTCGTGCTCGACGGCGAGTTCGGCGATGGCGCGCAGTTCCTCGGGGTTGAGGACGAGCCCGGTGGGGTTGTGCGGGGTGTTGATCAGCAGCAGCCGGGTGCGCGGGGTGATGAGGGAGCGCAGCTCGTCCAGGTCGGGCCGGAACGAGGGCTGACGCAGCGTCAGTGGAACGCGGGTGGCGCCGGCCATGGCGATGCAGGCGGCGTAGGAGTCGTAGAACGGCTCGAAGGCGATCACCTCGTCGCCGGGCTCCAGCAGGGCGAGTAGCGAGGCGGCGATGGCCTCGGTGGCGCCGGCGGTGACCAGCACCTCGGTGTCGGGGTCGTAGGTCAGCCCGTAGAATGCGGCTCCCTTGCCGGTCGTCGGTCGGCCCCATCTTCCGGTGCCGGAGGGGAGCGGACAAGTACCGCTCAGCCCGGCTCGTAGACGCTCAGCGCCGGGCCCTCCAGGGCCAGCGCGGTGAGGCCGGTGTCGGTGCCGGAGGTGTGCGGCTCGCCGGGGGACCAGTGCACGCCGTGGCCGGCGGAGACCGGGTGCGGGATGCCGTCGGGGCCGCTGACCCAGCCCTGGCCGGCGATCACCAGGAAGAGCTGGTCGCAGGGGGCGGGGTGGGTGCCGATGGCGCCGCCGGGCTCGATGGTGAGGCAGGTGAGGTGGACCGGGCCGGGCTCGCCGCCGGTGGCGACCCGGGTGGCGTGCGCGCCGACCGAGGAGAAGCGGTTGATCACCCGCTTGGCTCGGTCGAAGGTGAACAGCTGCATGGTGGGTGGGGCTCCGGGACTCCGGGACGAGACCTGGCCCGGCCCGCTGGGAGGGCGGGCCGGGCCAGGAGTTCAGGGGTGGAGCGGCGGGGTCACTCGCCGGCCGGCTCCTCGCCGTCGGTGTCGTTCTCGCCCTCGGCATCCTCGATGTCCTTCTGCAGGCCGAGGCGCTCGACGATCCACTGCTCGAAGCCCACCGAGGCCTGGGTCCAGTTGGCGGCGGTGGTGATGAAGTAGTCCAGGTTGACGCCGGTGCCGATGATCATCTGGCACTCGCCGATCAGCCGGACGACGCCGTCCTCGTGGGTGTGGGTGTAGACCTTGGGCCACAGGGTCTCGCGGTTCCACTCGTCGATCAGGTCGAGGATCTCGCCCTTCTGCTCCAGGGTGTAGACCCGGTCGTAGAAGGCGCGGACCGCGAAGAGCTCCTTCTGCTCGCCCCGGAACATGTAGTAGACCCGGAAGCCGTCCCAGGGCGCGACCAGGTCGCCCTCTTCGTCCGTGGTGTGCTTGAGCTGCATCTGGTTGAGCAGCTGGGTGACCAGGTTGGCGTCCGGCATCACGATCGGCGGCGGACCGGCCGGGCGGCCGCCCTCGCCCGCGGGCGGCTGGGGAACGCCGAAGGACGGGATGGACGACGGGTCAATGCTCACGGGGGGTCCCTTCAACAGTGCACAAGGGTGGCTGGTGGTCTCTGGGGCCGCCCTTCCAACTGTCTCCATCCTGCCTCATCCGGGGCCCTGGGCACAGGCGCGCCGGGCCCCGGATCAGGGCGGCTCGGGCGGGCTCAGCCGGCCGTCCGGACGGTCAGCCGGTCGCCTGCCTCGTCCCGCTCGACCACCACCGTGTCCCCGTCGCGCACCGTGCCGGAGAGGATCGCCCGGGCCAGCTGGTCGCCGATCGCGGACTGCACCAGGCGGCGCAGCGGCCGGGCCCCGTAGGCCGGGTCGTAGCCGGTCAGCGAGAGCCAGTCGCGGGCCGCCGAGGTGACGTCCAGGGTGAGCCGGCGCTCGCGCAGCCGGTCGGCCAGCTTGGCCACCTGGAGGTCGACGATCCGGCTCAGCTCCTCGGTGCCCAGCGGGTCGAAGACCACGATGTCGTCGAGCCGGTTCAGGAACTCCGGCTTGAAGCTGGAGCGCACGGTGTCCAGCACCAGCTCCTGCTTGGCCGCATCCGGCACGGTCGGGTCCACCAGGTACTGGCTGCCCAGGTTGGAGGTGAGGATCAGGATGGTGTTGCGGAAGTCCACCGTGCGCCCCTGTCCGTCGGTCAGGCGCCCGTCGTCCAGCACCTGGAGCAGCACGTCGAAGACCTCCGGGTGGGCCTTCTCCACCTCGTCCAGCAGCACCACGCTGTACGGGCGGCGGCGGACCGCCTCGGTGAGCTGGCCGCCCTCCTCGTAGCCGACGTACCCGGGCGGGGCGCCGACCAGCCGGGAGACCGAGTGCTTCTCGCCGTACTCGCTCATGTCGATCCGGACCATGGCGCGCTCGTCGTCGAAGAGGAAGTCGGCCAGCGCCTTGGCGAGTTCGGTCTTGCCGACGCCGGTCGGGCCGAGGAAGAGGAAGGAGCCGGTCGGGCGGTCCGGGTCGGCGATGCCGGAGCGGGTGCGCCGCACCGCGTCGGAGACCGCCTGCACGGCCGTCGGCTGGCCGATCAGACGGCGGCCCAACTCCTCCTCCATCCGCAGCAGTTTGGCGCTCTCGCCCTCCAGCAGCCGGCCGGCCGGGATGCCGGTCCAGGAGGCCACCACATCGGCCACGTCGTCCGGTCCGACCTCCTCCTTGACCATGGACGTGGTCGCCTCCTGGTCCTGGGCGCGCTCCTGGGCCTCGGCCAACTCCCGCTCGGCGGCCGGGATCTCGGCGTACATCAGCTTGGAGGCCTGCTCGAAGGCGCCGTCCCGCTGGGCCCGGTCCAGCGTGCTGTGCAGGCTGTCCAGCCGCTCCTTCAGCTCGCCGACCCGGTTGAGGCTCTTCTTCTCCTGCTCCCACCGGGCGGTCAGCGCGCTCAACTGCTCCTGACGGTCCGCCAGGTCGCGGCGCAGCCGGGCCAGCCGGTCCACCGAGGCCGGGTCGGACTCCTTCTCCAGGGCCAGCTCCTCCATCCGCAGCCGGTCCACCGAGCGCTGCAGCTCGTCGATCTCCACCGGGGAGGAGTCGATCTCCATCCGCAGCCGGGAGGCCGCCTCGTCCACCAGGTCGATGGCCTTGTCCGGCAGGAACCGGGAGGTGATGTAGCGGTCCGAGAGCGAGGCGGCGGCGACCAGCGCGGCGTCCGCGATCTGCACCTTGTGGTGCGCCTCGTAGCGGCCCTTGAGGCCGCGCAGGATGGCGATGGTGTCCTCCACCGTGGGCTCGCCGACCAGCACCTGCTGGAACCGGCGCTCCAGTGCCGGGTCCTTCTCGATCCGCTCGCGGTACTCGTCCAGCGTGGTGGCGCCGACCATCCGCAGCTCGCCGCGGGCCAGCATCGGCTTGAGCATGTTGCCGGCGTCCATCGAGGAGTCGCCGCCGGCGCCCGCGCCGACCATGGTGTGCAGCTCGTCGATGAAGGTGACCACCTGGCCGTCGCTCTGCTTGATGTCGTTCAGCACGGCCTTCAGCCGCTCCTCGAACTCACCGCGGAACTTGGCCCCGGCCACCATGGCGCCCAGGTCGAGGGCGACCAGCCGCTTGCCGCGCAGCGACTCCGGCACGTCGCCCGCCACGATCCGCTGGGCCAGGCCCTCGACCACGGCGGTCTTGCCGACGCCGGGCTCGCCGATCAGCACCGGGTTGTTCTTGGTCCGGCGGGAGAGCACCTGGACCACCCGGCGGATCTCCTGGTCGCGGCCGATCACGGGGTCGAGCTTGCCGTCCCGGGCCGCCTGGGTCAGGTCGGTGCCGTACTTCTCCAGCGCCTTGTAGGTGCCCTCCGGGTCCGGCGAGGTGACCCGGCCGGAGCCCCGGACCTCGGTGAACTTCTCCAGCAGGGCGGTCGGGGTGGCGCCCTGGCGGGCCAGCAGCTCGGCGACCGCGCCGCCCTCGGCGGCCAGGCCGACCAGCAGGTGCTCGGTGGAGACGTAGGCGTCGTCCAGCTTCTCGGCCCGCCGCCCGGCGTCCTCCAGCACGGCCAGGGTGTCCCGGCCCAGCTGCGGGGCGGCGACGGTGGAGCCCTGGGCGCTGGGCAGTGCACGGAACTGCTGGCGGGCGGCGCCGATCAGCTGCTGCAGGTCCGCGCCGACCGCCTCCAGCAGCGGCCGGGCCAGGCCCTCGGGCTGCTCCAGCAGGGCGAGCAGGATGTGCACCGGCCTGACGTCCGGGTTTCCCGCGCCGCCGGCCTGCCGGATCGCGGCGGACAGGGCGTCCTGCGTCTTGGTGGTGAACTTGCTCGCGTCCATGGCCACGGTGGGGTGCTCCTCCAGTATTGAGTCTAGGTGGCTCAGCTTTGTGGAGTTGAGTCTAACCCGCTCAGGTTTTCCGGTTCAAGCGCTTCAGGACCCCGCCGGCCGCCGTGCCGGTCAGCGCCAGCAGCTCGCGGGCCGGGCCGGCCGGCCGCTGCCCGGCGGGCCAGACCGCGCGCAGCGGCCGCCGCAGGTCCAGCCCGGCCAGCTCCACCTCGACCAGCCGCCGGGTGGCCAGCTCGTCGGCCACCGCCAGCTCGCTCAGGCAGACCGGCCCGGCCCCGGCCAGCGCCGCCGCCTTCAGCGCGGTGGTGGAGGCCAGCTCCAGCAGCGGCACGGCCGGCCCGCCGAGGGCCCGGTCCAGCACCTCCCGGGTGCCCGAGCCCGGCTCGCGGAGCACCAGCGGGGTGGCCGCCAGCTCCGCCGCCCCGACCGGCGAGCGCCGCCGGGCCCACGGGTGGTCCGGCGCCACCACCACGACCAGTCGGTCCGCCGCCACCGCCACTCCGCCCAGGCCCGGCGGGGTCCGGCTGCCCTCGACGAACCCCAGGTCGGCCTCGCCCGCCAGCACCTGCTGGGCCACCGCCTGCGAGTTGGCGGTGCGCAGGGTCACCGCGGTACCGGGCAGCGCGCTGTGCAGGGCCAGCAGCCAGCCGGGCATCAGGTACTCGGCCACGGTGAGCGAGGCGACCACCCGCAGCCGGGCGTCCCGGTCCTCGCGCAGCGCGGCGATCCCGGCATCCAGCGCCTGTGCCGCCTCCACCACCTGGCGGGCCCACTCCACCACCAGCCGGCCGGCCGGGGTGGGGCGTGAGCCGCGCGGCGAGCGCTCCAGCAGGGCCACCCCGATCTGCCGCTCCATGCCCTTGATCCGGGCGCTGGCGGCGGGCTGGCTGATCCCGAGCACGCCGGCCGCCCGGCCGACGCTGCCCTGCCGGGCCACCTCGAGCAGCAGTTCCAGTGCGCCCAGCTCGGGGACCTGCGGGGAGAGAGCCATAGGTCCAGGTTATGTCCCCATAGGGCGGTGGCCGCTACCGGCCGGGGTCGGTCCGGCGGAGGGTGGAGCCATGACCACCCTGCTCGCCCACCCGGCACCCGGTACCCGCCCGGCCCGCCCCGACCGGCGGGCCCTGGCCGCGCTCGACTTCGGCCAGCTCGGGCCGAACTGGTACGCGGCGGTGATGGGCACCGCGATCACCGCCAACGCGGCCGTCGCGCTGCCCCACCGGGTGCCCGGACAGCTCGACTTCGCGCGCGGGGTGTGGGCGCTCTCGGCGGCGGTGCTGGTGCTGCTGGTGGCCGCCCGGCTGGTGCACCTGACCCGGCACCGGGCGGCCGCCCGCGAGCAGCTGCTGGAGAACCCGGCCACCGCCGTCTTCTACGGCTGCCCGCCGATGGCCCTGCTGGCCGTCGGCTTCGGCACCCTGGCGGTCGGCGCACCCGTGATCGGCACCGGTCCGGCGGTCGCCGCCGACCTGGTGCTCTGGACGGCGGGCACGCTCTACGCGGTCGCGGTGGCGGCCGGCATCCCGTACCTGATGGTCACCCGGCACCGGCTCTCGGCGCTGCGGGCCAACCCGACCTGGCTGCTGCCGGTGGTCGCCCCGATGGTCTCGGCGGCACTCGGCCCCGCGTTGCTGCCGCACCTGCCGGCCGGGCTCCGGCCGGCCCTGTTCTACGCCTGCTACGGGCTGTTCGGCGCCAGCCTGCTGGCCACCCTGGTGGTGCTGCCGGTGGTCTTCGCCGGGCTGGTGCACAGCAAGCTGCCCGCGGTGCTGCTCACCCCCTCGCTCTTCCTGGTGCTCGGGCCGCTCGGCCAGTCCACCACCGCGGTCGGCAACCTCTCGGACGCGGCCCGGGCCACCGCCCCCGCGCTGGCGCCCGCGGCCTTCGGCCTGGCGGTGCTCTACGGGGTGGCGATGACCGGCTTCGCGCTGCTCTGGCTGCTGATCGCCGGGGCGGCCAACCTGCGGGCGCTGGTGCGGCACCGGATGCCGTTCGGGCTCACCTGGTGGGCCTTCACCTTCCCGGTCGGCACCTGCGTGACGGGCACCGCCGGGCTGGCCCGGCACACCGGGTTCGCCGGCTTCGGCTGGCTGGCCGTGGGGCTCTACCTGCTGCTGCTGGCGGCCTGGGCGGTGGCGGGGGTGCGCACGGTGAGCGCGCTGGCGGGGGGACGGCTGCTGCGGGCGGCGCCGGCGGCGTGACGGAGAGGCCCGGCCGGTGGAGCGGTGACACCTGACGCTTAGTGTGATCCTCCGCGCCGGTCCGTGCGGCCACCCGCCCCTCGCGATCCGGGGGCCGGGCTGGCAATATGGCGGCGAACAGTCAAGTCGGGGGTGGAGTGATGGCGGAGCCGGCCGTGCCGATCGGATACGGCCGGGGGCCGGGGGGCCTGGCCGCCGAGCTGCGGCTGGACCAGGACGCCCGCCGGCTCTACCTCGCCGTGGTGGCCGAGGGCGGCTGGGTGAAGGCCGCCGAGGTGCTGGAGGGGGACCGCCCCGCGCTCACCCGGCTGCTCGACCTCGGCCTGGTCCGCGGCCTGCCGGGCGGCACCTTCTACTCCGCCGTCAGCCCGCGCGCCTTCCTCGGCCGGGCGGCCGGCGCCCTGCGCGGCCGGGCCGCCGAACTGCTCCGCCGGGCCGACGAGATGCCCGCCCTGCTGGACGAGCTGGCGCACGCCTACGACACCGCCCCGCACCGCCCGGCGCCGGGCACCGGCACCGTGGACACCGTGGTCGACATGGACAGCATCCGGCACCGGATCGCCCAGCTCGTCGCCGACACCACCACCGAGATCCTCACCGCCCAGCCCGGCGGTGACCGCCCCGCCGACCACCTGGCCTGGGCGATGGCGCAGGACGTGCCGTTCCTGCGCGGCGGCGGCGCGATGCGCACCGTCTACCAGCCGGTGGCCCGCACCGATCCGGCCACCGTCGCCTACGCCGCCGCGGTCGCGCCGCACGGCGCCCGGATCCGGGTGCTGGACGAGGACTTCCAGCGGATGCTGATCTTCGACCGCCAGGTGGCCGTCATCCCGGCCTCCGCCGACATGGGCAGCGCCGCCTTCGTCAGCGACCCGACCGCCGTCGAGTTGCTGGTGGAGCTCTTCGAGCGGGACTGGCAGCGGGCCGAGCGGGTGGCCTGGGGTTCGGCGCACGCCGCGCCGGACGCCGGCGCGGTCGCGGCCCGGATCGCCCGGCTGCTGGCCGGCGGGCTGAGCCGGCGGGCGATCGCCGGGCGGATCGGGCTGAGCGAGCGCACCGTGGCCGCGCACATCGCCCGGCTGCGCCAGGACTACGAGGCCGAGACGCTGTACCAGCTGGGCTGGCTGATGCGCGGCCGGGGGGAGCGCGGTTGAGCCGGAGCTGACGGCGCCCCGAGACCGGCCGGTCCCGCTGCGGGAACACGCAGTTGCGGGAAGATGCACCGGCCGGAGCGTTGTCCTGCCCGGACGCCTGGGGGACCCTGGCGGAAGCTGATAGTCCGTCAGGGAACCGTTCGACCACGGAGATCGGGACTCCGGAGAGCGAGCGGGCCGGACGGGGGTGCCGGGCCGGACCGGCACCGCGGGACGCCACGGGGGAGGAGCGCGCGATGGCCGGACGTTCGCACGTGTTGGTGGAGAGCCAGGTGGTCTGGGGCACGCCGGAGGCCGGCGAGTTCCTCCGGGAGGCGGTCTCGCTCGCCGAGTCCGGCGACCGGGTGATCCTCTACCTGGTCGAGGAGGGCGTGTTCGCCGCCGTCTCGGACGGGATCCCCGAACTGGCCCGGCTGGTGGAGCTGGGCTCGGAGGTCTGGGTGGACCGCTTCTCGCTGGGGCACCGGGCGCTGGCGGCGACCAGGCTGTCGCCGTTCGTCCGGGTCAAGGCGGCGGAGGAACTGGACAGCGTGGTCCGGGAGGCGGACGGGCGGGTGGCCATCCACTGAGGCCATCCACTGAGGCCATCCACTGAGGCCCGCCCGAGGGGCGGCCGAGGCCCGTGCGGCGCTGCCGCCGGAGCGCCACTGACAACCCCTGGGGTCCGGCGGGATCCCAGGGGTTCTTCGTCGTCCGCGGAGAGTGTTGCCTTTTCAACGAGACCGAACGTTCTGTCATCTCCGCAGCTCAGCGGTGTGTGGACGACCCGTCCCCAGGGCATTCTGCACGTTTGTGCAGTTGCGGGAACCTGCATCAGGAACGCCCTTGTTCCCAGGTCCGGGCTTTGTGAGGCTGTGGGTACGCCAAGCCGCCCGGGTACCGCAACCCGTTGGTGGTGACTCGTTCGCCGCCCTCGCACAGGGGCAGAAGTATCTGTGCGGGGTGTCGGGGGACGCCGGACGGTCAGCCATTTGTGGTGATGGCGATCGACCCCGGTCCCAGCGAGGCGTTGCTGCTCCGCCTCGCTGGAAGCACCTCGGATTTGGCGTGAGTGAAGTGGATCCGCCCGGAGCCGTCGGCTCCGAGCCACCGGCTCCGGGCCGGATCCCTCCACGGAAGAGGACCCAGGCCGCCCGCTCGGGGGGCAGGCGGCCGGGCCTCCCCTTTCGCATGCCCGCCGCCACCCGACGCGTGGGGCCCCCTACCCTGATGAGATGATGCGCCCCGAGCGGTCGTTCGACCGCTTCCGGTCCGTGTGCAGGGGGGAACGGGTGGCCGACATGCCGGCGACGTCCGAGCTACCGGAAGGTGAGTCCGTTTCGGCTGGGAGCGGGCCGTACGTGAACGTACCTCCCCCGCCGTCCGATCCGCCCCCCGCAGGCCCCGATGCCCCCGCCGCGGTGCCGGCGGTCTCCGCCGCGCCCGGTGCGTCGGCCGTGCCGGTCCTCCCGGCGGTCCCCCTGGTGTCCGTCGAGGCGGTCTCCGCCGACGAGGCGGCGGGTACGGGCGAAGGGCTGGTGGGAGGGCTCCCGCTGCCCGGCGAGGGCGCCCGCAGCCGGTACCTCGCCATCCTCGGCGCCGGTGGCCGGCTGCGCAGCACCGAGGTCCGGCCCGCCGACCAGCCCGAGATCGCCGAACTGCTCGAACTCGGCCTGCTCCGCCTCGATCCGGTCGGCGGCTGCTACACCGTGGTCAACCCCCGCTCGGTGGGCGGGCGGCTCAGCGAGGAGCTGCGCTCGGCCGGCACCCGGCTGCTGGTCCAGGCCCAGGAGATGCCGACCCTGCTGGAGGACCTGACCCTGGCCTACGACCAGACCCCGCGCAAGGTCGACCGCTCCGGCGAGGTGCAGCACGTGCACGGCGCCGAGGAGGTCTGGGCCCGGCTCCGGCGGCTGCGCGACACCACCGCCGAGGAACTGCTCTCCGCCCAGCCCGGCGGCGCGCTCGGTCAGCACATGCTGGAGAACGCGCTCTCCTGCCTGCGCTCGATGGTGGAGCGCGGCGTCTCGGTCCGCTCGCTCTACGAGCCGAGCGCCCGGGCCGACGGGCCGACCGTCGCCTTCGTGCTGACCGCCGACGAGTTCGGGGTGCGCTGCCGGGTGCTCGGCGAGTCGTTCAAGCGGATGCTGATCTTCGACCGGACCACGGTGGTGATCCCGTCCGGCCGGGACTACACCAGCGCGGCCTTCGTCGAGGACCCGGCCGTGGTCGCCTTCCTGATCGGCATGTTCGAGCGCGACTGGGCCCGCGCGGAGCCCTCGCTCTGGAGCCCGACCGCCCCCGAGAGCTCCGCCCAGCCGGTGCACGTCCAGGTCGGCCGACTGCTCGCCCAGGGCCTCACCCAGCGCATGATCGCCGCCCGCCTCGGCCTCAGCGACCGCACCGTGGCCGGCCACATCTCCCGGCTGCGCGAGCAGTACGACGCGGAGACGCTGTTCCAGCTGGGGTGGCTGATGCGCGCGGCCAACGGCGACGGGCGGGCGGAGCCGGGGCGGTGAACGGTTCCGGCGGGGGCCGGCCGGCGGGCGGAGCGACGGTCGCCGTCCCGCCGGTGCTCGACGCGGCGGCCACGGCGCTGTACCGCTCGATCGCCGCGAACGGCGGCCGGGTCCACCCCCGCGACCTGCCCGCCGACGCGCTTCCCCCGCTGGACGAGCTGCGCCGGCTCGACCTGCTGACCGAGGTCCTGGACGGCAGCCTGGCTCTGGTCGACCCGCGGCTCGCCACCACCCGGCTGCGCGACCGCTACCACGCCGCCGCCCTCGACCTGCTGCAGCGCGCCGCCTCCCCCGCCCCGGTCTACGAGGACCTGGCCGAGGCCTATGCCCGCACCCCCTCCGCCGCCACCCCGGTCTGTGCCGGCGGCGGGATCAGCACCATCGAGGACTTCCAGGAGATCCAGGCCCGGATCGAGAACCTGGCGGTGGCCGCCCAGCACGAGATGCTGGTGATGCACCCCGGCGGCGCCCGCCCGGCCCGCGCCCTGCGGAAGGCCAAGGCCGCCGCCGGCGAGTACCTGGGCCGGGGCATCGACCTGCGGATCATCTACCAGCTGGGCGCCCGCACCGACCCGGCCACCAGCGACTACGCCGCCCACGTGACCGCGCTCGGCGGCCGGGTCCGGGTGCTGGACGAGCCGTTCCTGCGCCTGATGGTGATCGACCGCGCGGTCGCGGTGCTCTCCGGCTACCAGGACAACCGGATGGCCAGCTTCGTCGAGGACCCGGTGCTGATCGGCCTGGCGGTGGACCAGTTCGAGCGGGACTGGGGGCGCGCGGAGCGGGTGCGGTGGGACGGGGCGGCGGGCTCGGTGCTGGGGGAGCTGCTGGCGCAGGGCCTGACGCAGCGGGGGATCGCGAAGCGGCTGGGGTTGAGCGAGCGGACGGTCGCCGCGCAGATCGCCCGTCTCCGGGAGGAGTACGACGCGGACACGCTGTTCCAGCTGGGCTGGCTGATGAGGGGGCGGTCATGACCACGCCGTTCCTGCCGGACGGGGCGGCGAGCGCGCTCTACCTCGAACTGCTGGCGAAGGGGCGGCCGTTCCGGCAGGACGAGGTCCGGGCCGAAGCGGCGGCGGCCTTCGACCTGCTCCGCTCCGCCCAGTTGGTGGTCCGCCAGCAGTACGGACCGCTGTGGAACGTGGTCAGTCCACGGATCGCGGCCGTACGGGTGAGCGAGCAGCTGTGGGACGCGGGGCGGGCGCTGCTCGATGCGGCGGACGCGGCGCGTTCGGGGTTCGCCGATCTCACGCGTGCCTATGACGAGAGCGAGCCGGGAGCCCGCGGTCTCTCCGGGGGAGTGGTCGAGTCGGTCGACGACGGCGACCTCATCCAGGAGCGCCTGGAGCAGTTGGTCCGCGAATGCACCTGGGAGGCGCTGGTGGCCCAACCGGGCGGAGCCCGCCTCCTGGACCTGGAGCGGTCGAAGGCCACGGCCCGCGATCTGCACCGGCGGGGCGTGGTGTCCCGGGTGCTCTACCAGCACGGGGCCCGGGCCGACCCGACGACCAGTGAGTACGCGGCGTACGCGGCGACCAGGGGCACCCGCGTCCGGTCGCTGGACGAGGACTTCGACCGCATGTTCATCTTCGACCGCCGGGTCGCGGTGATCGCCGGCCCGCGCCGGGCGCCCGGCGAGCGGCCGCCCGCGGTGTTCATCGACGCCCCGGCGCTGGTCGCCTTCCTGGTGGACCAGTTCGACCGCGACTGGGCCCGGGCGGAGCGGGTCCGCTGGGAGGAGCCGCCGTCCTCCGAGCTCGGCGAGCTGCTGGCCCAGGGGCTCACCCATCGGGGCATCGCCAAGCGGCTCGGTCTGAGCGAGCGGACGGTCGCCGCGCAGATCGCCCGCCTCCGGGAGGAGTACGACGCGGACACCCTCTTCCAGCTGGGCTGGCTGATGCGCGGGGTGTCATGACGGTGCCGGCGTCCGCACCGCCCGCACCGTCAGGGGTCCTGCGGGGGCGTCAGCCCGTGAAGCTGCCGTAGGAGGTGCCGTTGCTGGGCACGGCGCTGAACTGCTCGCCGGGGGCGGTCCAGAAGCCCTCGCGGAGCGAGAGCGCCATGCCGGCCCAGTCGAGGGCGGTCTCCACGATGTGGCGCAGGCTCTCCGGGGACCAGGTGTCGTCGAAGACCAGCGGCAGTACCGGGGCGACCTGCTCGATGGTGGCGATCAGCGGGTTGTGGGTGATCGCCTCGTCCACCAGCAGCACGATCGGCTTGCGCAGCGCGGAGGCCCAGCCGAGCTCCAGCGAGACGCCGGCGGAGAGCGGCGAGCCGACGTAGGCGAAGAGCAGGTCGGCGGTCTGCAGGGCCCGGAAGTCGGACGGCACCCGGGACTCGGGAGCCCGGCCCTCCACCGTCCACGCGTCGCTGTGGTGGGCGCTGAACACCGCGGCGCCGCTGCGGAGCAGCGAGCTGCGCAGGGCGGTCAGGCGGGTCCGGCTGGCGAGGGTCACCACGCTGTCCGCAGGCCCCGTCAGCCGCATCAGCGGCGCGGCGAGGAAGACACGGGCCCGGCGGCCTTCGGGGGCCTGGGCTGCGTGCTGGCGCATGTAGGGCTCGGTCATGGTGAGTGACTCCGGGGCGTGTGGTGGTCCTGCTGGGTGTGGTGAGCCCGGCAGGTCGAGCTGTGCACAGACGGGGGAGCGGTTGCTGGACCGCGGTGAAGTTTCGGCGTGCTTCCAACCCCGCCTGCTCATTGATCGTCATGGCTGGAGCCACAGGCCGTCCACAGGCCTGGTGTGTCATCTCCCTGTCTGGCATTTGGATGACACCCGGAGTGAATGATCTGTGTCGGGAGTCACAGGGTCATGTGTGTCATCTTTCTGCCAGGCAGCACGATGCCACCCGGTTCTGCTAAGAGGCGCTTGCCTGGAGGGAAGTACAGAGCTTTGATTAGCGATTGACTTACCCGGGTGTTCAACCGGGGCAAGAATCCCATGAAGATATAGCAGGCCCATGACAAAGGAGGCACCGCATGCGTCGGGCACCTCGATCTGTGATCCGCGCGATAGTGACTGCGGTCGCCGGAGTCGGGCTACTGCTGTCTGGCGCGTTGGCGCTCAGTGGTTCGGTTCAGGGCGATGACTTCGGGTGGGGGAATATCTCGGCACCCATGGTCTCCAAGCACACGACCGTGGTGGTCGCGGACTTCGGTTGGGCTCGAGCGGCCGTCGCGACCGCGCCTCAGGTGAGTCCCGCGGACTTCGGCTGGGCATAGCGGCTGGCCGGGGCCGGATGTGCGTCGTGCGGTCGGGCGTCAATCGGTCGACTGCATGGCGACATCCGGTTCGCCGTCCTCGCGGTAGAGGTTCCCCGGGGTGTTCAGGGCCATCCGCCAGCCGAGCTGGAACAGCGTCTCGGAGCTGTACTCCTCGCGGAAGTCGGCTATGTGACGGGCCAGGGTGCGCTCGCTGATGCCCAGGTTGCGTGCGATGACCCGGTGTCCGACTCCCTGGACCATCATGCGCAGGATGTTGGTGCGCATGCGTGAGATGACCTCGGGCGGAACCTCGGCGGCTCCGAGGAACGGGCTGGACCGCTCCCACATGTGCTCGAACGAGTCGATCATGTAGGCGATGACACTGGCGTCGCTGATGAAGGCGGCCTTCTCGGTGGTGCCGGCGAAGGGGATGATCGCCACCCGTCTGTCGATGATGATCAGTCGGGTGAAGGGCTCCTCCAGGGTCCGGATCTCCGCCCCGGCCTCGGTCATGCGCTCGACGTACTGGCGGGTCGGAGCGGAGTACCGCGCGCTCGGGTGGTAGACGATGCGCCGCGCCACGCCCCGGTGGACCAGGGAGAGGTCCTTCTCCGCCACACCCTGGATGGTCGACTCGCGACGACTGCCCCCCGGCTGCGCGGTCAGCACCTCCTGCTCGGCGCTGTCGATGAGGATGTTGACCTGTTTGTTGATCTCAAGTAGGCCGTGTACATGCTCAACCGGACCGCCGGCATGGAATTGCTGGTCCAGGGACTGGTAAGCGTGGGTCAGATCCTGCAGTGCACTGGGTATCGCGACTGCCTGGGTGAGGAGAGCGAGCGCCTGCTTTTGCCAGGAGACACCGAGTCTGGTCGCCAGCCGAGTGGGATCAGTTGCGGTAACGATTGAGGGTTTTCCTTGGCTGACAGCCAATAGGCCGAGTTCGGCCAGCTCCATGTATGGGCGGGTCAGGTCCGAATCGCTGACCTCGACGCTCCCGCCTGCGGAAATCACCTGGAGATACAGGGCCTTCGCCTCTGCGGAGACGAACTCGACGCTGTCCTTCTCTCCTTCGACCCCGCCTGTCGAACCCATCCCCTGGCTCCCCCTCCCGGGAAGTCGCGGCCACTCAAACTCGGTTGGCTGAACTCTACGCAAGCACGGGATCGGTTGGCACCCCACCATCCGGCGGTGTGCCAACCGACCCCGTCAGCGACATGGCCCTTCCGGCCCCGCTACCGCCGCGGCCGCCACACCACCAGCGCGCTCGACTGCTGCGCCGGCTGGTACGGCACCAGGTCCCGCCGGTACGACGCGTGCACCGCCGCCTCCCGCGCCTGCAGCGCGGCCCCGGCGCCCTCCACCGCGGCCGCCAGCTCCGCGACGCGCGACTGCAGGGCGGCCACCTGGTTCTCCAGTTCGATGATCCGCTTGATCCCGGCCAGGTTGATGCCCTCGTCCTGGGAGAGCCGCTGCACCTCGCGCAGCTGCTCGATGTCCCGGGCCGAGTACCTGCGCCCGCCGCCGCCCGTGCGGTCGGGGCAGACCAGGCCGAGCCGGTCGTACTGGCGCAGGGTCTGCGGGTGCAGGCCGGAGAGCTCGGCGGCGACCGAGATCACGTAGACCGGGGTCTCCGCGGTCAGCGCGTAGCCGGTGCCGGGAGCGGCCACCCGGCGGCGGCGGGGCGGGGGGCCGCCGGGCAGGCCGTCTCCCAGCCCGGGGCCGATGCCGGCGGAACGGTCGGATTCACGGGCGTTCATGGCGGATCACGCTCCCTCCGCCGCCCGGAACAGGGCGGCTCGCGGGTCCTCGGATGCGGTGGCGTCCCGGTACTGCTCCAGTGCTGCCTGGGCCTCGTCGGAGATCTCCTGCGGGACCGTCACCTCGACGGTGACCAGCAGGTCGCCGCGGGTGCCGTCCTTGCGGGTGGCGCCCTTGCCGCGGGCCCGCAGGGTCAGCCCGTTGGCGCTGCCGGCCGGCAGGCGCAGCTTCACGGCGGGGCCGTTCAGGGTCGGAACGTCGATGGTGCCACCGAGTGCGGCTTCGGGGAAGGAGACCGGCACGGTGACCGTCAGGTTGTCGCCCTTGCGCCCGAAGACGGGGTGGGTGCCGACGTGCACCGTGACGTAGAGGTCGCCGGGCTGGCCGCCCCGCTCGCCCTGGGCGCCCTTGCCCTTGAGCCGGATCTTCTGGGCGTCCTGCACGCCGGCCGGGATCCGCACCTGCATGGTGCGGGCCGAGCTGGCCCGGCCGCTGCCGTGGCAGTCGGGGCAGGGGTCGTCCACGATCATGCCGCGGCCCTTGCAGTCCCGGCAGGGCTCGGAGAGCGCGAAGGCGCCCTGGCCCCGGCTGACCGTGCCCGCGCCCACGCAGGTCGGGCAGACCCGCGGGGTGGTGCCGGCCTTGGCGCCGGTGCCGGAGCAGCTGCGGCAGGGGGCCTGGCTGGTCATCCGGAGCGGGACGGTGGCGCCGTCCACCGCCTCGTCGAAGCTGAGCGTGACCTCGGTCTCGACGTCCGCCCCGCGCCGCGGCTGGGCCTGCCGGCCGCGGTTGAAGAGCCCGCCGAAGACGTCGCCGAGCCCGCCGCTGCCGCCCCCGGGCTGGGAGCCGCTGAACAGGTCGCCGAAGTCGAACCCGTAGCCGTTGGCGCCCGGGCCGCCGCGCATGCCGCCGGCGCCGAAGAGGCTGCGGGCCTCGTCGTACTCCTTGCGGCGCTTCTCGTCCGAGAGCACGTCATAGGCCTCGGAGATGTCCTTGAACCGGTCCTCGGCCTTGGCGTCGCCCTTGTTGGCGTCCGGGTGGAACTCCCGGGCGAGCTTCCGGTAGGTCTTCTTGATCTCGGCGGTGGAGGCGTCCTTGGGCACGCCGAGGACCTTGTAGTAGTCCTTCTCCACGTAGTCCTTCGTGCTCATGACTTCCAACCACCTCCCGGGGGCGATACGGCGCTGCGGAGCCGCGCGTCACCGGTGGTGACGGGCGACCCCGCAGCGCACAGCGTGTCAGTTCTCGGCCGCACCGTCAGCCTCGGGACCCTCCGAGTCCGTGGAACCCGCGGACTGGGTGCCGGGCTGCGGCTCGGCCACGGCCACCATCGCCGGGCGGATGATCCGCTCGCCGATCCGGTAGCCGGGCTGGAGCACCTGCACGCAGGTGTCCTCGGTGACCTCCGAGGAGTAGCTGTGCATCAGGGCCTCGTGCAGGTTCGGGTCGAAGGGCTCGCCCTCCTTGCCGAACTGCTGCAGACCCAGCTTGGCCACCACGGTCTCCAGGTTGTCGGAGACCGACTTGAAGCCGCCGGTGACCTCGCCGTGCTCGCGGGCCCGGCCGATGTCGTCCAGCACCGGGATCAGCTGCTCCAGGATGTTGGAGACGGCGATCTCCCGGACCGTCAGCCGATCGCGCTCGACCCGCTTGCGGTAGTTCTGGTACTCGGCCTGCAGGCGCTGGAGGTCGGCGGTGCGCTCCGACGCCTCGCGCTTGGCGGCCGCCAGCTCGTCGGACCCGGCCTCCGCGGCGGCGCCCTTGACGGCGTCCTCCGCGGCCTTCAGGACCGCTTCCTCGGCGTTGGAGTCGTCGCCGGGCTCCACGCCCTGCGGCTTCTCCGTCATGCCGCACCGCCCTTGGGCTTCTCCTCGTCGATGATCTCGGCGTCCACCACGTCCTCGTCGGCGGCGGCCTGGCCGGACTCGGCGCCGGCCGCACCGGCGGCACCCGAGGCCTGGGCGTCGGCGTAGAGCGCCTGGCCGAGCTTCTGCGCGGTGGTGGAGACCTTCTCGGAGGCCTCGCGGATGGCCGCGATGTCCTCGCCCTTCAGGGCCTCCTTGAGCTCGCCGATCGCGCCCTCGACCTCGGTCTTGACCTCGGCCGGCAGCTTGTCGGTGTTGTCGGCGATGAACTTCTCGGTCGAGTAGACCAGCTGCTCGGCCTGGTTGCGGGTCTCCACGGCCTCGCGGCGCTTGTGGTCCTCCTCCGCGTACTGCTCGGCCTCGCGGGTCATCCGCTCGATGTCCTCCTTGGGCAGCGAGGAGCCGCCGGTGACGGTCATCCGCTGCTCCTTGCCGGTGCCGAGGTCCTTGGCACCGACGTGCATGATGCCGTTGGCGTCGATGTCGAAGGTGACCTCGATCTGCGGCAGGCCGCGCGGCGCCGGCGGCAGGCCGGTCAGCTCGAACATGCCGAGCTTCTTGTTGTACGCCGCGATCTCGCGCTCGCCCTGGTAGACCTGGATCTGCACGGAGGGCTGGTTGTCCTCGGCGGTGGTGAAGATCTCCGACCGCTTGGTGGGGATCGTGGTGTTGCGCTCGATCAGCTTGGTCATGATGCCGCCCTTGGTCTCGATGCCCAGGGACAGCGGGGTGACGTCGAGCAGCAGGACGTCCTTGACCTCGCCCTTCAGCACACCGGCCTGCAGCGCGGCGCCGATGGCGACGACCTCGTCCGGGTTGACGCCCTTGTTGGCGTCCTTGCCGCCGGTCAGCTCCTTGACGAGCTCCGCGACGGCGGGCATCCGGGTCGAGCCGCCGACCAGCACCACGTGGTCGATCTCGGCCAGCTGGATGCCGGCGTCCTTGATGACGTTGTGGAACGGCACCTTGCAGCGGTCCAGCAGGTCCAGGGTCAGCTGCTGGAACTGGGCCCGGGTGAGCTTCTCGTCCAGGTGCAGTGGGCCCTCGGCGGAGGCCGTGATGTAGGGCAGGTTGATCGAGGTCTCGGAGGAGGAGGAGAGCTCGATCTTGGCCTTCTCGGCCGCCTCGCGCAGGCGCTGCAGCGCCATCTTGTCCTTGGAGAGGTCCACGCCGTGGCCGGCCTGGAAGACCTTCACCAGGTGGTCGACGACGCGCTGGTCCCAGTCGTCGCCGCCGAGGTGGTTGTCACCGTTGGTGGCCTTGACCTCGACCACGCCGTCGCCGATCTCCAGCAGCGAGACGTCGAAGGTGCCGCCGCCGAGGTCGAAGACCAGGATGGTCTGGTCGTCCTTGTCCAGGCCGTAGGCCAGGGCGGCCGCGGTCGGCTCGTTGACGATGCGCAGGACGTTCAGGCCCGCGATCTCGCCGGCCTCCTTGGTGGCCTGGCGCTCCGAGTCGTTGAAGTAGGCCGGGACGGTGATGACCGCGTCGGTGACGGTCTCGCCCAGGTAGGCCTCCGCGTCGCGCTTCAGCTTCTGCAGGATGAAGGCGCTGATCTGCTGCGGGTTGAAGTCCTTGCCGTCGATCGCCGTCTTCCACCCGGTGCCCATGTGGCGCTTGACCGAGCGGATGGTGCGGTCGACGTTGGTCACCGCCTGGCGCTTGGCGACCTCGCCGACCAGCACCTCGCCGTTCTTCGCGAAGGCGACGACGGACGGCGTGGTCCGGGCGCCCTCGGCGTTGGTGATGACGGTGGGCTCACCGCCTTCGAGAACACTGACGACCGAGTTCGTCGTGCCGAGGTCGATACCGACCGCGCGTGCCATCTGGATACCTCCACGAGAGTTGAGCTTTACGCGCTCAAGCATGCACCAGGCTCGTGGACGCGTCAACAGGCATGAGCCGTCATGACTCAACTTTGCTGCCAGCCGCGGTAGCTGGGTTGCTTTTGCCCCTAATGGGTGAGTATGACCGCACGTGACCCCCGCCATACCTTGAACGTCTTCTGAATCGGTGCTAGGGAGCGGTATGGTCCGGCCGGTGGGTGGTTAAGTTACCCACGAGTACACTTGATCGACCTCTACCCCCACCGCCGCTGGAGTACGGAGAAGCCGGATGCAGCTAGCAGCGATCCTCATCTCACTGGGCACGACCGTGGTCGGCGTGGCGCTGTTCGCTCGTGCCATCGCGCAGATCTTCCGGTTCGTCCGGCTCGGCCAGCCCGTTCCGGCCGGATCGCGGATCAACGACCCGGTGGCGCGCACGATGACGCTGATCCGCGAGTTCCTCGGCCACAGCCGGATGAACAAGTGGGGAATCGTCGGCGTCGCCCACTGGTGCGTGGCGATCGGCTTCTACGCGCTGATCCTCACCCTGGTCGGCGCCTTCGGCCAGCTCTTCGACCCCGCCTTCGCGGTCCCGGTCATCGGCGACTGGACGCCCTACCTGGTCTTCCAGGAGCTGCTCGGCCTGGTGACCTTCCTCGGCATCGCGGTGCTGACGGTGATCCGGCAGCTCAGCCTGCCGAGCCGGCCGGGCCGCAAGTCCCGGTTCGCCGGCTCCAACATGGGCTTCGCGTACTTCGTCGAGGCGGTCATCCTGATCATCGGCGCGGCCATCCTGACCCTGCGCGGCCTGGAGGGCGCGCAGGCCGGGGTGGACCACTATTCGGCCGCCTACGTGGTCTCCTACCCGCTGGTGCTGGCCTTCAAGGGCCTGGGCATCGGCACCCTGCACAACCTGCTCTGGCTGACCGCCACGATCAAGATCTCGGTCTCCTTCATCTGGATGATCACGGTCTCGCTCAACACCGACATGGGCGTCGCCTGGCACCGCTTCCTCGGCTTCCCGAACATCTGGTTCAAGCGCGAGGCCGACGGCGCGGTGGCGCTCGGCGCGCTGCAGCCGATGACCAGCGGCGGGCAGCCGATCGACTTCGAGGACCCGGCCGAGGACGCCGTCTTCGGCGTCTCCCAGGTCGAGCACTTCTCCTGGAAGGGCATCCTCGACTTCTCCACCTGCACCGAGTGCGGCCGCTGCCAGTCGCAGTGCCCCGCCTGGAACACCGGCAAGCCGCTCTCGCCGAAGCTGCTGATCATGTCGCTGCGCGACCACGCCTACGGCAAGGCGCCCTACCTGCTGGCCGGCGGCGGCAAGTCCGCGGAGGGCGAGGAGAAGGCCACCGCCGAGCAGCTGGCCGGGGTGCCGGCCGCCGCGCTGGCCGAGGCCGAGCGCCCGCTGATCGGCACCGCCGAGGAGAACGGCGTCATCGACCCGGACGTGCTCTGGTCCTGCACCACCTGCGGCGCCTGCGTCGAGCAGTGCCCGGTGGACATCGAGCACATCGACCACATCGTCGACATGCGCCGCTACCAGGTGATGATCGAGTCCTCGTTCCCGACCGAGGCCGGGACGATGCTCAAGAACCTGGAGAACAAGGGCAACCCGTGGGGCATGGCCACCAAGGCCCGGCTCGACTGGGTCAAGGAGCTCAAGAAGGAGACCGGCATCGAGGTGCCGGTGATCGGCGAGGACATCGAGCCGGCCGAGGTCGAGTACCTCTACTGGGTCGGCTGCGCCGGTGCCCTGGAGGACCGGGCCAAGAGGACCACCAAGGCCTTCGCCGAGCTGCTGCACACCGCCGGCGTGCAGTTCGCGATCCTCGGCAAGGAGGAGTCCTGCACCGGTGACTCCGCCCGCCGCCTGGGCAACGAGTTCCTGTTCCAGATGCTCGGCGCGCAGAACGTCGAGACGCTGAACGCCGCGCTCGAGGACGCTCCCAAGAAGCGGATCGTGGCCACCTGCCCGCACTGCTTCAACACCATCGCCAACGAGTACCCGCAGCTGGGCGGCCACTTCGAGGTCATCCACCACACCCAGCTGCTGCAGCACCTGATCGACGAGGGCAAGCTGGTCCCGGTCAACCCGGTCGAGGGTCTGATCACCTACCACGACCCCTGCTACCTGGGCCGCCACAACAAGGTCTACAGCCCGCCGCGCGAGATCATGGACAAGGTCCCCGGTCTGCGCCAGCAGGAGATGCACCGTCACAAGGAGCGCGGCTTCTGCTGCGGCGCCGGCGGCGCGCGGATGTGGATGGAGGAGCGGATCGGCAAGCGGATCAACACCGAGCGGGTGGACGAGGCGCTGTCGCTCAACCCCGACATCGTCTCCACCGCCTGCCCGTTCTGCCTGGTGATGCTCTCCGACAGCGTCAACGGCAAGAAGAACGAGGGCGCGGCCAAGGAGCACCTGAAGGTGGTCGACGTGGCCCAGCTGCTGCTCGACTCGGTCAAGGCCGCTCCGGAGTCCGCCGAGGCGGAGCCCGTCGAGGCCTGAACCCGTACCGGCCCGGGTCCGTACCGGACCCGGGCCGCGGGCTGACGGCGCGTTCCGCGAGGTGACGCGGACCCGTCCGGTACGCGAACGGATGTTTGAGCCGGGCGTGAATGTGCTTGTGGCTCGGAGCCTCACATATGATGCCTGCCCCGGGTGGTATCCGCCCGGGGCAGGCGGCTTGCGGCATTTGTCCGCCACCAGGCGCACAGGCATTCGTCCGAGCGCCCGTCAGCTGAACGGCAGTCGGCTCCTGGCCGCCGGATCGGCGGGCGCACCGAGAGCAACAAGCACCCAAGCGACGGCCCTGACACCACTCCACAGGCCGGATCGCTGACCGGAACCAAGGGGAGAAACGCACAGATGACCCAGGCGATCATGCTGGTCGGCGGTCAGGGTACCCGGCTGCGCCCGCTCACGACGCACACTCCGAAGCCCATGCTCCCGGTCGCGGGTGTGCCGTTCATCGCGCACCAGCTGGCCCGGGCGGCCGCGGCCGGCGTCACCCGCGTGGTCCTCGCCACCTCGTACCTGGCCGAGGTCTTCGAGGACCACTTCGCCGACGGGTCGCCGTACGGGATCGAGCTGGTCTACCTGACCGAGAAGGAGCCGCTGGGCACCGGCGGCGCGATCCGCAACGCCGCGGAGGGCCTGACCTGCGGTCCGGACGAGCCGGTGCTGATCTTCAACGGCGACATCCTCTCCGGCGTGGACATCGCCGCGCTGCGCGACGGCCACGTGGCCGCCGGCGCCGACGTCACGCTCTACCTGACCCGGGTCGAGGACCCGCGGGCGTTCGGCCTGGTGCCGACCGACGACCAGGGCCGGGTGCTGGAGTTCCTGGAGAAGCCGGAGACCCCGGAGCAGATCGTCACCGACCAGATCAACGCGGGCTGCTACGTCTTCACCCGCTCGGTGATCGACCGGATCCCGGCCGGCCGGGTGGTCTCGGTCGAGCGCGAGACCTTCCCCGAGCTGCTGGAGACCGGCGCCCTGGTGCGCGGCGTGGTGGACACCTCGTACTGGCTGGACCTGGGCACCCCGGGCGCCTTCGTGCGCGGCTCGGCGGACCTGGTGCTCGGCCGGGTGGACTCGCCCGCCGTGCCCGGCCCGACCGGGGAGGCGCTGCTGCTGCCCGGTGCCACCGTGGACCGGGGCGCCGTGCTCAGCTCCGGCACCGTGGTCTCGGAGGGCGCGGCCGTCGCGGCCGGCGCCATCGTCGAGGGCAGCGTGGTGCTCCCCGGCGCGGTGATCGCGGCGGACGCCGTGGTCAAGGACTCGATCGTCGGCGCCTACGCGGTGATCGGCGAGCGCACCGTGCTGGACGGCGCGGTGATCGGCGACGGCGCGGTGGTCGAGTCGGACAACGAGCTGCCGAACGGCATCCGGATCGCCTGCGGCACCCGGCTCGCGGTCGGTGCCGTGCGCACCACCGCCGGCCCCGGCGGCTGCCCGGCCGGCCAGGCCTCGGCGGCGGCGGTGCACGGGTCGGTGCTGCAGAAGTAGGCCCCCAGGGCCCTGCGGAGGGGTTGCGGCGGTGCGTCACAGCACTGCTGCAACCCCTCCGTCGTCCGGGCCGGGGTGCGGCTTTGCGGGTACCTTCGGAGCGTGGCAGGGAACGGATTTCAGAGCGGGTGGGGCGGCGGCGACCGGCGGTACGCCGACGACGAGGCGGGGCACACCCTGCCGGCCGGGTTCACCGTGCCGGACGGCCCGGGGTACGGGGGCCACGACGGGGGCTATGACGGCGGGTACGACGGCGGCTACGGCCGTCCGGAGCCGGAGTACGCGGAGCCGGGTCAAGCCGAGCCGGCGCCCGACAACGTCACCACCTACCGGGCGGGCGGCCGGACCGCGCCCCGGGCCACCGGGCCGCGGCTCGGCTGGCGCGAGCTGCTGCTCGGCATCTACCGGGCGCCGGCGCGCACCTTCGACCAGATGCGGGACCACCAGGTGTGGCTGCCCGCCGTCACCGTCTCCCTGCTCTACGGGGTGCTGGCGGCGCTCGGCTTCGGCGACACCCGCGGCGAGATAGTGAAGTCCACCTTCACCGTCGCGCTCTGGTCGCTGGCCGGGGCCGCCGTGGCCTTCACCGTGGCCGGGATGATCCTCGGCACCGTCACCTTCGCGCTGGCCCGCCAGTTCGGCGGTGACGGCCCGTTGGCCTCGACGGTCGGCCTGGCCGTGCTGGTCGGCTGGACCTCGGACGTGCCGCGGGCGCTGGCGGCGCTGGCGCTGCCCTCGGCCGGCTCGCTGGTGCAGCTGATCGGCTGGGCGACCTGGGCGCTCTGCGCCTCGCTGCTGACCACGCTGGTGCGCCGGGTGCACGACCTGCCCTGGGGGAAGGCGGCCGGCGCGGCCGCCGTGCAGCTGCTGGCGCTGCTGGTGATGGTCAAGCTGCCGACGCTCGGCTGAGGAGCTCTAGGGTGGTAGCCGCAGGCGCCCGTCCCACCCGTTCGGGCGCAGCGACCACCACGACCCTCGGAGACCCCGAATGACCTCGCTCCCCACCACCCGCGTCGGCTTCCCCACCGGGGCGGTGACCGGCGGCTCCACCGTGCTCGCCGTGCACCCGCTCGGTGACGGCCGGACCGGGGTGGTCACCGCGGAGACCCCGTTCCACCCGCTCGACCACACCTGGCCCGACCAGCCCGCCGACACCGGCACGCTGACCGTGGACGGCACCGAGCTGCCCGTGCTCGACTGCCTGACCGCCGCCGTCGGCCCGGACGGCGGAGAGCTGCTGGTGGGCGCGGACATCCCGGTGCGCCGGGGCGACGAGGCCTGGTCCTGGCTGGTGCTGCACGTGGTGGGGGAGGCGCCCGCCGGGCTGCTGCCGGGCGCCGCCGTCGAGCTCGCCGTGGACGCCGAGCGCCGGGCCGCGCTGAGCGCCTCGCACACCGGCTGCCACCTGCTCGCGCTGGCCCTCAACGAGGCGCTGGCCCCCCGCTGGCGCAAGGACCCGGGCCGCTCCGACGCGCTGGGCCACCCCGACTTCGACAGCCTGGCGATGGCCTCCTCGGTGATGGACACCGAGGCCAGCACCGACACCTACCGGCTCGGCAAGTCGCTGCGGAAGAAGGGCTTCACCGCCGAGGCCGCCGACGACCTGCCCGCGCTGGCCGAGGCGCTGCCCGCCGTCACCGCCGCCGTCAACGAGCGGCTGGCCGGCTGGGTCGCCGCCGACGCCCCGGTCCGGATCGAGGTGCCCGGCCCCGAGCTGACCGCCCGGCGGACCTGGCACTGCGAGCTCCCGGCCGGCCCCGCCCAGCTGGCCTGCGGCGGCACCCACCTGCACCGGCTCGGCCAGCTCTCCGCGCTGGAGACCGAGCTGACCCTCTCGGCGGACGGCACCGAACTGGTCGCGGTCACCCGCCCGAAGCGGGTCTGACCCCGGCTCAGACCGCCGTGCGGTGGAAGTTCAGGTAGGAGCGGGACGGCGTCGGACCGCGCTGCCCCTGGTAGCGCGAGCCGTACCGCTCCGAGCCGTACGGGTGCTCGGAGGGCGAGGAGAGCCGGAACAGGCAGAGCTGCCCGATCTTCATCCCCGGGTAGAGCTTGATCGGCAGGGTGGCCACGTTCGACAGCTCCAGCGTCACGTGCCCGCTGAACCCCGGGTCGATGAAGCCCGCCGTCGAGTGCGTGAGCAGGCCCAGCCGCCCCAGGCTCGACTTGCCCTCCAGCCGCGAGGCCACGTCGTCCGGCAGCGAGATGACCTCGTAGGTGGAGGCCAGCACGAACTCGCCCGGGTGCAGGATGAACGCCTCGTCACCCTCCGGCTCGACCAGCCTGGTCAGATCCGGCTGCTCCTCGGAGGGGTCGATGTGCGGGTACCGGTGGTTCTCGAACACCCGGAAGAACCGGTCCAGCCGCACGTCGATGCTGGACGGCTGGACCATGGCGGGGTCGAACGGGTCGATGACGACCCGGCCCCGGTCGATTTCGGCACGGATGTCTTTGTCGGAGAGCAGCACGCCACGAGATTACGTGCTCGGCCCCCCTCACCCCCAATTCCAGCCACTGGCCGGACACGCCGCGGGCCCCTCCCGGAGGCCCGCGGCCCTGCCCGCCACGCTGCTACGCCGGCCCCGCCCCCCAGGCGGCCGCCACCTCCGGCTCCGCCGGCACCGCACTGCGCAGCCGCCCGCACCGCGGACACCGCAACAGCCGCTGCGGTCCCAACCGCCCGGCCCCGAGGTTCCGCAACGGGAACGAGCCGGTACTGAACACGTGCCCCTCGGCACACCGCACCACCGTCAGCCGCTCCATCGAGCCCCTTCCGATTCCCACTTCCCCGACCCGGCCCGACCGCTCCGTCGGACCACGACAGCCGTACATTAGGGGATCTTCCGGACATCCCCTCCCCGGCTCGCCGCGGCGCAAAACGCGGTACGGGGGACCCGTTGGGATGGGGTACAGTGGAGCATGATCGAGCCGTTGCTGACGGTTCATCAGGCGGGCGTAGTTTAATGGTAGAACATGAGCTTCCCAAGCTTAGAGCGCGAGTTCGATTCTCGTCGCCCGCTCAGAAGGAAAGCCCCAGGTCACGTGGCCTGGGGCTTTTCGCGTTCTCCGCGGCTCAGGCGGGCGGGGCGGCGGGGAGGGCGGAGACCGTGACCGGGGTGAGGTCGCGGGTGAGGAGGCCCTCGATGATGGCGGGGAGGGCCTGGACCGTCTGGGTGCGGTCGCCGGCGCCTTCGTGGAGGAGGACGACCGAGCCGGGGCGGACGGTGGTGAGGACGTTGGCGGTGATCCGGTCGGGGCCGGGCCTGGTCCAGTCGAGGGAGTCGGTGTCCCACATGGTGAGGGTGCTGGGGTGGTCGGCGAGGGAGGCCAGGACCTCGGGGCTGAGCGAGCCGTAGGGCGGGCGGAAGCGGGTGGTGGGCTCGCCGGTGAGGCGGGTGATGGCCTCGGTGGTGCGGTCGAGCTGTTCGTGCAGCTGGTCGCGGGTCAGGTCGGGCAGGAAGGGGTGGGACCAGGAGTGGTTGCCCAGCTCGTGGCCCTCGGCGGCGATCCGGCGGACCAGGTCGGGCATGGCGGCGACGTGGTGGCCGACGCAGAAGAAGGTGGCGCGGGCGTCGTAGCGCGCCAGGATGTCGAGTACCTGGGCGGTGAAGACCGGGTCCGGGCCGTCGTCGAAGGTGAGGGCGACGCTGCGGGTCTCGCGGTGGCCGTGCTCGAAGCAGCGGCCGGCCTGGGTCATGGCGGCGCGGATCGGGCGGCTGCGCTCGAGGTAGTCGTGGTACTCGGGCTCGCGGCCGGTCAGGGTGCCGCGGTCGGGGGTGATCCGGGCCAGGGTGGCGGGTGCGGTGCGGCCCTGCTCGGCCAGGCGGTCGGCGGGGACGGAGCCCCACGGCGGGCGCGGCGGCAGCAGCCAGGGGTCGGCGCGGTAGACGTCGAGGCCGGCCGCGGTCATCGGGCCGTCGAGGAGGCCGTTGGTGCTGTCCAGGATGATCGAGAGGGAGGACTGACCGTCAGCCAAGTCCTCCAGCCAGCTGATGAGTTCGGCGACGCGGGCGGGATGCCAGTCGCTCGGCTCGGCTGCTCGGCGCCCCGCGTCGTCCACCACCTCGACCCGGTAGCCCGAACCGGTCCAGGCGATGCCTGCGTAGCGCGTGTTCATGAGTCCTCTGAGTGCTGACGGAGAGTGGAGGGGTGGAAGGAGAGGGGTGGGTGACGGGTGGTCAGGCGACCTTGACCGACTCCGTTCCGATGCTGATGGTGACGGCGACCAGGCCGCCGAGGGCGGCGGCGTAGGCGCGGATGGTGTCCAGCTCCATGCTCGCCGGGTCACGGTTCTCGATCTGCGAGACCCGGGCCTGTGAGACTCCCAGCGCGCGCGCCACGTCGGCCTGGGTCCGCCCTTGGGCCTTGCGCAAATCCTTGAGTGCGATGTCCGAGGGTTGCCGGTCGCCGGCTCCGCCGGCGGCGTGTCCGGTTCGTACGGCATTCATGAGAGCTCCCAGCCTCTTCCCCAACGCCCATACATCTGCTCCCCCCGGCGGCTCTCCTGTATGGCGTCCAATCCGGAAGCCCCCGGGATCGACAACGCCGAAGGTGTTTGCACACGGCCTCGGGCATTGAGTCTGGACCAGGAGCTCCGGAATTTTCAAGAGGTCTACACCAGGCCGCCCGCGGCATTGCCGAGATCCGGGGCTCGACCTGCGCCGACGTCGGTTTATAAGTCCTGTATTTTGCGCTGGCGATACACCGGGATAGTGGTCCATCGGGCGAAATCGGCGCTTTCTGCCGCCTGTGCCGCTTCGCGGTGTTATGACCGATTGGTGAGAGTTGCTTGAGGGCTGCTCTCTGCCCACACTGTGCGACACGATCACTCGGCCGGGTGGGCGGCCCGGAGCTTGTTTGCCCAGGTGAATAGCCCAATGGCAATGTCGGGCGAGGAATAGGTCTAGGCCATTTTGGTCTAGACATTCTAGGGTTCAAAGGTCTAGACCATACAGTCGGCGGAAGGAGCCCTGGGGGCATGCCAACCTTGTACCAGCGGTTCGCCATTTCGGCTGCGGCGCATCCCGGCCGGGTGGCCCTCGAAACCAGGGGGCAGCGGCTCTGCTATGCCGAGCTGGAAAGCCTGGCAAAGGGCCTGGCGGCGGCCGCGGTGGCGAAGCACCGGGGTGTTCCGGGGCGGCTCGGACTGATTGTCGACCGGAGTGCCGCGTCATTTGCCGGATATCTGGCCGGCCAATTGCTGGGAAGTACTGTCATCCCGATCAATTCCGCTTATCCGGCGCAGCGGATCCGGGAGGTGACAGCGGCGGCGCGGCCCGATCTGGTGCTGGCCCCGGACGATCCGCCGGCTGTCGGCGGGGCCGGGCTGCCGGTGCCCGCGGACACCGGTGCGCCCGCCTACGTCCTGATGACCTCGGGTTCGACCGGGCGGCCGAAGGGCGTGCCGATCAGCCAGGCGAACGTGGCGGCCCAACTGGACCACGTCCTGCGGCGCTATCCGATCGGGCCGCGGAGCCGGCTCTCGAACACCTTCGAACTCACCTTCGACCTCTCCGTCTTCGACATGTTCGCCGCCTGGTCGAACGGCGCGGCCCTGGTGGTCGCGGAGCGGAACGATCTGCTGACCCCGGCGAGATTCGTCGGGGCGAAGGAGTTGACCCACTGGTTCTCGGTCCCCTCGGTGATCTCCCGGGCGGCCGGCTTGCGACGGCTGCGGCCGGAGAGCATGCCGGGACTGCAATGGAGTCTGTTCTGCGGGGAACCGCTCACTTACCGGCAGGCTCTCGCCTGGCAGCGGGCCGCGCCGAACAGCGTGATCGAAAACCTTTACGGGCCCACGGAATTGACGATCAGCTGCTTCGACCACCGGTTGCCCGAGAAGGCCGCCGAGGGGTTCACGGACGGGACTGCGGACGGGATCGCCGACGGAAACGGGACGGTGCCGATCGGGCGGCCGTACGCGGGAATCGAGCACCTGGTGCTCGATCCGGCCGGCCGCCCCGCCGAGCGCGGTGAGCTGTGCGTGCGCGGCCCGCAGCGCTTCGACGGGTACCTGGACCCCGCGGACAACGCGGGCCGGTTCCTGGCGGGCGACGACCCCGGTACAGCGGTCGACGGTCCGGGACCGGTGCCGGCCGACGCCTGGTACCGCACCGGCGACCTGGTGGAACGGCTGCCGGGCGGCGAGCTGCTGCACCGCGGCCGACTGGACCACCAGGTGAAAGTGGCCGGCTACCGGGTCGAACTCGGCGACGTGGAGAGCGCGCTGCGCGCCGCCGAGGGCGTGCTGGACGCGGTGGCGCTCGCCGTGCCCGCGCCGGCCGGCGGGAACCGGCTGCTGGCCGCCTGCACCGGCCGCGAGGTGCGGCCGGAGGCCGTGCTGGCACGGCTGCGGGAGACCGTCCCGGCCTACCTGGTCCCCGACCGGATCGCCGTGCTCGACGAGCTGCCGTACGGCGGCAACGGGAAGGTGGACCGCCCGGCGCTGCTCGCCCTGCTGGCCCCGCCCGGGTCCTGAGGGCCCGGGCGCCTCCGACGCCCGACCACCCCGCGGGGCAAGCCGCGCCGCGGGGGCCACCCCGCCACGAAAGGCAACCGACGATGGAAACCGCCATGATCGACCGCATCAAGGACCTCCTCCAGGAGGTGCTGACCGCCAAGGGCCTGCCCGCCGACAACCTGACCGTCGAGAGCAACCTCTTCGTCGACTTCGGGCTCGACTCGCTCGCCCTGCTGGAGTTCCTGGTGGAGCTGGAGGCGCGGCTCGGCATCACCGTCGACTTCGAGTCGCTGGAGTACGACGACCTGGTCTCGCTGACCAGCCTCGAGCGGGCCCTGCTCCGCGCCTGATGGCCGACAGCCTGATGGCCGACACCACCACCAGCCTGCCGCCGTACCCGTCCGGCGCCGAGCCTCGGGTGCTCTTCGGCAGCTTCGACGCCGAGCGGTCCTGGGAGGCCCGCGGCGGCCGCTCGGCGCTGCCCTCGCTGGCCCCCGGCCCGGCGACCGCCGCGCTGGGCTCCGCCGACGAGCTGCTCTACCAGCTGTGCGGGCCTGGGGACCTGTTGCTGACGAGCCGGGAGATGGCGCCCGAACTGCTGGCCGACCTGCGGGCGCACACCGGCGGCGGCGAGGTGGCGACCGTCCCCGGCGACCCCGGCACGCCGGTCGAGGCCCGGCTCGCCGCTGGCGCCGGTGCCGCCGCCGGTGCCGGGATCGCGGTCGGCGGGCGGACGCCGGTGCCCTACGCGGTCGTCGAGGGGACGGCGGCGGCCGTCGCGGCCCTCGGCGCCCCGGCCGCCGTGCCGGAGCTGGACGCCGTCCACACGGTGAACGCCAAGACCTGGTCGAACGCGTTCTGCCTGGCGCACGGGGTCGAGGGCGCGGCCCGCACCGCGCACGGCGCCGAGGAGCTGGAGCGGGAGGCCGGCCTGCTCGGCTACCCCGTCGTGCTGAAGAGTGCGCACGGGGTGGCCGGCCGCGGCTCCATGGTCGTCGGCGACCCGCTGCGGCTCGGTGCGGTGCTGCGGCACCAGCGCGCCAGGGGAGCGGACGGCGGCGGCCCGCTGCTCGTGCAGCGGCTCTACCGGCGGGCCGCCGACTTCTCCGCCCACTTCGACCTGGCGCGGGACGGCGGGATGACCGGGATCGCCTTCCGCGGGATGACCAACACCGGACTCAGCTTCGCCAGTTCGGACACCCTGGACGGCGCGGTGGAGGCCCGGCTGCGGGCCGACCGGGGCTACCGGCGGCTGCTGGCCGCGCTGTCCGAGGAGATCGCCGCGGCCGGCTACTGGGGGCCGGTCTGCGTCGACGGGCTGATCGCCACGGACGGCACCCTGGTACCCGTGCTCGACGTCAACGCGCGCCTGTCGATGGGCCGGATCGCGCTGGCGCTGGACGCCGCGGCGCGGACCCGGCTGACCCGGCTCTCCTTCGCCAACCTGCGGTGCTCGGGCGACCCCCGGGACACCTACCTGCTGCTGCGCCGGCTGTTGGGCGAGGCCGGGCTCGCCGTCACCGGCGGCGGCCCGGGGGTGCGGCTGCTGACCGCGGCCACCCTCCAGGCGCCACTGGGCCGTTGCTACTACGCGGTGCAGGCCGACACGGCCGGCGGCATCGCGGAGCTGGAGGGGCGGCTGCGCGCCCTGCTGGCCGGGCTGCCCGGCGACGGGGCCGCCTAGGAGGCTTCGATCCGCTCCGTGTAGAGGATCTGGTGCCGCATCAGGTCCTCCAGGGTCTCCCGGCGGCGGACCAGGTGGGCGGTGCCGTCGACCACCAGCACCTCGGCCGGGTGGCCGTGCGAGAGGAAGCCGGTGGGCGAGGCCGAGGGGCCGTAGGCGCCGGAGCGATCGATGCCGATCAGGTCGCCGGGGCGCAGCTCGGGCAGTTCCACGTTGCGCCCGAACAGGTCGACGGGCGTGCAGAGCGGGCCGGTCAGCTGCCACGGGCCGGTCGGCTCCCCCGGAGCGGCCGACCGGTTCAGCAGCCTGATCGGGAAGTTGCGGTGCACCAGGGAGCCGATGCCGACCGCGGCCATGTGGTGGTTGGTGCCGCCGTCCGCGACGGCGAACCGCCGGCCCATCGACTCCTTGGTGTACCGGACGGCGGCCACGTAGGTCCCGGCGTCCGCGGCCAGGTAGCGGCCGAGCTCCATCACCAGCCGGGCGCCCGGGTGCCGCTCGGCGAAGCCGGCGATCAGCGGGTTGATCCCCTCGGCCAGCACGGCGGGGTCGAGGTCCGTCTCGCCGTCGAAGTAGGCGACGCCCAAGCCGCCGCCCACGTCGACGAGTTCGAGCGGGAAGCCGAGGTGGGCGGCGAGCCGTTCGGAGAGGTCGAGGATGCGCGCGGTGTTCTCGACCACCACCTCCTCGGCCATGATCCGGGTGCCCATGTACACGTGCACGCCGATCAGCCGCAGGTGCGGGTGGCGGGCGGCGAGGTCCGCGGGGCCGTCCAGCAGGGCCGCCTCGTCGATCCCGAACTGCCGCGGGACGCCGCCCATCGCCAGCCCGGCGCCCTTGACCGTGAAGGCCGGGTTGACCCGCAGCGCGACCCGGGCGGCCACGCCCTGCTCGGCCGCGATCCGGTCGATCAGCGCCAGCTCCTGGAAGGACTCGCAGACGATCGCGGCGATGCCGGCCGAGACCGCGTCGGCGAGCTCCGCCGCGCTCTTGCCCGGTCCCAGGAAGATGGTGTTTGCGGGTCCGGCGCCGGCCCGGAACGCCGTGTGCAGCTCGGCCCGTGACGACACCTCGGCACGCGCGCCCAGGCCGTGCAGGAAGGCGTAGACGCTCAGGTTCGGGTTCGACTTCAGCGAGAAGAAGAGCTCCAGCCGCGGGTGCAGTGCGGCCCGCAGCGTGCCGAACCGCTGGGCCAGCACCGCGCCGTCGTAGACGTACAGCGGGGTGCCGAACTCCGCGGCGAGCGCGGTGAACGGAATCCCGCCGGCACTCGCCGGGGACGCGGTCACGGGCTCGGTCGCAGGCTCGGTCACGGTGCGGCACCTTTCCGGCGGGGCGGCCCCGGCGGCCGGGAGCGCTGCCCCGAGATGGACTAGACCATTTGGTTCGGACCGCGAGCATAGCGAAGTAGCGGGCCGGATTCGAGGGTTGACACCGCTCGTTGGTCTAGTCCACTTTTGGACCCGCGTCGAGTCTGTCCGCGGAGCCGTCCGCGACGGCGGGAACCACCCACTGAACCGACCGTGGAGTCACAGCATGCCGCTGTCCGATGAGCCTCCCCACCGAGCGTCCTCCCGGGCCCGCTACACCAGTTCCGACGCCGAGAACTACACCGCGCCGGTGGCGCTGCGGGACCTGCGCAAGGAACTGCCGCTGCGGGTGCTCTCCGCCGGGGACTTCGAGCACTGGCAGCGGTACGGCTACGTCGTCGTCCGGGAGGCGATCCCCGCCGCCGCCGCGCGGGCGCTGCTCGACTTCGCCTGGGAGTTCCAGGGCATGGACGCCGACCGGCCGCAGACCTGGTACCCCGAACGGCGGTTCCTCTCCAAGCTCTTCCGGCAGCTGCACGTCTACGGCTTCGTCGAGGCCTACCACCACCAGCTCATCTGGGACAGCCGGCAGGCCCAGCGGGTCTACGACGCCTTCGTCGACGTCTGGGACTGCGAGGAGCTGTGGGTCACCCTGGACCGGCTCAACCTCAACCCGCCGAACGTCGGCAGCCGCAGCCGCTCGCTGATCGCCCCCACCGAGACCGGCTTCGACATCGAACTGCACTGGGACGTGGACACCACCGCCGAGGTGCCCCCGCAGCGGGTCCAGGGCATCATCGCGCTGACCGCCACCGGGCCCGACGACGGCGGGTTCCAGTGCTCACCCGAGCTGTTCCGCCGGTTCGAGGAGTGGAAGGCCGGCCAGCCGGCCGACCGCGACCCGATCCGCCCGGCCGTGGACCGCGCCGAGTTCCCGGTGGTCCGGCCCGAACTGGCGCCCGGCGACCTGCTGATCTGGAACGGCTTCCTGGCCCACGGCGTCGCGCCCAACCTGTCCGAGCGCTCCGTCCGCTCGGTGCAGTACCTGTCGATGATGCCCGCGCTGGAGGCCGACGAGGAGCTGCGCCGCTCCCGGGTGGAGTCCTGGCGCACCCTCAGCACCCCGCGCTGGAACAAGACCCTGGTCGGTGACACCGAGCGGCCCGAGGCGGTCCGCTACGGCAGCGCCGAGCTCACCCCGCTGGGCCGCCGGCTGCTCGGCCTGGACTCCTGGGCCGGGGCGGCCGCGGGGCCGGGCGCGGAGGCGGCGCAGTGAGGCGGATCTGCCTGGCCCTGCCCACCAACCGGCCCTGCGCGCAGACGATCCGCGCCGCGCACGGCGAGGCCGCCTGGGGCGCGGAGCGCTATGGCGTGGAGGTGCACCTGCTGGTGCTCGACTCCTGCACCGGGGCCGACCTGGCCGAGCACGCCGCGGTGGTGGCCGCGCTGGCGCCCGCGCCGGGCGTCCTCGTGCACCACCTGGACGAGCGGGCTCAGCGCCGCTTCCTGGCCGCGGTGATCGAGCGCTCCGGCGCCGCCGGGGCCGGCCGGCTGCTGGAGCTGATGCTCCCGGACGGCGTCTCCTACGGCGCCTGCACCAACCGCGCCTTCCTGGTCGCCGCCGCGCTCGGCTGCTCCTCGCTGCACCGGCGGGACTCCGACAGCCACTACCAGGTGGTCGACGGCGAGACCGTGCACCCGCTCAAGCACGAGCTGGAGCTGCTCGGCCGCCCGGCCGGCGAGGTGGCGCCGCTGGCCACCAGGACGGTGCTCGACCCGGCGCTGGCGCTGCGGCCGGTGTCGCTGGTCGGCGGATCCTTCATCGGCGAGATGTCGGTGGACGTGGCCGAGATCCGCGAGCTCTCCCCGGAGGTCTACCAGGACGTGGTGAGCCTGTGGGCCTCCGGCGAGCTGGACAGCGTGCGCCGGCGCTGGCTGGTCAGCCGGTGCTTCACCGGGGCCGGCAGCGCGCCGTTCACCGGCGACCGCAGCACCCTGGGCACCTTCGACGCCTACGCCGTGGAGATGTGCAACATCGCGCTGGACGCCGCCGTCTACCAGCGGGTGCCGCTGCCGCCGGCGCTGGACACGATCGGCAGCGACTACTTCCTGATCCACCTGGTCCACGACGCCGGGCTGCCCGGCGCGGTGCACAACCGGCACATCCTCAACTACTACACCCCCGAGCGCCGGACCGACGCCGGCTTCCTCGCCTACCAGCTGCGCTTCGTCAAGTTCCTGCTGTCGATGCTGCACCTCAACCACATCCGGGGCCGGATGGCGCGGTCCGGCGCGGAGCTGCTGGACGAGGGGCACCGGGTGCGGCCCGAGCTGGTGGCCGGCATCGTCCGGGAGAGCCTGGCGCTCGACCCGGGGGAGAACCGGTTCCGGCTGGAGGTGCTCGACCGCGGCTACCGCGAGCTCGGCGGGCGGTACGCCGCGGTCGCCGACCTGGTGGCCGGCCGGGCCGGGGAACTGCTCGACGAGGCGCGCGCCGACATGGCGGACTTCCTGCTCCTGCTGGAGGCCTGGGGCGCGCTGATCGGGGCCTGCGAGCACGTGGCGCCCCACGGACCAGAAGCGATGGGTGGTTTGACCAAGTGATCGATTCCCGGACCGAGGCCGCCGCGGCCGACGCCGCGCTGGCCGCGAGGCTCGCCGCCTACGTGGTGCTCGCCCACGACCCCGCCGTGCCGCAGATCGCGGCCGACTACTGGGAGTTGAGCGAGAAGTCGTACCGCGAGGCGGACCGGCTGGTGGCCGAGCTGGTGGCCGGGGCCGGCCCGGCGGCGCAGGACGCCTACCGGGAGCTGGTCGCCGCGCCGACCGAGGCGGCCCGGCAGTTCGCGCTGCGCCACCGGCTGCTGGCGGCGCTGGAGTCGGCGCCGCAGCGGGTGCCGGCGCTGCGCGAGGCGGTGGCCGAGGCCGACGGGCGGATCTGGATCGACTACCACCTCGGCGACGCGGTCGAGGAGGCCGCCGCGGCGCCCGCTCCCGAGGTGCAGGTGGTGATCCCGTTCCGGGACCGCGAGCACGGCCTGCGCACCCGCAACCTGCTGGCCTGCCTGCGGGCGCTGGCCGACCAGGAGGGCGGGGCCGCCGTGCACGTGACGGTGGTCGAGGGCGACGCCGTGCCGCGCTCGCGCGAGCTGCTGGACTCGCTGGTCGACGAGTACCTCTTCGCCCACAAGGACGGGCTGTTCAACAAGTCCTGGGCGGTCAACGTCGGCGTGGCCGCCACCGCGCGGCCGGCGCCGGTGGTCTGCGTGCTGGACGCGGACATCCTGGTGGACCGCCGCTTCGTCGAGCGGAACCTGCGGCGGCTGCGCGAGGGCGGCCACGGCGCCCACCTGCCGTTCCGCTGGTCGCTCTCGCTGGACGAGCCGTCGACCCGGCGGGCGATCGCCCGGCGCACCCGCGCCGGGGCGGCCGAGGTGCCCGGGTCGCTGCTGCGCGGCCTGCTGCTGCGGGAGCCGCCGGGCGGCTGCGTCTGGGTCCGCTCCGAGGTGTTCCACGCCGTCGGCGGTTTCGACGAGCGCTACGAGGGCTGGGGCGGCGAGGACGACGACGTGGTCGCGCGGCTGGACCGGGCGGCCGGGGTGGCCCGGTTCGAGGACGAGCTGCTCCACCTGAACCACCCCCGCCCGGCCATGACCCGCGACGGCGTGCCGTTCAACGCCCATCTGGAGCCGCTGAGCTGGACGGCCGAGCAGGGCTACGGCGATCCCGCCAGGTTCACCCGCTGAGCTCCGCCGCCCGCCGCGCGCCCCGGACCGGGCCGCGCAGCGGGCGGCCGGACAGGGCCAGCGCGGCCAGCGCGGTGGCCAGCGGCGGCACGAAGACCAGGACGAAGGCGGAGCTGCCCGGGGCGGAGCCGCCCGCCGGGACGTGCAGCAGGGTGCCGGAGAGGCCGACCAGCAGCACGCTGCAGAGGTTGTCGGAGAGCTCCAGGGAGGCCGAGTTGGCGCCCTGCTCGGCGGCCGGCGAGAGCTCCATGATCAGTACCCCGACGCTGGGCAGCAGCAGGCCCATGCCGAAGCCGGAGACCACCAGGGCCAGCGGCGCCGCCCAGGCCGGCACCGGGCCGAAGGCCGCCGCCAGTGCCACCGCGGTGCCGAGCGCGTGCACCGCGGCGCCGGAGCGGATCAGCCGCTCGCGGTCGCCGTGCCGGCGGCCCTGGTACCAGGAGGCCGCCGTCCAGCTCAGCGCCGCGCCGGTGAGCGAGAACCCGGCGAGGGTCGGCGAGAGGTGATGGCGGTCCACCAGCATCAGCGGCACGAAGGACTCGACGGTGAAGAAGGCCGCCGCCGCCACCCCGCGCAGCAGCACCAGGGCCGGGACCCCGGCGGCCGCGCGCAGCGTGCCGCGCGGCAGCAGCCGCGGGACGCCGACGACCAGCAGCAGCAGTCCGGCGCCGGCCGCGGCCCAGGCGAGCGCCGAGCCGCCGCCCGCCTCCGCGTACTGGACCAGCCCGGCGCCGGCCGCGGCGGTGACGGCCAGCGGCAGCCCGGCGCGCCGCGCCGCGCCGTCCGCGCCGTCCGCGCCGTCCTCGCCGCCCGCGCTGTGGCCGCCGTCCTCGGCGGCCGCGGGGAGCGGGCCGGTGCGGGCGGTGGCCAGGTGGAGCGGCAGGGCGCCGAGCGCGGCCGCCGCGGAGATCCCGAAGAAGACCCACCGCCAGGAGAACCGGTCGGTCACCGCCCCGGCGGCGAACGGGCCGACCAGCGAGGGCAGCACCCAGCACGAGGTGATCATGGAGAACACCCGGGGGCGGATCGAGTCCGGATAGCTGCGGGCCACCACCACGTAGAGCGAGACGGTCAGCGCGCCGCCGCCGAGGCCCTGGAGCGCCCGGCCCAGCACCAGCTGGCCCATCCCGAGGGCGGTGCCGCAGGCCAGCGCGCCGAGCGCGAAGCAGGCCAGGCCCCCCAGCGCGGTGGCCCGGAGGCGACCGGCGTCGCACAGCCGGCCCGCGCTGATGGTGCCGATCAGGCCGGCCGCCATGAAGCAGCCGAAGACCGCGGCGTAACCGCGCAGGCCGTGCAGCGACTGGACGGCGACCGGCATCGCCGTGCTGAGCGCCAGCTCCGCGAAGGCGACCACGGCGAAGCTCAGCGCGACCGCCAGGGTGACCGGGCGCCACCGCGGGTCGAACAGTCCGCCTCCGGGCCCGGGCGGTGCGGTGCCGAGCGTCTCGTCCTCCGTCGGCGCCGCCGATCCTCCGCTGGCTATGGTGCACCCACTCTCGTGTCGGTTCGGGGTCGGTTGCGCAGACTGGCACGGCCTCCGGCGGCCGTCAACCCGACCGAACTGACCTGTCCGGAGGCTGTTTTCACGGTTGTCAGCACCCTTGACACTGTCCAGTGGTCTACGCCAATATCCATTGGTCCGTACCAATGTGCACGGTGCTATCGACGCAGACGGCACTATTTCGGAAGGCCCAGTCGATGATCTCCAGCAGGCATGCCCAGACCGACCCCGAGCTCCGGCGCCTCGCGCTCTCCGTCCTCCAGCCGGGCTTCGTGGGCGTCGAGGCCCCGGACTGGCTCCTGCGGGCCATCGGCGACGGCCTGTCCTCGGTGGTGCTGTTCTCCCGGAACATCGCCGCGCCGGAGCAGGTGGCTCGGCTGTCGGCCCAACTGCGTGCGGAGAACCCCGAGCTGATCATCGCGATCGACGAGGAGGCGGGCGACGTCACCCGGCTGGAGGCGTGGACCGGCTCCACCCGCCCGGGCAACTTCGCCCTCGGCACGGTCGACGACGTGGAGCTCACCGAGGCGGTGGCCCGGGACATCGGCAGCGAGCTGCACGCCGCCGGAGTCAGCCTCGACTACGCGCCCAGCGCCGACGTCAACTCCAACCCGCGCAACCCCGTCATCGGCCTGCGCTCCTTCGGCACCACCACCGACCTGGTCGCCCGGCACACCGCCGCCTGGATCCGCGGCCTGCAGTCCGCCGGCGTGGCCGCCTGCGCCAAGCACTTCCCGGGCCACGGCGACACCGCCGTCGACTCGCACCACGGCCTGCCCAGCTACGACGCCGACCTGGAGGAGATCGCCGCCACCGCGCTGCCGCCGTTCCGCGCCGCGCTGGCCGAGGGCGTGCGGGTGGTGATGAGCGGCCACCTGCTGGTGCCGGCCTACGACAAGCAGTACCCGGCGACCATGAGCCGCCCGATCATCCACGACCTGCTGCGCGGTGAGCTCGGCTTCGACGGCCTGGTGGTCACCGACGGCATCGAGATGGGCGCCGTCACCGACCGCTACGGCATCGACGGCGCCACCGTCGGTGCGATCGTCGCGGGTGTGGACGCGGTCTGCGTCGGCGGCGAGCGCGCCGACCAGGGCACGGTGGAGCTGCTCTCGGGCGCGCTGCTGGACGCCCTCGCCTCGGGCGAGCTGTCCGAGGAGCGGCTGCGCGACGCCAGCGAGCGGGTGCGCGCCTTCGCCGGCTGGTCCGCCGCCCTGGGCCGCAGCGTGCCGCGCCAGGAGATCCGCGGCGACATCGGCTTCCAGGCCGCGCGCCGGGCGATCCGGCTGAACGGCTCGGTCGCCGAGTCGCTGCCCATCACCGGCGCCCCGCACGTGGTCGAGCTGGTGCCGGCCACCAACCTGGCGATCGGCAACGAGACCCCCTGGGGCGTCGCCGCGCCGCTGCGCGAGCGGGTGCCCGGCACCACCTTCGCCCGGGTCCACCCCGAGCAGCTGGACGGCGGCAACGGCGTCCTGGAGGAGCTGGCGCTGAAGCCGGCCGCCGGCCGCCCGCTGGTCGCGGTGGTCCGCGACGCCTCGCGCTACGAGTGGATGAGCTCCGCGCTCGCCACCCTGCTGCGGGCCCGCCCGGACACCGTCGTGGTGGAGATGGGCCTGCCGGGCGAGGAGACCCCCGGCGCCGTCCACATCGCCACCCACGGCGCCACCACCGCCTCCGGCGTCGCCGCCGCCGAGGCGCTGATCGGCCGCACGGGCTGAGCCCGGCCGCCCCGCACCCGACGGACCCCCTGGTCCGGGAGCCGATCCCGGACCAGGGGGTCCGCCGCGTTCCGGCGCCGCGCGGGCGGGCCGGGGCCGGATCAGCCCTCGAAGCCGATCGAGCCGCTGCGGCGGCCGCCCTCGCCGAACCAGTGGAAGACCCCGGCGCCGACGGCCAGCCAGAGGCAGGCCACCACCGCCTCGACCAGCACCTGGCCGACCGCGGGGGCCACCGCGCCGCCCGCGACCAGGCCGCGGACCGCCCGCAGGCCGTGGGTCAGCGGCAGCACCTGGGCGAGTTCGCGCAGCGGCGCGGGCCAGAAGCCGACCGGCACCTGCGCCCCCGTCAGCACCATCAGGCCGAGCGCGCCGAGGTTGCCGACCAGGCTGCGCAGGTGCACGATCCGCAGCGCCAGGCCGCCGAGCGCCAGCGCGAAGCAGTAGACCGCGACCGCGGTGACCGCGATCGCCGGCACCGCCAGCAGCGCGGCCGGCATCGGCAGCCGCACCCCGAAGGCCGGCGCCAGCGCGAAGAGCGAGATGGTGCTGCACACCATCCCGTCGAGCAGCCACTGGACGCTGCGGCCCAGGAAGACCGTGAAGAGCCGGCCCGGCGCCGCGACGAGCAGCGGCACGGTGCCGGCCATCCGCTCCGAGGCGGTGGTGGCGCAGGCCAGCATCACGCTGGTGACGGCGACGAAGACCGAGTTGCCCACCAGCAGGTAGGCCGTGCGGTCCGCCCCGACCACCCGCCCGATCAGGGCGAACATCGAGACCTGGCAGAGCAGCCGGAGCAGCCAGGCGAAGGCCCAGGTGCGCCAGGTGTGCACGGCCCGCAGGTCGGCGAGGGCGACCAGCACGGCGTAGCGCAGGATGCGGAGGTTGTTCCTGATCATGAGTAGCTCATCGTCCCCAGCACTCGCAGTCGGCGGACCACCCGGCCGACCAGCCACAGCCCGGCGGCGAAGGCGGCCAGGCCCAGCAGCAGCACCATCGCCAGGCCGGTGGCGGCCCCGCGGACCGGCGCCGGCAGCATGGCGGACCTCAGCAGGTCCGAGGACCAGGAGAGGAAGTAGGCCCGGCTCAGCGGGCGGATCCAGTCCGGCAGCAGCGAGACCGGCACCACGGCGCCGCTGAGGATGTAGAAGGGGTAGGTCATCGCGTTCTGGAAGGTCAGCACGGACCTGCCGAGCACGAAGAGCGCGGTGATCACCGTCGAGGTGCCGACGACGGCGAGCGCGGTGGCCGCCAGCGCGGCCAGGAAGAGCCAGGGGTGCGGCACGTCGACGGGGACGTCGAAGGCGACCCGGGCGACCAGCATGCTCTCGGGCACGCCGAGCAGGCTGATCGAGGCCACCACCGCGACCCGGCCGGCCACCAGCAGCGCCAGCGGGGCCGGCGTGGTGGAGGTCGCCTCCAGGGTGGCCCGTTCCCGCTCCAGGTCGATGATCTCGCCCGACACGAAGACCGCCGAGCTCCACACCGCCATCACCGAGGTGCCGACCACGGCGTAGGCGGCGAGGTCCCGGCGGCCGCCCTCGACGAAGATCGCCAGGAAGGCGACCGTGAACAGCGGCAGCGTCACCAGGACCATCAGGTCGTCCAGCGAGGTCCGCATGTGCAGGAACTGCAGCCGTGCGCCGGCCAGGAGGACGCGGATCACCGGACCGTCAGCCCCCGCTTGCCGATCACCGAGAGGTAGACGTCCTCCAGGCTCGGCCGGCCGGTGGAGAGCGAGGTGACGCCCTGGTCCAGCAGGTGGCGCAGCACGACCGCGGCCGCGCCCTCGGCGTCGGTCTCCACCACCAGCCGGCCGTCCGGGCCGTGCGTCACGGCGCCGACCCCGGGCAGTCCGCGCACCCCCGCCGCGACCGCGGCCGGCACCTCGGCGGCGGTGATCCGCTCGTGGGCCGCCATCCAGCGGCCGATGGTCGAGGGCTGCTCGGTGCCGAGCAGCCGGCCGCCGTCCACCAGCGAGACCCGGTCGCAGACCGCCTCGGCCTCCGCCATGTCGTGGGTGGTCAGCAGCAGGGTGCGGCCGTCCGCGCGCAACTCGCCGACCAGTGCCCGGAACTCGTGGGCGGCCACCGGGTCCATGCCGACCGTCGGCTCGTCCAGGATCACCACCCGCGGGTCGTTGACCAGGCCGCGGGCCAGGTGCAGGCGCTGCTTCATGCCGCGCGAGAAGGTCTCGACCCGCTCGTCCGCGCGGTCCGCCAGCCCGGTGCGCTCCAGCAGGCGCTGCACCCTGGGCTTGGCCACGCTGCCGCGCAGGTGGAAGAGCGAGGACCAGTAGAGCAGGTTCTGCCGGGCCGTCAGGCGGTTGTAGAGGCCGCGCTCGCCGCCGAAGACGATGCCCACGGTCCGGCGCACCCCCGCGGTGTCCGCCACCACGTCCAGCCCCGCCACCCGGGCCGTCCCCGAGGTCGGCAGCAGCACGGTGGAGAGGATCCGGCAGAGCGTGGTCTTGCCCGCGCCGTTCGGCCCGAGCAGTCCGTGGACCTCGCCCTCCGGGACGGCGAGGTCGAGCCCCGCCAGCGCCACCCGCGGACCCTCCCCGGCGCGCGGGAAGGTACGGCGCAGGTCCCTCACCTCGACCATCGCAGGCGTGTTCGTCATCCTCGGTCTCCCCGCTCCTCCGTCACCGGTGTGGCGATCCAGTCGCCGAGCAGGGCCGCGATCGCCCGCAGCGGCTCGGGCTGCATCAGGTCGTAGTGCCCGGCCGCGAGCCGGTGCTGGTGGAGCCGCCCGTCCACCGCCGGACGCCAGGCGGCCGGGCCGGCCTCGGCCGGGTCCTCCGGGTGCTCGGCGAGCACGTGCAGCACGTCGCCGCGGAAGGTGCCGGGGGTGAACCCGGCGGCCAGCCGCAGGTGGTGGCGGGTCACCTGGTCGAGCCGCTCGAGCAGGTCCGGCCCGAGCCGGCGCAGCGCGCCGTACTCCAGGTGCAGCCGGGCGGTCAGGACGTCCTCCTCGGCCGGCTCGGCCGGGCCGCCGCCGTACAGCCGGCTGTCCAGCAGCGCCAGCAGGTCGACCCGCTCGCCGGCCCGCTGCAGCAGGACGGCCATCGCGTGCGCGACGTTGCCGCCGAAGGACCAGCCCACCAGCCGGTAGGGCCCGCTCGGCTGGACGGCGCGGATCCGCTCGAGGTGCGCCGCGGCCAGCTCCCAGACGCTGCCCGGCAGCGGGCCGCCGTCCGGGCCGGGCAGCGCCTGCAGCGCGTACACCGGCGTGCCCGGCGGCAGCAGCCCGGCCAGGCCCGCGTAGCACCAGCCCAGCCCGTTGACCGGGTGGACGCAGAACAGCGCCGGCCGCCGGCCGCCCACCCGGATCGGCAGCAGGCCGTCGTACGGGTCCTGCCCGCCGTCGCCGTCCAGCGCGGCGGCCAGGCCGGCGACGTCGGGCGTCCGGAACACCTGCTCCAGCCCGAGCCGCACGCCGGTCGCCTCGTGCAGCCGGTCGAGCAGCCGGACCGCGAGCAGCGAGTGGCCGCCGAGCTCGAAGAAGCCGTCCCCGACGCCGACCGGTCCGGTGCCCAGCACCTCGGCGAAGACCTCGCCCACCACCTGCTCGCGCGGGGTGCGCGGCTCGCCGGCCGCGGCGGCGGGCGGCTGCCCGGGCGGCACCGGCAGGGCCGCCCGGTCCACCTTGCCGTGCGCCGTCACCGGGATCCGGTCCAGCACCGTGACGACGGCGGGCACCAGCGCGGCCGGCAGCGTCGCGGCCAGGCGGCGGCGCAGCTCGGCCGGCTCGGGGGCCGCACCGGGCTCGGCCGTCACGTAGCCGAGCAGCCGGGGGCCGCCCGCGAGCCCGCGCACGGCCACGGCGGCCCCGGCCACGCCGGGCAGCGCCCGCAGCGCCGCCTCCACCTCGCCGGGCTCGATCCGCACCCCGCGCACCTTCAGCTGGTCGTCCGAGCGGCCGAGGAAGACCAGCTGCCCGTCCGGGCCGCGGCGGGCGCGGTCGCCGGTGTGGTACATCCGGCTGCCCGGCGGCCCGAACGGCGAGGCGGTGAACCGCCCGGCGGTCAGCCCGGCCCGGCCCGGATAGCCGAGCGCCAGGCCGTGGCCGGCCAGGTAGAGGTCGCCCGGCACGCCGGGGGGCACCGGCCGCAGCCGGTGGTCCAGCAGCAGCACCCGGGTTCCGGCGACCGGGCGGCCGATCGGCGGCGGGCCGCCGGGCTCCAGCGGGTCGCTGACCGTCGCGGCGATGGTGCTCTCGGTGGGCCCGTAGGCGTTGACCATCCGCCGGCCCGGCGCCCAGGCTGCGACCAGCTCGGGCGCGCAGGCCTCGGCCCCGACCACCAGGCACTCCAGCACCCCGGCGGGCAGCACCGGCACGGTGGCCAGCACGGCCGGCGGGACCAGCGCGTGGCTGACCGCCTGACGGGTGATCAGCTCGGCCAGCTCCGGTCCGGCCAGCACCCCGGAGGGGAGCCGGTCCGGTCCGGCCGGCTCCGGGACGACCAGGGCGGCGCCGCGGCTCCAGGCCATCAGCAGTTCCATCACCGAGGCGTCGAAGCCAGGGGAGGCGAGCATCAGCACCCGGGAGCCGGCCGTGATGCCGAACCGCTCGGCCATGGTGGCGGCCAGCGCGGCCAGGCCCCGCTGGGGCACCCGCACGCCCTTGGGGCGCCCGGTGGAGCCCGAGGTGTAGATGAGGTAGGCGGCGGACTCCGGCGGCATCGGGCGCACCGCGGGCAGCGCGGCGGGTGGCCCGGGCTCCGGGTCCGGCTCCGGTCCGAGCAGCAGCCGCTCGGCGCCGGTCTCCGGCAGCGCCGTCCCCGCGGTGGTGAGGACCAGCACCGGTGCGGCGTCCGCCAGCAGGTACCCGATCCGGTCCGCCGGGTAGCCGGGGTCGACCGGCAGGTGGACGGCGCCGATCCGGGAGATCGCGAGCACCGCGACCACCAGCTCCACCGAGCGCGGCAGTGCGACCGCGACCACGTCCTGCGGGCCGACCCCGAGCGCCAGCAGCCGGGCGGCGAGCCCGGCCGCCCACCGCTCGACCCGTCCGAAGCCGAGCACCGTGGTTCCGCGGACCACCGCCGCGGCCGCCGGGTCGCGCCCGGCGCAGGCGGCGAAGAGCTGCGCCAGGGTGGCGGGTCCGGCCGCCGGCTCGCCGCCGGACAGTTCCCGCAGTTCCCGGTCGCGGTCCTCGGGGCCGAGCGCCTCCAGTTCGCCGATCGGCCGGTCCGGCTCGGCCGAGGCCCGGTCGAGCAGCACCAGCAGCATCCGGGCCAGCGCCTCGGCGGTGCTCCGGTCGAACAGCGCCCGGCGGTAGCCGAGCCGCAGGCCGAGCCCGGTCGAGCCGTCGGCCTGCCGGGTCTCGGTGAACTCCAGCAGCAGGTCGAACTTGGTCGCGTCGAAGCCGACCTCGAGGGCGGTGGCCGTCAGGTCGCCGAACGGCGCGGGCCCCTCCGGCTCCGCGGTCGCGTACGAGGACATCACGGCGAACAGCGGGTTGCGCCCGGCGGCCCGGTCCGGCCGCAGCAGCTCCACCACCCGCTCGAAGGGCAGGTCCTGGTGGGCCAGCGCGCCCAGCACCGTGCCGCGGGTCCGTTCCAGCAGCTCGTGGAAGGTCGGGTCGCCGCCGGCGTCGATCCGCAGCACCAGGGTGTTGACGAAGAAGCCGATCAGCTCCTCCAGGGCCTCGTCGGTGCGGCCGGACACCACGGTGCCGAGCGGGACGTCCGTGCCGGCCCCGAGCCGCGCCATCAGCAGTGCCACCCCGGCCTGGACCACCGTGTAGAGGCTGGTGCCGCTCTCCCGGGCCAGCCGTTGCAGCCGGTCGGCGACCTTGTCCGGGACGGTCAGCGCGAAGCCCTCCCCGCCCGGATCGGCGAGGTCGCGGGCGTCGGTGCGCACGGGCAGCCGCAGCTCCGGCAGGCCGGCGAGGGTGTCCCGCCAGTACCGCGCCTGCCCGGCCAGCAGCCCCTCCGGGGTGTGCTCGCCCGCGGCCAGCTCGGCCTGCCAGAGCGCGTAGTCCGCGTACTGGACCGGGAGCGGCGGGCGCGGGTCCGGCTCGCCGAGCCGGATCCGCCGGTAGGCCCCGGCGAGCTCGCGCCAGAAAGCGCCGATCGCGAAGCCGTCGATCGCGATGTGGTGGACGGTCACCAGCAGCACGTGCTCGTCCTCGCCCAGCGAGAAGAGCACCGCCCGCAGCGGCGGCCGCGCCCCGAGGTCGAAGGGCTCGGAGGCCTCCTCGGTGAGCAGGCCGTCCAGGGCCTGCGGCGCGGCCGCGGCGCAGCGCAGCAGCGAGCCGGCGGCGGGCGGGTCCAGCACCAGCTGCACCGGCTCGCCGGCCGTCGCCGGGTAGACGGTGCGCAGGACCTCGTGCCGGGCCACCACCGCGTCGAGCGCGGCGGCCAGCGCGGCCCGGTCCGGGCGCCCGCGCAGGCGCCGGGCGAGCGGCACGTTGTAGGCCCCGGGCGGGCCCGGCAGCCGGTGCAGCAGCCAGAGCCGGCGCTGCGCGGGCGAGAGCGGCAGCGCGGCGGGGCGTTCGCGGACGGTGAGCGCGGGCCGGGTGCGGGCGGCGCCGGCGACGACCGCGGCCAGTCCGGCCACCGTGCGCCCCTCGAAGACGTCCCGGGCGGAGACGTCCACGCCGAAGGCCGCGGCGATCCGGGCGGCCAGCCGGATCGCCGAGAGCGAGTGGCCGCCGAGCCCGAAGAAGTCGTCGTCCACCCCGATCAGCTCCGCGCCGACCCCGGTGACCTCGGCGAACAGCTCGCGCAGCCGGCGCCGGGCGGGGTCGGCCGGCGCCGGACCCGCGACCGGACCGGCCGCGGCGGCGCCGGGCGCGGGCAGCGCCGCGCGGTCCACCTTGCCGTTGGCGGTCAGCGGGAGCCGGTCGAGCGGCACCAGCACGGCGGGCACCATGTAGCCGGGCAGCACGGCGGAGAGCCGCGCGCGCAGCGCGGCGGGATCGAGGGTGTGCCCGGCGGCCGGCACCAGGTAGCCGACCAGCTGCGGTCCCGCGGCGCCCGCCTCGCGGACCACGGCGACCACCTGGGCCACCCCGTCCAGGGCCGCGAGCGCGTCGCCGACCTCGTCGAGCTCGATCCGGAAGCCGCGCAGCTTCACCTGGCCGTCGGTCCGCCCGACGAAGTCCAGCTGCCCGTCCCGGCGCCACCGCACCAGGTCGCCGGTGCGGTACATCCGGCCGCCCGGCGGCCCGAACGGGCAGGCGGTGAACCGCTCGGCGGTCAGGTCGGGGCGGCCCAGGTAGCCGCGGGCCACGCCCGCGCCGGCCAGGTACAGCTCGCCGACCACCCCGGGCGGCACCGGCCGCAGCCGCTCGTCCAGCACGTACAGCCGCATGCCGTCCAGCGGCCGGCCGATCGGGAAGGTGCTGCCCGGCGGGTCCGCCGAGCCGGCCCGGGCGCTGGTGGCGAAGGTGGTGGCCTCGGTCGGTCCGTAGCCGTTGGCGACCACCAGGCCGGGGCAGGCCGCCAGCACCCGGCGCACCGCCGCGGCCGGCACCACGTCGCCGCCCGCCCACACCTCGGTGACCCCGGCCAGGCAGCCCGGGTCGAGCTCGGCCACCAGCTGGAACAGCCCGGAGGTGAGCCAGAGCGCCGTCACCCCGCCGGCGGCGATGAGCCGGCCGAGGGCGGCCACGTCCAGGTCGCCGGGCGGCGCGACCACGGCGGTGCCGCCGCGCAGCAGCGGCACCCAGACCTCGTAGGTGGACAGGTCGAAGGCGGTGGGGGAGTGCACCAGCACCCGCCGGTGCGCGCCGCCCGCCCAGCGGTGGTCGCGGACGAAGGCCAGGATGTCGCGGTGGGTGACGGCCACGCCCTTGGGCACGCCGGTGGAGCCGGAGGTGAAGATCGTGTAGGCCAGCGCGTCCGGGTGCCCGGCGGCGCGGGGCCGGCGGTCGTCGCCGGCGGTCTGCGGCGCCGGCGCGACGGCCAGGCAGGGCGGCCCGAGCTCGCCGGCCCGCCCGGACCAGGCGGCGTCGGTCAGCACCAGCACCGCACCGGCGTCCCGCAGCACCCGCCGGTGCCGGGCGGGCGGATCGCTGAGGTGCAGCGGGAGGTAGCCGGCACCGGCCTTGAGTACCGCGAGCATCGCGGCGATCAGCGCCGCGGACCGGTCGCAGAGCAGCGCCACCCGGTCCTCCGGCCGGACCCCGCGGTCGACCAGCTCGGCGGCCAACCGGTCGGACCAGGCGTCGAGTTCCCGGTAGCTGACGGCCCGTCCGCCGTCCTGCACGGCGACCGCCAGCGGGGTGCTGCGGGCCCAGTGGGCGAACTGATCCGGGACGTTCGCGGCCGGCTCGGCCGGATGCGCCGGGGTGTCGTTGAACTCCTCGAGCAGCAGCCGGCGTTCGGCGGCCGAGAGGAGCCCGGCCGCGGAGACCGGCGCCTGCGGGTCGGCGGCCAGCGCCGCCAGCAGCCGCAGGTAGCGCTCGCCCAGCTCGACCGCCGTCCCGCGGTCGAAGAGGTCGGTGGAGTACTCCAGCCAGCAGTCGAGACCGGCCGGCGCCCCACCGGGGCCGCGCCGCTCGCGGAAGGTGAAGGTGAGGTCGAACTTGGCCGCCGCGCCGTCGAGCGGGTGCGGCGCCACCGCCAGGCCGGGCAGCGCGAGGTCGTCCCCGTCGGCCTGGAGCAGCAGCATCACCTGGAACAGCGGGTGCCGGGAGAGCGCCCGGGGCGGGTTGACCGCCTCCACGATCCGCTCGAAGGGCACGTCCTGGTCGTCGTGGGCGGCGAGTCCGGTCTCCCGCACCCGGGCCAGCAGTTCGACCGCGCTGGGGTCGCCGGACAGGTCGTAGCGCAGCACCTGGGTGTTGACGAAGAAGCCGACCAGCTCGTCCAGCGCGCTGTCGCGCCGCCCGGCGGCGACACCGCCGATGGCGACGTCGGTGCCGCAGCCGTGCCGGGAGAGCAGCAGGGCCAGACCGGCCTGCAGCACCATGAGGGTGCTGCTGGAGGTGAGCGCGGCCAGCGCGGTGACGCCGGCGTGCAGCTCGGCGCCGGTCCCGAAGGCGACCGCCGCGGCGCCCAGCGAGGGAACGGCCGGGCGGGGCCGGTCGGCCGGCGGCAGGCTCTCCGCCGGCAGGTCGGCCAACCGCTCCCGCCAGCGCGCCAGTTGACGGTTGAGCAGGCTCCCCGGATCGTCCTCGCGCCCGAGCAGCCCGGCCTGCCAGCGGGTGTAGTCGGCGTAGCGCACCGGCAGCGGCTGCCAGGCCGGAGCGGCGCCGGTCCGGCGGGCGGCGTAGGCCGTGGCGAGATCGGCCCAGAGCGGGCCCATCGACCAGCCGTCGGTGGCGATGTGGTGCAGCACCACGGCGAGCACGTGCTCGTCCGGCGCCAGCCGGAAGAGCGCGAAGCGCACCGGCAGTTCGCGCTCGAGCGCGAACGGGTGCCGGATGACGTCGGCCAGCCGCGCGGCGAGGCCCGCGCCGTCGGTGTCCACGGTCGGCAGCTCGACCGGCCGCGGGTCCAGGATCCGCTGCTGCGGCTCGCCGGCGGCCGCCGGGAAGACGGTGCGCAGCGGCTCGTGCCGCTCGACCAGGTCGGTGAGCGCGGCGCGCAGCGCCCGGACGTCGAGTTCGCCGGTCAGGCGGTGGACGGCGGGGATGTGGTAGCGGTCCGAGGGGCCCTCGGCCTGCTCGACGAACCAGAGCCGGCGCTGGGCGGGCGAGAGCGGCAGGGTCGCCGTGCGCGGACCGGGCAGCAGCGGGGGGTGCCCGCCGGCGGCCGTCTCGGCCACCGCGGCCAGGCCCCGGACGGTGGGGTTCTCGAACAGGTCGCGCAGCGTCAGGCCGACCCCGAGCGCCGCCCGGATCCGGCTGAGCAGCCGGGTGGCCAGCAGCGAGTGGCCGCCGAGGGCGAAGAAGTCGTCGTCGATCCCGACCCGGTCCGGCGGGACCGCGGTGGTCTCGGCGAAGAGCGCGCGCAGCACCTCCTGCCGCGGCGAGCGCGCCGCCCGGCCGCCCGCGCCGCTGCCGAACTCCGGCTCCGGCAGCGCCCGGTGGTCGAGCTTGCCGTTCGCGGTCAGGGGCAGCTCGGCGAGCAGCACGAAGGCGTCCGGCACCATCGCGCGGGGCAGCAGCCGGGCGGTGTGGGCGCGCAGCTCGGCCTCCTGCGGGGCCGGACCGCGCGGCACCGCGTAGGCGACCAGCCGGCGGCCGCCCCGCCCGTCCGCGCGGGCCAGCACGACGGCGCGGGCGACCGCGGGGTGGCGCCCGACCGCCGCGGCCACCTCGCCCGGCTCGATCCGGTGGCCGCGGATCTTCACCTGCTCGTCGGTGCGGCCCAGGTAGGCCAGCGCGCCGTCGTGGCCGAGCCGGACCAGGTCGCCGGTGCGGTACATCCGGCTGCCCGGCGGGCCGAACGGGTCGGCGGTGAAGCGCTCCGCGGTGAGCTCCGGCCGCCCGACGTAACCGCGGGCCAACTGCACGCCCGCCAGGTGGAGTTCGCCGACGGCCCCGGGGGGCACCGGGCGCAGCCAGCGATCCAGCACGTAGCCGCGGACGTTCTCCAGCGGCCGCCCGATCAGCGGCTGCGCGCTGTCCGCCAGCGGGGCCGCCAGCGCGTCCACGGTGCACTCGGTGGGGCCGTAGTAGTTGGTGCTCAGCGTCTCCGGGTGCGCGCGGAGTTCGGCCCACAGGGCGGCGTCCAGCGCCTCCCCGCCGACCATCAGCAGGGTGGGCGCGGGCGTGCCGTCGAGCAGCCCGGCGGCGAGCAGGGCCGCGGCGAAGCCCGGCGTCACGTCCATGAAGTCGATGCCGGCCGCGCGGACCAGGCCGACCAGGGCCTCGGCGTCCCGCCGCACCCGGTCGCCGACCAGGTGCAGCTGGTGGCCGGCCGTCAGCGCGAGCGGGCCCTCCCAGGCGGTGTCGAAGGTGGTGGCGGCGGTCATCGCCACCCGCAGCGGCCGGCCCAGCCGGGCGGCGTGCGGGTCGAAGAGCCGGGCGGCGTGCCGCGCCCGGAGGTTGGCCAGACTGCGGTGGGTGACCAGCACGCCCTTGGGCCGGCCGGTGGAGCCGGAGGTGTGGATCACGTAGGCGGCGTGGTCGGGCAGCAGGGGCGCGGCCCGGTCGGCGTCGCCGACCGGGCCGCCGTCCGCCGCGGCGAGCGCCGCCCGGGCCGCGGGCGCGTCCAGCAGCAGGGCCGGGCACCCGTGCTCGGGCAGCCGGTCCGCGGTGGCGGCGGTGGCGAGCAGCAGCACCGGGTCGGTGTCGGCGAGGATCCGCGCCGTGCGCTCCCGGGGCGCCTCCGGGTCGACCGGCACCAGCACGCCGCCGGCCCGCAGCACCGCGAAGAGCGCCACCACCGATTCGGCGGTGCGCGGCAGCGCCACCGCCACCGCGCGCTCCGGCCCGACCCCGGCCGCGACCAGCACCCGGGCCAGCCGGTTCACCCGGTCGTCGAGCTCGCCGAAGCCGAGCACCGCGTCCTCGGCCACCAGCGCGGTGGCGCCGGGGCGTTCGGCGGCGCGCGCGGCCAGGGCGTCCGGCAGGAGCGGGGCGCCGCCCGGCGCCGGGCCGGGCCGCACCGGTGCGGCCGGTGCGGCGGGGCCGGCCACCGGCAGCCGGCGCACCAGCGCCTCGGGCTGCTCCACCAGGTGGTCCAGCACCCGGCGGAAGGCGTCCGCCATGGCCTGCACCGTCGCCGCGTCGAAGAGCCGGGCGTCGTAGCCGAAGCTCGCGGTGAGCACGCCGTCGTCCACGATGGTGTCGAGCTCCAGGGCGAACCTGGTCGCCCGCTCCCGGATCCCCTCCCGGCGGCAGAGCGCCTGCGCGCCGCCGGCCGAGGTCCACTCGCCGTGGTGCACGGTGACCACCTCGAACAGCGGGTCGCGGTCCGGCTCGCGGACCGGCTGCAGCGCCGCGACGACCTGCTCGAACGGCACCTCCTGGTGCTCCCGGGCGAACCGGAGCCGGTCGTTGGCCAGCCGGCACAGCTCGCGCGCGGTGGTCGCGGCGGTGAGGTCGAGGCGCACGGCGACGGTGGCCGAGTAGTACCCGACCACGTCGGTGAACTCCGGGCCCCGGCTGCCCCGCAGCACGGTGCCCAGGAGCAGGTCGGTCTGCCCGGAGTAGGCGGAGAGCACCACGGCCAGTGCGGCCGTCAGCACCCCGGAGAGGGTGCTGCGGTAGCGCAGCGCCCGGGTCCGCAGCTCGCGGGTGCGGGCCTCGGAGAAGACCGCGGTGACGCAGTCGGCGCCGCGCGGGCCGGGCCGGCGCGGCCGGTCGGTGGCGAGCTCCAGCCGCTGGTGGCCGGCGAGTTCGGTGCGCCAGTGGTCGAGCCGGCGGTCCAGTTCGGCCTGCGGAACGGCCCGTTGGGCGGCCGCGTGGTCCCGGTACCGGGCCGGCAGCGGCGCCAGCCCGGCGGGCCGGCCGGCCAGCGCGGCGCGGTACAGCTCGACCAGGTCGCGCTGCAGCACCCGCACCGCCTCGCCGTCCACCATCACGTGGTGCATGGCCAGCACCAGCACGTCGCCCTCGTCGGCCGGGACCACCCGGGCCCGGATCGGCGGCGGGCCGGCCAGGTCGAAGGGCCGGGCGACGAACGCGTCCGCGGCCGGGCGCCAGTCGGCCCCGGCCGCGGCGACCCGGTCCAGCGGGATCCGGTGCGCGTCGGACACCACCGCGTACGGCCGGCCGGCCCCGTCCACGGCGTAGCCGGTGCGCAGCACCTCGTGGCGCGCCGACAGCGCGGCCAGCGCCCCGGCCAGCAGCTCCTGGTCCAGCCCGCCGGGGAAGACCAGCACCAGCGGGACGTTGTAGCCGGTGTCCGCCGGGTCGAGCTGCTGGAGCCACCAGAGCCGCTCCTGGCCGAAGGACAGCACGGTACGGGTCATGCGACTAGCTCCCCTCGTCCCCGGCACTGCCGTGCCGGGCGTCCGACACGACGCTCCACAGCCGCCCGGGGGTGGCGAACGTCTCGAAGGTGAGCACGTGGTCGTCGATCTCGATCTCGTACTGGTCCTCCAGGCCGACCAGCAGTTCCACGATCCGCAGCGAGTCCAGCCCGCTCGCCATCAGATCGGTGTCCGGCGCCAGCGGGCCGGTCCCGGGCAGCACCCGGCGCAGCAGTTCCTCGAAGCCGGTGTCCCAGCCGGCCGCGGTCCGTTCCGGCGCGGTCACCGCAGGATCGCCATCTCGCGCGCCCGGACCCCGTTGTGCGCGGTCAGCGAGGCGACCGCCTCCTGCTCGCCGGGCGAGCGGGTGAACCAGTAGACCTCGGACATCGCCCGGTCCGGCGGCCAGTCCCGGGCGTCGACGATCTCCAGCTCGGCCAGCACCCGCAGGAAGAACGGGTCGACCGCGACCCGCTCGCCGCCGATCAGCGCCTCCACCCACCAGTGGTAGAGCGGGAACGGCTTGACCAGGATCAGGCCGGTGGCCGGCCGGGCGGCCGCGCCCGCGGCCCGGACGGCGGCGACCAGGTGGCGCGAGGCCAGCCGGCAGTCGGCCAGCCGGCTCTCGCGCAGGAAGCCGAGGTCGTGGGAGAGCGCGTCCGGCAGCACGTGGAAGCGGACGTCGGCCAGCCCCTCGACCGCCGCCCGCCAGGGCTCGGGGAGTTCCACCCGCCGCACCGGGACGGCCGGGCGGGTCAGCGCGATCCGGTACTGCTGCTCGCCGACCCGCTCGGCCGCACCGGCCGGCAGGCCGGCCGCCATGGTGAGCGCGAACTCGCAGCCGCCGGGGTGGCCGGGCTCGGGGCAGCGCGCGGAGACCTCCAGCACGAGCTCCTCCGGTCCGGCGGCGGCCAGCTCGGCGAAGGCGTTGCCGATCCGCCGCAGCCCGTTGACCCGCGGCGAGGCGACGCCGAGGCCGATCACCAGGTTGTCGACGTCGTTGCGGTCGAACCGCAGCTCGGGGCCGGTGCCGGAGTGCGGCAGGCCGTGGTCGAGGCAGCGGTCGAGCAGGTCGCGCGGGATCCGGTAGACGCCGACGGCGCGTTCGGCGGACTCGGTGTAGCTGCGGTGGCCGTCCGGCACCCGCCGCACCCGGTCGACCAGGTCCGCGACGCGTTCGTCCCGCGGCGCGTCCGGTCCGCCGTCAGCCACCGTCCGGCCGTGCACCGTTGCCACCCCCGCTCTCCGCCCCGGCCGCGCCGAGGACCCGTCCGATCAGGTCGTCCACCAGCATCGCGTCGGCCAGCGGGCAGCCGGGCCGCCCGTGTCCGGCGACGGCGGCCAGGAAGTCGCCCAGCACCGGGGTCAGCGGGTTGGCGTGCCGGGCGAAGCTCCGGCGCCGGCGCAGCCGCGGGCGCCGCTCCTCGACCAGCCCGCCGTCCAGTGCGGGCAGCCGCACCGAGTGCTCCGCGCCGACCAGGGCGAGCCGGTCGCGCGCGGGCCGGCCGGACCACTCGCAGCGCAGCCGCGCGGTGGTCCCGTCGGCCCAGCCCAGCTCCACCGAGGCCCGCCGCTCCGCCCCGCCGGGGAACGGGTCCTGCACGGTGCCGCGCACCGCGCTCGGCGGCCCGAAGAGCCAGCAGAGCAGGTCGATCCGGTGGCTGCCGGCGTCGGCCAGCACGCCGCCGCCGGCCACCGGTGCGACGGTCCGCCAGTGCATCGGGTCGGCCGGCCCCGGAGCGAAGGCGCCGCGGAACCAGGAGCTGACCCGGTAGGGGCCGTGCCGCAGGGTGCCGCGCACGGCCCGCAGCGCGGGGTCCGAGCGGCGGTAGTAGGCGGCGGCGGTCACCACCGGCGCGCCGGCCGCGGCCAGCACCCCGGCCCGGTCGTAGCCGAGTGCGCCGCCGAGCGGCTTCTCCACCAGCACGTGCCGGCCCGCGGCGACCGCCGCGAGCAGCAGCGGGACGTGGGCCGCGACGGGCGTCGCGACGTAGACCGCCTCGACCCCGGCGAGCAGCTCGGCGAAGTCGTCGGTGCCGCGCCGGGCACCGAACCCGTCGGCCGTGGCCCGGGCCCGGGCGCCGTCGCGGCCCCAGACGCAGTCGACCTGCTGGCCGAGGCCGCGCAGCGCCGGGACGGCGCGGCGGCGCACCACGTCGCCGTAGCCGGCCACGCCCCAGCGCAGCCGCGGCAGCGCGCCGGGCCCGGCGTCCGCCGGGATCACGGCACGACCGCGAGCTTGAGCGTCTCGCGCGGCGGGCCCGGGTACGGGCTCGGCTCCCCGCTCGGGGTGAGCAGGCTGCTCGCGGCGAGCCGGTCGATGGCGTCCTGCAGCCGGTCCAGCGGGTAGGCGGCGCTGAGCAGCGGGGCCAGCTCCACCTGTCCGGCCAGCCGCTCGGCGGTCGCCATGGTGGCGGCCCGGGCGAGGTCGGTGGGCTCGGCGGCCATGTGCACCCGCAGGCCCTTCTTCTCCCAGGCGATCATGTCGAAGGAGACCCGGGTGTCCACGTGGTGGGTGCCGAGGAAGATCACCAGGCCGTTCTGCCGGACCAGGTCCACGCAGAGGTTGGCGGTCTCCGGGGTGCCCACCGCGTCGATCGCCACGTCGAAGCCGCCGCCGAGCAGCTCCCGGGCGGCCTCCCCGCCGGCCGGCACCGGCACCGTGCGGTCCGCCCCGAGGGCGGCCGAGCGCTCCAGCCGCCAGGGGTCGAGGTCCGCGGCCACCACCTCGGCGGCCCCGCGGCGGCGCACCACCTGGAGGGTCATCAGGCCCACCGGGCCCTGTCCGATGACGGCCACCCGGTCGCCGAGGCGCACGCCCCGGGTGGCGTGGATCGCCAGCGGCAGCAGCTGCAGGATCGCGCCCTGCTCGAACGGCACGTGGTCGGGCAGCCGGCCGACCGAGATCTGCCGGGCGAGCGCGAAGTCCGCGAAGCCGGTGGTGATCGGCGTCCGCAGGAAGACCCGCTCGCCGGGGACCGAGGTGGCGCCGGCGCCGACGGCCTCGACCGTGCCGGCCACCTCGTGCCCGAAGCAGCCCACCGCGCAGTGCTCGCGCAGGCCCAGGTAGTGGTAGTAGGCCAGGTCGCTGCGGTTGCATACGGTGCAGGCGCCGACCCGGACCAGCACCTCGCCGGGACCGGGGGCGGGCACCTCGAGGTCCCGGTGCACGGTCAGCCGGAACCGGTCGAGCAGCTCGGCGGCCCGCATGCCGCCCGTGCTCCCGCCGGTCGTCGCCGTACCGGCCGTCATCTCACTGGTCGTCATCTCACTGCCCGTCATCTGCGGACCACGGCTTCTGCCAGGCGCTGCTGACCCCGGCCCCCGCGGTCTGGAAGCGCAGGTCGGTGGAGAGCCGCATGGTCTCGGTGGTGGTGTCGAGGGTGGCGTGCACCATGTGCGGGGAGTGCATGACCAGGTCGCCGGCCCGGAAGTCGGTCCACAGCCACCGCCCGCCCAGGGTCTCCGCGGTCCAGGACAGGTCGTGGCTGAACGGCCTGGCGTCGTGCGGGCGGTCGGTGAGGGCGCGGGCACCCTCCAGCAGGCCCGGGTCGAGCCGGTGCGAGCCCTCCAGGTAGACCACGCCGCCGGTCTCCAGCGGGCAGTCGCCGAGCGGGACCCAGGCGGTCACCTGCGCGCCGTCCGCCCCGCTGGGGTAGGCGCGGTCCACGTGGGCGCGGGCCGCGCTCTTGGCCGCCGCGTCGTAGTGCCGCAGCACCTTGCGCGGCACCAGCTCGACCGGCCCGCCCAGCACCGCGGCGGCCAGCCCGGCCAGGCGCGGATCGGCGGTGAACGCCCGGTACTGCTCGCCGCGCACGAAGTCGTGGGCGGGGTGCCCGGCCGTCCCGTAGGGGGCCAGGCCGACGGGTGGCTGCCCGGAGTACACGCCGGCGGCCGGTCCGGTGCCGGGCTTCAGGTACTCGCGCGGGAAGAGCGAGAAGTAGGCCTCGCGGACCGCCCAGACCCGGGCCGGGTCGAGCACGGCGCGCAGCAGCAGGTAGCCGTCCTGCTCGTACCGCTCCCGCAGCCGGTCCGGCTCCCCCAGCAGGGGGGTGCTGTCGGTCATCGGGGCGCTGTTGGACGCGTCCAGTTCCAGGGCGACGCCGTTGGAACTGCAGTGGGCGACTGGTTGCATGGTTCTTTCCGTCGGCACGGCTCAGTAGACTCCCTCGATCAGCCGGCCCGTCTGCGCGGTCGGCGCCGGCCGCACGCCCGCGACACCGTCCCAGGGGAACCAGGGATGCGGGGCCGTGCGGAGCGCGCTGTCGCGTTCGATCAGGTTGGGGACGAAGAGGTCCTCCAGCAGCGTGGTGGTGACGACCGTGCCCCGCTCGCCGTACTCGACGTCGGCGGTCCAGTCGTCGGCCCGGGCCACCCGGAGCACCCCGTGGGGCGGTGGCAGGTGGTGGGCGCGCACCGCGTCCGCGGTCAGCGGATCGGCCTGCAGGGCGTGCCCGACCAGGGTGTTGCCGTAGGTGTCGATCCACTGCACGTCACCGAGGTACTCCTCCTTCAGGAAGCGCTCCTCCTCGGCGGTGCCGGAGGTCCCGCCGGTGCAGACCGCGCGGATCCCGTACGAGGCCAGCGGCTCGTCCAGGGCGGCGGCCAGCACCAGCAGCAGCTTGGTGGTGGTGAAGAGCAGGGTCGCCTCCCGCCTGGCCAGCAGGCTCAGGGTCTGGGCGACCAGGTGGTCCAGGTACTCCTCGGCGGTGCCGCCGGCGCCGATCCGCGCCTTCACCCAGCGCGGGTCGAAGTCGATCGCGGCCACCGCCCCGCGCCAGCTGTCCGCCAGGCCCTCGACGAAGTGGCCGTAGGCGTGCGGGCCGCTGGGCGTCATCGCGATGATGTCGCCCCCGGCCACGCCGCGCACCCGCAGCATCGCCGCGTACATCGCCACGTCGTTCTCCAGCCGGGTGACGTTGACGATCCGGCAGGGCGCGCCGCTGGTCCCGCCGGTCTCGAAGATCCGGAACGGCCGGTCCGCGAAGCCGCGCGGCAGCAGGTCGCGCACCCGGGCCCGGCGCAGCCGCTCCTTGTCGAAGACGCCGAACCGGCGCAGGTCGGCGAAGCCGCCGACCTCGGCCAGCGGGTCGAAGCCGAGTCCGTCGCGCTGGTCGAGCCAGAACGGCGAGCCGGTCTCCGGGGAGAAGTGCCAGCGCATCATCCGGCGGGTCCACTCGTCGAGGCCCAGCGCCAACTGCGGCAGGGCTTCGGTCATCTCCCGGTGCATCCGGCCCGCCTCGACCGGGACGGCCGTGGTCATCGCTGACTCCCAACGGGCTCGGGCGAGCCCACCTGGTGGGTGATGCCGCTGTCGCCGGCGAGGGCGGCGGCCTGGTCGGGGGTGGCCCGCAGGACGGTGGCGAACGGGAAGGGGGGCTCGAAGCCGAGCAGCGGGTGGGGCCCGCCGCCGGGCGCCGGTCCGAGCAGGGCCGGGGCCAGGTAGGTCGAGCCGCCGGCCGTGTCCAGCAGCGGCCGGCGGGTGTACCAGCGGTCCGCCGAGCCGGTCCGCCGCCCGACGTACTCGGCGGTCCGGGCCGCCTCGGCCGGGTCGCGGACCGCCGCCAGCGGGCGCAGCGGGTCGGCGGGCGCCAGCGGGATCCCGTCCAGCAGGGCGCCGAGCCGGGTGGCGACCGGCTCCGGGTCGCCCAGGCAGTAGACGGTGCGCACGGTGGTGCAGAACCGGCCCGCGTCCGCGGCCACCAGGTCCAGCAGGCGGTGCGCGGCCTGCTGGGGATCGGCCCCGGCCGCCACCACGGCGCGCACCCGCAGCGGTCCGTGCAGCGCCGCGGTCGGCAGCCCGCCGAACTCGGCGGCCAGTTCGGCCCCGCCGTAGAGCACCTGGTGGTCGGTCACCCGGACCAGGGCGTGCAGCGCCGGCCTGGCGGTGGGGTAGAAGCCGATCAGCTCGGGCGGCCAGCCCTCCTCCAGCAGCGCCGCGACCAGCCGCAGCGCGGAGTGCGGCTCCCGGGTGCTGGGCCTGACCCAGAGCGCGCCGCCGGCCACGGCGGCCCGCAGCACCGACTCCAGGCAGGTGAAGGTGTTGCCGGGCAGCGAGACCAGGGTGATCGGCGGGCCGTCCGCCGGGGCGGGCCGGTCCGGCTCCCGCAGGACGTCCGGCAGCAGGCCGGTCAGCAGGTCCAGCCAGCGCCCGACCAGCGGGGCCGGCAGCCCGGCACCCTCCCACAGGGCCGCGGCGAACTCGCCGGGGCCCTGCGGGCCGGGCACGCCGCACCGCACCGTGCCGGTGGCGAACCGCTGCCAGGCGGCCCGGACGATGCCGATCCGGCGCTGCCGGTCCGGCAGCGCGGTGCTGCGGGCGCGCAGCCACCGGGCGTCGGTGCGGATCACCACCTCGGGCGCCAGCGAGACCGCCGGCAGGCCCGGGGCGGCGGCCGCCCGGTCCCGCGAGACGGCCCACTCGCCGCGCCGGAACAGCGGGAGCACCCCGCCGGTCGCGGGCGGTGCGGCGGCGGTCATCCGAGGACCTCGTGCAGCGCCCGGATGACGCGGTCCTGCTCACCCGCCGTCAGCTCGGGGTAGAGCGGCAGGCAGGCGTGCCGGTCGGCGAACTCCCGGGCCCGCGGGAACTCCCGGCCGGCGAACCCGGCGGTGAAGTACGGCTGGTCGCTGAGGAGCAGGTCGTAGACCTCGCCGGCCAGCGCGACGCCGTGCTCCGCCCGCAGCCGGGCCTTGAGCTCCGCGCGGTCCACGCCCTCGCCCAGGTGGACGAGGTACTTGTACCAGCTGGTCGTGGTCCCGGCCGGGACGGGCTGGATCCGCAGGCCGGGCAGGCCCGCCAGCTCCCGGTCGTAGCGGGCCGCGAGCCGGGCCCGGGCCGCGGTGCGCTCGGCGAAGACCCGCAGCTGGGCCAGGCCCACGGCGGCGTGCACCTCGCTGAGCCGCCAGTTGCTCCCCAGGCTGTCGTGCAGGGTCGCGCCCGGGCGGACCCGGCCGTGGTCGCGCAGCCGCAGGAAGGCGTCGAGCCGGGCCGGGTCGGCGGCGGTCACCGCGCCGCCCTCGGCCGTGGTGAGCACCTTGGTCGGGTAGAAGGAGTAGGTGCCGTAGTCCGCGATGCTGCCCGCCGGCCGGTCGCCGAGCGCACTGCCGAAGGCGTGCGCGGCGTCCTCGACGACCGGGATGCCGCGCCGGTGGCACTCGGCGACCACCTCGGGCAGCAGCGGCGAGACGAGGCCGCCGGTGTGCATCGCGATCACGGCGGCGACGGCGTCGCCGTGCCGGTCGAGCCGCTCGCGCAGCGAGTCCGGGCAGAGCCCGAGCCCGTCCGGCTCCAGGTCGACGAAGTCCACCTCGGCGCCGGCCCGCAGAGCCCCCGCGGCGGTCGCGATGAAGGTGTTGACCGGGACGAGCACGGTCCGGCCGGTCACCCCGATGTCGCGCAGCGCGATCTCCAGCGCGCTGGAGCCGGAGTCCACCGCGACGGCCGGGCCGCCGGCCCAGGGGGCCAGCTCCGCCTCGAAGCGGGCGACCAGCGGGCCGATGGTGAGCACGCCCGAGTCGAGGGTCTCCTCGACCGCCACGGCGATCTCCTCGCGCATCGCCCGGGTGAAGCCGACCCGGATCGGCGCCACCGCCGGCCCGGCCGGGGCCTCCTGCGGTGCGGGCGCGAGGAGCACCCGCTTGAGGAAGTCCAGCGCCTCGGCGACGCCCGTCCCGTGGCCCATCGGCAGCGCCAGCACCTCGGCCTGCCCGTCCGCGCCCGCGAGCCGGTACAGGGCGCGGACGGTCTCGCCGGCCGCCGCCGAGTCCGCCGGCTCCAGCGCCCGGTCGTCCAGCCCGTACTGCAGCTGCAGCGGCGCGGGGGCCAGGGCGGCGAAGAGCTCGGGCAGGTCGGCCAGCCGCGCGATGCCGGGCAGCACCGAGGCGCCGTGGCCGCGGCCCAGCACCCGGTAGCTGCCCAGGTGGCTGGCCGCGCAGAGCGGCACCGGCCGGTCGGCGGCCAGCGCCGCGTGCAGCGCGACGGCGCCGCCGAGGCTGTGGCCGAAGAGCGCGGCGCGGCCGGGCAGCGCGTTCGGGTGCGCGGGCAGCCAGTCCAGCGCGCGCAGCGCGTCCCGCGCCAGCACGCCGAGCAGCGGGCTGCCCTGCTGGGCGAGCAGCTGGGCGAGCAGCTCGGCCTCGTCGCGGCCGTGCAGCCAGGACGGGTCGAGGCCGCCGTCGAACCCGTAGTCCAGGGTGAGGGTCAGGAAGCCGGCCCGGGCGAACTGCTCGGCGACGTTGCGGTCCGGGAAGTCGGGCGGCACCGCGCCGGTGACCTGGTCCACGGCGCCGTTGCGCCCGGGGCAGACCACCACCGAGGGCAGGCGCTCGGCGGTGCCGGCCGGGTACACGGCCACCACCCGGAGCTCGCCGTCCAGCAGGTGCTCCTCGCGGACCAGGCCGCCCGACTCCCGGGTGGAGAGCAGCCGGGCGGCGCCGGGGCGGCCGGAGCCGTCGATCCCGGCGCCGGCCAGCCGGCGGACCGTGCCGCGCACGCCCCGCCGCCAGGCCGCGAACTCCTCGGCCCGCTCGGGCAGCGGCCGCGGCGGGGCCGCGGTCAGCCGGGCCCAGCGGTCCGCCGCCCGAGCGGTGTCCACCGGCTCAGACGAAGTCCGCATGCAGCGTCCTCGGGATCTCGGTCTGGTAGGAGCTGAGCGCCTGGTCCAGGTTGACGTGGCCGCGGCGCAGCCACTCCAGCAGCTCGTTCTGCGGGCGGTAGAAGCAGGACTTGCACAGGTCGGTGCGGCTCGGGTTGGAGGCCTCCCACTCGGCCCGCTTGCCGCCCTCCAGCACCTGCAGGTAGCCCTCCTCCAGCACGTTGCCGATCAGGTAGCGGCTGTTGAGGTGCACCTGCGGGCAGGGGTAGAGGTTGCCGTCGGCGCCGACCGCGGTGACGAACCGGCTGTAGTGGCAGTGCTCGAAGTCGCCCTCGACGGTCTCCACCTGGTCCATCGCGCCGCGGTCGAGCTTGGGGACGGAGACCTCGAAGGACTCGGTGGCCAGCGTGGCCGCGTCCTCCAGCGAGGCGGAGACCTCGGCCATCACGTCGTCGACGGTCTGGTGGCCCAGCGCCGAGTAGAACTCCGGCTCGAAGCGGACGTAGTGGGCGCCGGAGCGGCTGGCCAGCTCGGCGGCGGCCCGCACCTCGGTGTGGTTCTCGGCGGTGATCACGTAGTTGAAGCCGACCCGGAACTCCGGGTCCACCGCCGCCTCGCGCAGGGTGCGCGGGGTGTTCTCGAAGGTCGGGAAGGTGTCGTCGCGGTCCCGGGTGATGCGCTTGAAGTTCGCCTCGGAGCCGGCGTTGAGCCCGATCCGGACCCAGGTGTGGGTGCGGGCGATGCAGTCGGCCACCTTCGGGTCGGAGAGCCGGGAGCCGTTGGTGATCAGGCCGATCCGCAGGCCGGCCGCGTGCGCCGCCTCGCAGATCTCCACGTAGCCGGGGTGGATGGTGCACTCGCCGCTGCCGCAGAAGGTGACGGCGCGTCCGCCGGTGGCGGCGAACTCCTCGAGCAGCCGGATCGCCTTGTCGGTCGGGATGGAGTCCTTGAAGGAGAAGCGGTCGTAGAACTGCTCCTCGTTCGGCGAGTGGAAGTTGCAGAAGTTGCAGCGCATGTTGCAGGCGCCCATGATCCCGATGCGCATGTGGATCGGGCGGAACTCCTCGCCGGCGGCGAAAGCCCGGACCAGACCGGGGTGGGACAGCACCTTGTTCGGAGCGTGCGCCTCGTCGAGCGAGACGATCGGCAGGCCTTCGCGATTGCTGGGGCGCGCGATGTCGTAGAGCGGTAGGTCTCGGGAATCAGTCACTGGAATCCTCCGCGCGGCGGGTCCGGAATGTCGGCGTTACGGTGCGAAATCCGCCGTCGACGGGAATCATGCCCCACGCGCCGGACGCTGGGAAGGCGTGTTCCACGGGCTGGGAATTATCATCCGAGGGTTATGTATAAGCCCTGGGTGATGCTTCATAAGTCCTGGCTGATACCGGGTCCGACCGGTGCGGGCGAGGCGGTTCATAATGCTGAACTTATGTGTCCGAACCATTCTCCGGAATGACCTTGCAGGGCCCGTTGTTTTCGGACAAACTCATGCCCGGCAGGACTGGCACGTACACTTCGGGCGGCTCGGGGGCAGGCAATGACCAAGGATTTGAAGTCCCTGGCAGACGACCACCTGTGGTTGCATTTCACGGACATGGCGTCGTACCGCGGCACCGTCCCGGTCATCGTCCGGGGCGAGGGCGCCCGGATCTACGACCTGGAGGGCCGCGAGTACCTGGACGCGCTGTCCGGGCTCCTGGTCGTCCAGGCCGGGCACGGCCGCCGGGAGCTCGCCGAGGCCGCGGCGCGGCAGGCGGCGCAGCTCGGCTACTTCCCGCTCTGGGGCCACGCCCACCCGCAGGCGATCGAGCTGGCCGAGCGGCTGGCCGCGCACGCCCCCGGCGACCTCAACAAGGTCTTCTTCACCACCGGCGGCAGCGAGGCGGTCGAGACCGCGTGGAAGCTGGCCAAGCAGTACTTCAAGCTGGTCGGCAAGCCGCTCAAGCACAAGATCCTCAGCCGCACCATGGCCTACCACGGCACCACCCAGGGCGCGCTCTCCATCACCGGGATCCCGGACGCCAAGAAGCTCTTCGAGCCGCTGGTCCCCGGCGCCCGCCGGATCCCGAACACCGACCTCTACCGGGCCGCCGAGGCCACCGGGGTGCCCGAACTCGCCGCCGATCCCGAGCGGTTCGGGCGCTGGGCAGCCGACCAGGTGGAGCGGGTGATCCTCGCCGAGGGGGCCGACACCGTCGCCGCCGTGATCGTCGAGCCGGTGCAGAACGCCGGCGGCTGCCTGCCGCCGCCGCCCGGCTACTTCCGGCGGCTGCGGGAGATCTGCGACGCGCACGACGTGCTGCTGGTCTCGGACGAGGTGATCTGCGCCTTCGGCCGGCTGGGCACGCTGTTCGGCTGCGAGCGGTTCGACTACGTGCCCGACATCATCACCTGCGCCAAGGGCATGACCTCCGGCTACTCGCCGATCGGCGCGGCCATCGTCTCGGACCGGATCGCCGCGCCGTTCTACCGGCGCGGCGGGATGTTCCCGCACGGCTACACCTTCGGCGGGCACCCGGTCTCCGCCGCGGTCGCACTGGCCAACCTCGACCTCTTCGAGCGGGAGGGCCTGCTGCGCAACGTCCGGGAGAACGAGGCCGGCCTGCGCGCCTCCCTGGAGGGCCTGCTGGACCTGCCGATCGTCGGCGACGTCCGCGGCGAGGGCTACTTCTACGGCATCGAGCTGGTCCGGGACCGCGAGACCCGGGAGCCCTTCACCCCCGAGGAGTGCGAGCGCCTGCTGCGCGGGCCCGGCGGCCTCTCCGAGACGCTCTGGGAGTCCGGCCTGTACTGCCGCGCCGACGACCACGGCGAGCCGGTGATCCAGCTCGCGCCGCCGCTGATCTGCGGTCCCGAGGAGTTCGGCTTCATCGAGCAGGTGCTGCGCACGGCGATCACCGCCACCTGGAAGCGGTTCGAAAGCGCGCGGGACCGGTGAGCACCAGTCCCGGGGCCGGCCGGCTGGAGCAGGTGGCCGCGGCCTGGACCTCGGCCTTCGACGGCGCGCGGCACCCGGCCACGGCGAACTTCTTCGACGTCGGCGGCACCTCCCGGCACCTGCTGCGGATCGTCGCCGAGCTGCGGGAGCTGCCGGGCGCCGAGCACGTCACGGCCCAGGACGTCTACCGGCACCCCACCATCGAGGCGCTGGCCGGCGCGCTGGCGGCCCGGTCCGGGCCGGCCGGGGCCGCGACCGGTCCGCGGGTGCCGGCCCCGGCCGGCCCGGGCGACGGCATCCGGATCGTCAGCCCCGGTTTCCCGACCCTCGCCCACCTGCCGGACCGCGCCGCCCGGGGCGTCGCCGCCCTGGAGGCGCTGGGGTTCGCGGTCAGCTTCGGCGAGCACGCCTTCGCCCTCTCTCCGGACGGGCGGACCGCCGGCCGCCCGGAGCAGCGGGCCGCCGACGTCATGGCGGCCTTCGAGGACCCCGGGGTGGCGGCGATCCTGGTCTCCGACGCCGGGGAGGGCAGCCGGGAGCTGCTGCCGCTGCTCGACGCGGCGGTCATCGCCCGCAACCCCAAGCCCTTCGTGGGCTTCTGCGACACCGCCTTCCTCCAGCACTACCTGGCGCTGGAGGCAGGGCTCGGCTCGGCCTACGGCTGCTCGCTGATGGTGCACCTGGGCGACGCCGGCGGACCGATGCCGGAGACCACCGACCACCTGCTGCGCACGCTCGGCGCGGGGCCGCTGGAGTTCCGGCCGGTCGGCTCGCGGTCCCGGCCGCTGACCACGTGGTTCGATCCGGCGGTCGAGGGCTCGCAGCGGGTGCGCGACGTCCCGGGCGGCTGGCACTGGGCCCGCGGCGGCTCGGCCCAGGGGCCGCTGCTCGGCGGTGAGGTGTCGCAACTCGCGGACATCGCTGATGAGTTCGGTATGAGCTATCAGGGCGCGGTGGTCTTCGTCGACATCACCGAGGAGCACACCACGCCCCCGCTGTGGCTGCTCGGCCGGCTGTTCCGCCAGGTCGACCTGTCCGGGGCCGCCGGGCTGGTGATCGGGGTCAACCCGCAGGCCGAGCCGGCGGTGTGGGCGCGTCAGATCACCGCGCTGCTGGACCGGTTCCTGCCCGGTACCGACTTCCCGGTTCTGGTGAACGCGGACATCTGCCACATGGCGCCGTGCTGGACGGTGCCGTTCGGCGAGCCGGCCGTGCTCGACGAGCACCGCGGCCTGCTCTTCCCCCGCCAACCCCTTCCTCCCACGCCAAGGAGCGCGGATGTCTGGACCCGGTGACGAGCTGGAGTCGTCCCTGACGGCGATCTGGCGCCGCTGCCTGGCCGTCGAGGCGGTCGGGCCCGACGACGACTTCCTCGACCTGGGCGGCGACTCGCTCGGTGCGCTGGCCATCCTGGCCGAGCTCGAACGCGACCACGCCGTGTCGGTGGACGTGTTCGAGCTGATGATGGCGCCGACCGTGCGCGAGCTCGCCGCCGTGGTCCGGTCGAAGTCGGCGTCCTGACCGTGATCGACCTGCTGCGGATCGGCGAGCACGGCCCGGACTCGCGGGCGCTCCTCGTCGACGGCCACCCGATCACCCGTCAGGAGCTCGCCCGGCTCGCCGACTCGGTCGCCGCCGCGCTGGCGAGCGGGCGCAAGGCCGTGGTCTGGCTGGCCGGCGACCGCGACCTGTCGACCGTGCTCGGCTACCTCGGCGGCGTCCGGGCCGGGCACGCGGTGGCCTTCCTGCCGTGCGGCCAGGACCGGGCCCGGGCGGAGGCCATCCTCGACACCTACCGGCCCGAGTTCGTGGTGCCGACGCCCTGGCTGGCCGGCGTCCTCGCCGAGCGCGGCTACGCGCCGCGCGACACCGGCACCGCCTGCGAGCTGTTCGCCCGCCGCGCGGGCGGCCCGGCCGACACGTCCGAGGAGGTCGCACCGGAGCTGCTGGTGCTGCTGAGCACCTCCGGCTCGACCGGCAGCGCCAAGGCCGCCAAGCTCTCCGCCGAGGCGGTGGCCGCCAGCACCGCGGCGATCACCGAATCGCTGGCCGTCGGCCCGGGCGACCTGGCGGCCACCAGCCTGCCGGTCCGCTTCTCCTACGGCCTGTCCGTGCTCAACACCCACCTGTGGGCCGGCGCCGCGGTGCTGCTGACGGCGCAGAACCCGACCGCGCTGCGGCACTGGCAGGAGCTGATCGCCGCCCGGGTCACCGCTTTCTCGGCCGTGCCGACCACCTACCGGGCGCTCGGACCGGCCCACCAGCGGCTGTTCGCCGAGTCCGCGGTGCGCACCATGACCACCTCCGGCGGGCGCCTCGACCCCGCGGTGCAGGAGCACTGGTGGCGGCTGCTGGAGCGGCGCGGCGGCGCGTTCCACCCGATGTACGGGCAGACCGAGTCCACCGCGCGGATCACCTGCATGCCGGCCGGGGCGCTGCCGGAGCGGTTCGGCTCGGTCGGCACCGCCGTCCCCGGCGGCCGGGTCTGGACCGACCCCGCCCTGCCGGAGGGCGCGGCGGCGCCGGGCGAGGGCGAGATCTGCTTCAGCGGCCCGGGCGTGATGTCGGGCTACGCGCTCGGCCGCGCCGACCTGGTCCGCTGCGGCCCGCCGCAACCGGTGCTGCGCACCGGCGACCTGGGCCGCCTGGACGGCGGCTTCCTCTACGTGACCGGGCGGCTCAAGCGGATCGCCAAGATCTTCGGCTACCGCGCCAACCTCGACGAGGTGGAGGGCCGGCTCGACCAGTCGGGCGGAGAGCTCGCCGTCACCGCCACCGACGAGCGGGTCACCGTCTTCGTCACCGACGCGGCGGGCGAGGACTGGGCGCAGGCCCAGCGGCGCGGCGCGGTCGAGGCGCTCGGCCTGCCCGACGCCTGCGTGCTGCTGCGCCGGATCGGCGCGCTGCCGCGGACCCCGAACGGCAAGACCGACTACGCGGCCCTCGCCGCGGCCGGGCCGGCCGCGGTCGGGGCCGGGTCCGGGGCGGCGCGATGACCCGCACCATCGGCGACCGCCTGCGCCAACTGGCCGGCGAGCTCGGCGACCGCCCGGCGGTCGTGGCCGTCGACCCGACGGGCCGTCAGGAGGCGGTCGGCTGGCGAACGCTGTCCCGGCTGGTGGACGAGCGCTCGCGCGCCGCCGCCGCGTCCGGCCGGGCGGTGACGCCCGTCGCGCTGCACAACGACACCGAGGGCATCGCCCGCCTGCTCGGCGCCTTCGACGCCGGCGCCCTGGTGCTGGTGCTGGACGCGGCGGCGCCGCCCGCCGAGCAGGAGCGGCTCACCGCCGAGGCGCACCGGCTGGCCGCGGGCACGCCCACCGGCTACCTGATGGCCACCGGCGGCTCCACCGGCCGGCCCAAGCTGGTGCTGCGCCCGCGACTGCCGGGGTACGACGAGCGCCGCACCCCGTCGGCGCTCTTCCGGGCGACCGGCTGGCGCAGCGGCCGGACCCAGCTGCTGGCCGGCCCGCTGCACCACACCGCGCCGCTGGCGCACCTGGTCGAGGCGCTGCTGACCGGCACCACCCTCGTGGTGCCCGCCGTGTTCCGGCCGGACGCGGTGCCCGGCCTGGTGGCGGAGCACCGGATCGAGTGGACCCAGCTGACGCCCGCCCACCTGCGGATCCTGGAGCCCCTGCTGGATGCGCCGGACAGCCCGCTGCGGCGGCTGCGGGGCGTGCTGCACACGGCCGCGCCCTGCCCGCCGGCCACCAAGCGGCGGTGGATCGAGGCGCTGGGCGGCGACCGGGTGCACGAGACCTACGGGAGCACCGAGGGCACCGGCGTGACGCTGTGCAGCGGGACCGAGTGGCTGGCCCGGCCGGGCACGGTCGGGCGCGGCTTCCTGACCCAGGTGCGGATCCTGGACGCCGGGGGCGCGGTGCTGCCCCCCGGCCGGCCGGGCACGGTGTACATGCGCACCGTCGGCGCCGGCAGCGCCTTCCGCACGGTGGGCGACCGCGGGCACCTCGACGAGGACGGCTACCTGTTCCTGGCCGGGCGCACCGACGACCTGGTCATCATCGGCGGGGAGAACGTCGACCCGCACGAGGTGACCGCCGCGCTGCTCGGACACCCGGAGGTGGCGGACGCGGCGGTCTTCGGCGTCCGCGACGACACCTTCGGCGTCTACCTGCGCGCCCTCGCGGTGCCGGCGGCGGGAGCCGCGGTCGACGCCGCGGCGCTGCGCGAGCACCTGGCGGCCCGGATCGCCCCGCACAAGCTGCCGGCCGTGATCCGCCTGGTCCCGGAGCTGCCGCGGTCTGCCGCCGGCAAGTTGGCGGCCGGGCTCCGCCGCCCGGTGCCCTGAGCACGGCCGTCCGGACGACCGAGGGCCCAGGCCAGCACCCCCCAGACAAGGAAGTGGTTCGGATGCAACACCCCGCCATCGCCATCGAGGCCCTGGCGCGGACCTTCCGCGGGCCCCAGGGACGGGTCAAGCGGGCGGTGGACGGGCTCTCGCTGACCGTCCAGCGCGGCGAGATGGTCGGGCTGCTCGGACCCAACGGGGCCGGCAAGACCAGCACCGTCAAGATCCTGATGACCGTGCTGCTGCCGACCGCCGGCCGGGCCGCCGTGCTCGGCCACGACGTGGTCCGGGACGCGCAGACCGTGCGGCGGCTGACCGGCGTCATCCTCGGCGGCGACGCCGGGCTGTACGCCCGGCTGTCGGCCCGGGACAACCTGCTGCTCTTCGCCGACCTCTACGGCATCCCGTACCGGGAGCAGAAGCGGCGGGTGCCGGAACTGCTCGACCGGGTCGGGCTGCTGGGCAGCGAGCGCAAGCGGGTGGAGACCTACTCGCGCGGCATGAAGCAGCGCCTGCACATCGCCCGCGGGCTGCTGCACGACCCCGAGGTGGTGATCCTGGACGAGCCGAGCAACGGCATCGACCCGGTCGGCGCCCGGGAGCTGCGCGCCCTGGTCCGCGAGCAGGTCCGCCAGGAGGGCCGCACGGTGCTGCTGACCACCCACTACATGTTCGAGGCCGACGAACTCTGCGACCGGGTCGCGGTGCTGCGGGACGGCCGGAAGATCGCCGAGGGCACCCCGGCCGCCCTCAAGAAGGAGACCGACGGTCAGGTGGTGCTGACCGTGCGGGCCGCCGGCGTCACCGCCGAGCACCTGGCCCGGCTGCGGGCGCTGCCGGGCATCCGCTCGGTGAACCTGACCGAGCAGGACGCCGGGCAGTCCCTCGACATCCACAGCGGCCAGCAGCGCGACGTCACCGCCGGGGTGCTGGCCGAACTGCGCGAGCTGGAGGTCCGCGAGGTGCTCAAGCGCGAGCCCACCCTGGAGGACGCCTACGTCGCACTGATCTCCGGGGAGCGGGGATGACGGCGCCGACCGCCGCGCGCGGCGGACTGCGGACCGCGACCGGCTTCGTGCTGCGGGCCTGGCGGCTGGAGCTGTGGCAGCTCACCCGCTCCCAGCTCTACCTGTTCCAGTGCGTCATGCTGCCGCTGATCTTCGCCTCGCTGGCCTTCTTCATGTTCCGCGGCTCGGCCCGGCACACCGCGCCGGTCGACGTGGCGCTGAGCGCGGCCCTGATGGGCATGTGGTCGGCGACCCTGCTCGGCTCCGGCAACGCGATCAACCGGCTGCGCTGGACCCAGCTGCTGGAGCCGCTGGTGGCCAGCCCCCGGTCGACCTTCCTCTTCACGCTGCCGTTCGCGCTGGCCACCGCCTCGCTGGGGGTCTACGGCCTGGCCGCCACCCTGCTGTGGAGCGCATTGCTCTTCGGCATGCCGCTGCACGTGGCCGACCCGGCGGCGTTCGCCGCGGGGGTCGGCGTCACGGTGGCCGCCGTCGGGATGCTCGGGCTGCTGATGGCCTCGGCCTTCATCCTCTACCCGACCGCGCAGTCGCTGGCCAACTTCTTCGAGTACCCGGTCTGGATGCTCAGCGGGATGCTGGTGCCGGTCTCCGCCCTGCCGGGACCGGTCCGCTGGGTCTCCTTCCTGCTGGCGCCGACCTGGGGGGTCAAGGCCCTGGAGGGCGCGGCCGACGGCGGCCCGGGCGCCTGGCCGGCCGTCGGCGCCTGCGCGCTGCTCTGCGCGGCCTACGTCGCCGTCACGCTGCTCCTACAGAAGAGGTTCGAATGGCTGGCCCGATCCAGCGGCACGCTGGCCCTGCAGTGACGCTGCGACTGTTCTTCGCCGCCGGCTGGCGCTCGCACCGGGCGCTGTTCCACTGGCTGCGGCCCTCCGCGTTCATCCCGACCGTGCTGGGCATCCCGGTGGTGCAGCTCGTCTGGTTCGTCCACCTCGGCCGCTACCTGGGCACCTATCCCACCGAGTACTACGTGCTGGGCAACGCGCTGAACGCCTGCGCGCTGGCCGGCCTGTTCGCCCCGGCGATGTCGATCCAGGGCGAGCGGTTCAGCGGCACGCTCAACGCCGTGCTGGCCTCCCCGGCCAACCGCGCGGTGATGTTCGGCGGCCGGATCGTGCCGGCCGCGGTGATCGGCGCGCTCACCACCGCGGTGATGCTGCTGCTCGGCACGGCCCTGGGCTGGCTGCACGTCCCGCTCGGCGCGCTGCCCCGGCTCACCGCGGCGATCCTGGTCACCGCGCTCTCCTGCAGCGCCTGCGGAATGCTGATCGGCGCCATCGGCCTGCGCACCCGGGAGGCGACCTTCCTCGCCAACCTGGTGCTCTACCTGCTCCTGCTGCTCAGCGGGGTGAACATCCCGCTCGACCGGCTGCCCGGCTGGCTGGCCGCGGTCGGCGCGCTGCTGCCGATGTCCCAGGGCATCGAGGCGGCCCGCGACGCGCTCGCCGGCACCCCCGGGACCGCAGTCCTGCTCGGCTGGGAGCTGCTGAAGGCGGCCGTGCTGCTGGCGGCGGCCCTGCTGCTGCTGCGGGTGCTGGAACGGGCCGCGCGGGCCGGGGCCGCGCTCGACGAGGCCTGAGCCCGCGGGCCGGACCACCCACGGAAACGGACGAGAGGAACACCGGGCGATGACGGACGACCGGACCACCGCGCTGGCCTACGGGCAGCTGTCGGTCTGGCGGGTGCTGGAGAACTGGCCGGTGGACCGCTGGCCGGAGACCTACCTCAGCGCCGCCGTGCCGATCCCGGCCGGCTGCCGGCCGCAGCAGGCCGTCGAGGCCTTCGGCCGGCTGAGCGACCGTCACGAGTCGCTGCGCACCCTCTTCACCGACGGGCCGGACGGGCCGCGCCAGCGGGTGCTGCCGCCCGGCGGGCGCGACGGGGTGGCGGTGGTCGAGTGCCCCGGCGCGACCGAGGCCGCGGCCGAGGAGGCCGGCCGCCGGCTCGCGGACCGGCCGTTCGACCGGGAACGGGAGTTCTCCCGCCGGTTCGCCGTGGTGACCGACGCCGGCCGCCCGACCCACGCCGTCATGGTCCTGGACCACCTGCTCGCCGACGGCTTCGCGCTGGTGCGGCTGCGCCGGGAGCTGGCCGCGCTGCTGGGCGCCGACGCTCCCGACGGGCGGGACTGGCTCGCCGAGACCCCGGCGCAGCCGCGCGAACTGGCCGTCCTGCAGCGCTCGGAGGCCAACCGCCGGCGCCGCGAGGCGGCGCTCGGCTACTGGCGGCGGCTGCTGGACACACTGCCCGCCGAGCTCTTCCCGGTGCCGGACGACGCCGGGCACCGGCCCGGCCGGATCGAGGCGGTGCTCCGCTCACCGGGCACCCGCGCCGCCCTGGGCCGGGCCTGCGACCGGCTGGGGATCCTGCCCCAGGGGCTGATGCTGGCCGTGACCTCGCTCGCCACGGCGGTGGTGACCGGCACCGACCGGGTGGTGCACACGCTGCAGTCGAGCAACCGCGTCACCGCGCCCTGGCGGACCATGGTCAGCTCGATGAACCAGTTCGCGGTGCTGCCGCTCGACCTCGGCGGTGCGCCCGACTCCTTCGCGGCCTATGCCAGGCAGGTGCAGGGCGGCTCGCTCCGGGCCTACCACTTCGGCAGCTACGACATCGACGAGGTGAACGCCCTGGTCCGCGCCGAGCGCGGGATCACCCTGGGCTTCGACCACTTCTTCAACTTCATGGCGACCGACGTGCCGGTCGGCCCGGACCCCGCGCCCGACGGCGCCCCGGCCCCGGCCCGGATCGAGGCCACCCGGCCCAACCGGCAGATCGGCCCGCGCTTCGACGTCAAGGTGTGGAGCGGCCCGGACATGCCGGTCATCATCCGCACCGACCCGCGGCTGCTCGGCCAGGACCGGCTGCACGACCTGCTCGGCTGGTTCGACGAGGAGCTGCACCGGCTGGCCGCGGGCGAGCCGGTCGGCGTGGCGGCGGCGCTCGAGCGCTGCGCGGCCGCCGTCGCGGGCTGAACCGGGAGCCGCCGGGCGCCGCCGCCCGGGGCAGAGCAACGTACCGACAGGAGGAGTCCCATGCCGGCGCCCACCGAGGCCCACCGACCGATGCTGCCCGAGCTGTTCGAGGCGCAGGCGGCCCGTACGCCGACTGCGCTGGCGGTGGCGGACGGGCACGAGGCGGTGGACTACGCGGAGTTGAACGCGCGGGCGAACCGGCTGGCGCACCGGCTGATCGCGGAGGGGATCGGCCCGGAGCGGATCGTGGCGGTGGCGCTGCCGCGCTCGGTCGACCTGGTCGTGGCGCTGCTCGCCGTGCTCAAGGCGGGCGGCGCCTACCTGCCGATCGACCCCGGCCACCCGGCCGACCGGCTGGCGTACACGCTGGCGGACGCGGCCCCGACAGCCCTGCTCACCGACACCCCGACCAGCCGGCTGCTTCCGCCGACGACCGCCGAGGTGATCGACCTCGACCTGCCCGACGGCGCCCGCCGTCCCGCGACCGACCCCGGCCGGGCGCCCGAGCCGCGGCACCCCGCCTACGCCCTCTACACCTCCGGCTCCACCGGCCGGCCCAAGGGCATCGTCGTCCCGCACGGCGCGCTGGCCGCCTTCCTGGCCGCCATGCGGCGGGTGGTGCCGCTCGGTCCGCGGGACCGGCTGCTGGCCGTCACCACCGCCGCCTTCGACATCGCCGCGCTGGAGTTCTTCCTGCCGCTGCTCGGCGGAGCCGGTGTGGTGGTGGCCGGCCCGGAGCAGGCCCGGGACGCGGCGGCCCTCGCCGACCTGCGGGCCCGGTTCGGCGCCACCGTGCTGCAGGCCACGCCCTCGCTCTGGTCGGCGCTGCTGGCGGAGCGGCCGCAGGCGCTGCGGGGCCTGCGGATGCTGGTCGGCGGCGAGGCCCTGCCGGCGCGGCTGGCCCGGGAGATGACCGCGACGGGCGCGGAGGTGGTCAACCTCTACGGCCCGACGGAGACCACCATCTGGTCGACCGTCCAGCGGATCGGCCCGGCCGACGCGGGCCCGCCGCCGATCGGGCGCCCGATCGAGGGCACTGCCGTTCACGTGCTGGACGGGGGGTTGCGGGCGGTGGCGGTGGGGGTTGCGGGGGAGTTGTACATCGCGGGGGCGGGGTTGGCGCGGGGGTATCTGGGGCGGCCTGGGTTGACGGCGGAGCGGTTCCTGGCGGATCCGTTCGGGGCGCCGGGGTCGCGGATGTACCGCACGGGTGATCTGGTGCGGTGGAACGCGGCCGGGGAGCTGGAGTACCTCGGGCGCACGGACCACCAGGTGAAGGTGCGCGGCTTCCGGGTGGAACTCGGCGAGATCGAGGCGGCGCTGACCGGCCACCCGGCGGTGGCGCGGGCGGCGGCGGTGGTGCGCGAGGACCGGCCGGGCGACCAGCGGATCACCGCCTATGCGGTGGCGGTGCCCGGACGGGACGTCAGCCCGGCGGAGTTGCGGCGGGTGGCGGTGGAGCGGTTGCCGGGGTTCATGGTGCCGTCGGCGTTCGTGGTGCTGGCGGAGTTCCCGTTGACGCCGAACGGCAAGCTGGACCGGGCGGCGCTCCCTGCGCCGGTGGCGGAGGGCCGGCTGGTGGGGCGGGGGCCGCGGACGGAGCGGGAGGAGGTGCTCTGCCGGCTCTTCGCCGAGGTGCTGGGCGAGGCGTCGGTGGGGGCGGAGGAGGACTTCTTCGCGCTGGGCGGGCATTCGCTGTTGGTGACGCGGCTGGTGGGCCGGGTGCGGGTGGCGCTGGGGGTGTCGCTGCCGGTGGCGGCGGTGTTCCGGCATCCGACGCCGGCGGCGCTGGCGGCCGTTCTGCACGGGGACCGCGAAGACCGCCCGCCGCTGGTGCGGGCCGCCGGCGCGGTGGAGGTGGTGCCGTTGTCGCCGGCGCAGCGGCGGCTGTGGTTCCTGAACCGGTTGGAGGGTCCTAACGGGACGTACAACCAGCCCGAGGCGCTGACGCTCGACGGTCCGTTGGACGTCGCGGCGCTGTCTGCGGCGCTCGATGACCTGATGGAGCGTCATGAGCCGCTGCGCACGCTCTTTCCCGAGGTCGACGGCGAGCCGTACCAGCAGGTCGTGCGGGCCCGGGTCGCGCCGGACTTCGTGGAGGTGGCGCCCAACGGGCTGTCGGCGGCGCTGGCACGGGCCGCGCGAGGGCCGTTTGATCTGACGGTGGATCTGCCGTTGCGGGCGACGCTCTTCCGGCACGGGCCCGAGCGGCACACCCTGCTGCTGGTCGTCCACCACGTCGCCACCGACGGCTGGTCAGCGACGCCGTTCTCCCGGGATCTGTCGGCCGCCTACAACGCCCGGGTGCGGGGAGAGGTGCCGCGGTGGGAGCCGTTGCCGGTCGGCTACGGCGACTACGCGCTGTGGCAGCAACGGCTGCTCGGCACCGATGCCGAGCCGACGCCCACCCGCACCGCCCAACTGGCCTACTGGACGAAGCAGCTGGCCGATCTGCCGCCCACGCTGGAGCTGCCGGCCGACCGCCCGCGTCCCGCCACACCCTCGCACCGCGGCGGCACGGTGCCTGTCCGGATCGGTCCCGAACTCACCGCCCGGCTGGCTGAGTTGGCGCAGTCCGCGAACAGCACGATGTTCATGGTGCTGCAGGCGGCGCTCGCGGTGCTGCTGACCCGGCACGGCGCCGGGACGGACGTGCCGATCGGCGTCCCGACCGCGGGCCGCACGGACCCGCAACTCGACGACCATGTCGGCTTCTTCGTCAACACGCTGGTGCTGCGCAACGACACCGCCGGAAACCCGGGCTTCCGCACCCTGCTGCAGCGCATCCGCGAGACCGACCTACAGGCCTACAGCCACCAGGACCTGCCCTTCGACGACCTGGTCACCGCCCTCAACCCGCCCCGCAGCACCGCCCACCACCCGCTCTTCCAAGTCCTCCTCGCCTTCCAGCACACCACCCCGCCCCACTGGGACCTCGACCGCCTCACCACCACCCCCCGAACGGTCGGCTCCACCACCGCCAAGTTCGACCTCGGCTTCTCCTTCGAGGAGCGGCGCACCGCGGGCGGCGCGCTGCACCGACTGGACGGGAGCATCGAGTACGCGGCCGACCTCTTCGACGCCGCGACGGTCGAGGCCTTGGCGGGGCGCTACCTCAACGTCCTCGCGTCGGTCGCCGCCGATCCCGAGGTCCGGCTCGCCTCCGTCGCCGTGCTCGGCCCGGAGGAGGAGCGCCGCATCCTGGTCGACTGGAACGACACCGGGTCCGCCGTGCCGGCCGTCCCGGTGCCCGAGCTGTTCGAGGCGCAGGCGGCCCGTACGCCGACTGCGCTGGCCGTGGCGGACGGGCACGAGGCGGTCGACTACGCGGAGTTGAACGCGCGGGCGAACCGGCTGGCGCACCGGCTGATCGCGGAGGGGATCGGCCCGGAGCGGATCGTGGCGGTGGCGCTGCCGCGCTCGGTCGACCTGGTCGTGGCGCTGCTCGCCGTGCTCAAGGCGGGCGGCGCCTATCTGCCGATCGACCTCGGCTACCCCGACGCCCGGATCGGCCACCTGCTCGACGACGCGGCCCCCGGCGTCGTCCTGGCCACCGGCGAGTTCGCCGCTCGCGGGCTGAGCTCCGGCGCCGAACTGCTGCGGCTGGACGACCCCGAGGTGGCGGCGGACCTCGCCGGCCGGCCCGCGGCGAACCCGGTCGACGCCGACCGCCGGGCGCCGGTCTCCCAGCTGACCGCCGTCTACGTCATCTACACCTCCGGCTCCACCGGCCGGCCCAAGGGCGTCGTGATGCCCACCGCCGGCCTGGTCAACCTGCTGGTGCAGCACGCGGCGGCCTACCCGGGCGGGCCGGGCGTGCGGACGGCGCAGTTCACCGCCATCGGCTTCGACTTCTCGGTGCAGGAGATCCTCTCGCCGCTCGTCATGGGCAAGGCCCTGGTGATCCCCGGTGACGAGGTGCGGCGGACCTCCTCGGATCTGGCCGACTGGCTGGCGGAGCAGCGGATCAACGAGCTCTTCGCGCCGAACCTGGCCATCGACGCCCTGGTCGAGCACGCCGAGGAGAGCGGCCGCCGGCTGCCGGAGCTGACCGACCTGCTGCAGGGCGGCGAGGCGCTGGTGCTGGGCGACCGCCTCCGCCGGTTCCTCGCGGACCGCCCGGGACGCAGGATCCACAACGTCTACGGCCCGGCCGAGACCCATGCGATGACCTTCCACACCATGGCCGGCGAGGTCGCGCAGTGGCCGCCGACCGCCCCGCTGGGCCGGCCGTTCGGGAACGTCCGCGGCTACGTGCTGGACGGGGGGTTGCGGGCGGTGGCGGTGGGGGTTGCGGGGGAGTTGTACATCGCGGGGGCGGGGTTGGCGCGTGGGTATCTGGGGCGGCCTGGGTTGACGGCGGAGCGGTTCCTGGCGGATCCGTTCGGGGTGCCCGGCTCCCGGATGTACCGCACGGGTGATCTGGTGCGGTGGAACGCGGCCGGGGAGCTGGAGTACCTGGGGCGCACGGACCACCAGGTGAAGGTGCGCGGCTTCCGGGTGGAACTCGGCGAGATCGAGGCCGCCCTGACCGAGTGCCCCGGGGTGGCGCGGGCCGTGGTCCTGCTCCGCGAGGACCGGATCACCGCCTATGCGGTGGCGGTGCCCGGACGGGCCGTCAGCCCGCAGGAGTTGCGGCGGGTGGCGGTGGAGCGGTTGCCGGGGTTCATGGTGCCGTCGGCGTTCGTGGTGCTGGCGGAGTTCCCGTTGACGCCGAACGGCAAGCTGGACCGGGCGGCGCTGCCCGCGCCCGGGGCGGAAGGCCGGCGAGCGGGCCGGGGGCCGCGGACCGTGCAGGAGGAGGTGCTCTGCCGGCTCTTCGCGGAGATCCTGGCGCTCCCGGGAGTCGGGGCGGAGGAGGACTTCTTTGCGCTGGGCGGGCATTCGCTGCTGGTGACCCGGCTGGTGGGCCGGGTGCGGGCGGCGCTGGGGGTGTCGCTGCCGGTGGCGGCGGTGTTCCGGCATCCGACGCCGGCGGCGCTGGCGGCCGTTCTGCACGGGGACCGCGAAGACCGCCCGCCGCTGGTGCGGGCTGCCGGGGCGGTGGAGGTGGTGCCGTTGTCGCCGGCGCAGCGGCGGCTGTGGTTCCTGAACCGGTTGGAGGGTCCGAACGGGACGTACAACCAGCCCGAGGTGCTGACGCTGGACGGTCCGTTGGACGTGGCGGCGCTGTCTGCGGCGCTCGATGACCTGGCGGAGCGTCATGAGCCGCTGCGCACGCTCTTTCCCGAGGTCGACGGCGAGCCCTGCCGACGGGTTCTCCGGGCGGGCGTCGCACTGGCCCGCACCCAGGTGGCGCCCTCGGCTCTCGCGGCCGCACTGGCACGGGCCGCGCGAGAGCCGTTCGACCTGACGGTCGATCTGCCGCTGCGGGCGACGCTCTTCCGGCACGGGCCCGAGCGGCACACCCTGCTGCTGGTCGTCCACCACGTCGCCACCGACGGCTGGTCCACCGCTCCCCTCTCCCGTGACCTGTCGGCCGCCTACAACGCCCGGGTGCGGGGCGAGGCGCTGCAGTGGGAGCCGTTGCCGGTCGGCTACGGCGACTACGCGCTGTGGCAGCAACGGCTGCTCGGCACGGATGCCGAGCCGACGCCCACCCGTGCCGCCCAACTGGCCTACTGGACGAAGCAGCTGGCCGATCTGCCGCCCACGCTGGAGCTGCCGGCCGACCGCCCGCGCCCCGCCACGCCCTCGCACCGCGGCGGCACCGTCCCGATCCGCCTCGGCACGGACCTCACCGGACTGGCGCAGTCCGCGAACAGCACGGTGTTCATGGTGCTGCAGGCGGCGCTCGCGGTGCTGCTGACCCGGCACGGCGCCGGGACGGACGTGCCGATCGGCGTCCCGACCGCGGGCCGCACGGACCCGCAACTCGACGATCACGTCGGTTTCTTCGTCAACACGCTGGTGCTGCGCAACGACACCGCCGGGAACCCGGGCTTCCGCACCCTGCTGCAGCGCATCCGCGAGACCGACCTACAGGCCTACAGCCACCAGGACCTGCCCTTCGACGACCTGGTCACCGCCCTCAACCCGCCCCGCAGCACCGCCCACCACCCGCTCTTCCAAGTCCTCCTCGCCTTCCAGCACACCACCCCGCCCCACTGGGACCTCGACCACCTCACCACCACCCCCCGAACGGTGGGGACCGGAACCGAGCGGTTCGACCTCAGCTTCTACTTCGACCAGCCCGCCGGTTCCGGCACGCCGACCGGCTACCTCTCCTACGCGGAGGACCTGTTCGACCGGACCACCGCCGAGCGGCTGGTCGCCCGGCTGGACCTGGTGCTCGCGGCGGTGGCGGCCGATCCGGACCTGCGGCTCGCGGACGTCCCGATCCTCACCGCGCGCGAGGAGCAGGCGATCCTGGGCGGCTGGAACGACACCGCGCGCGGGCTCGCCCCCGGCACCCTGATCGGCCCCGTCGGGGAGCAGGCGGCCCGCACCCCGGAGGCAGTCGCCCTCGTCTTCGGCGAGCAGACCGTCGGCTACGCCGAACTCGACGCCCGCGCCAATCGGTTGGCGCACCACCTGATCCGGCGCGGGGTGCGGCCGGGCAGCCCGGTCGGGATCGCGCTGCCGCGCTCGGTCGACCTGGTCGTGGCGCTGCTCGCCGTGCTGAAGGCCGGGGGCGCCTACCTGCCGCTCGATCCCGACTACCCGCCCGCCCGCCTCGACGCCATGCTCGAGGACGCGGCGCCGGCCTGCGTGCTCACCGACGCCCTGACGGGAAGCCGGCTGCCGCTGTGCGCAGGTCCGCTGGTGGACCTCGGCGCCCTGGACCTCTCCGGCCTGCCCGCCACCGCTCCGGACCGCGCGCCCGCACCGGGGCAGCCCGCCTACGTCATCTACACCTCCGGCTCCACCGGCCGGCCCAAGGGCGTGGTCGTCAGCCACGCCGCCGTCCACAACCGGCTGGCCTGGATGCAGCACGCCCACCCGCTGCGCCCCGGGGACCGGGTGCTGCAGAAGACCCCGTCCAGCTTCGACGTGTCGGTCTGGGAGTTCTTCTGGCCGCTGCGCGAGGGCGCCACCCTGGTGCTGGCCGAGCCGGGCGGGCACCGGGACGCCGCCTACCTGGCCCGGACCATCCGCCGGGAGCGGGTGACCGTCTGCCACTTCGTCCCCTCCCTGCTCCGGGTCTTCCTCGCCGAGCCCGCCGCCGCCCGCTGCGACGGGCTGCGCCAGGTCTTCTGCAGCGGCGAGGCGCTGCCGCGCGAGGTGGTCCGGGAGTTCCAGCGCCTCCTGCCGGGCGTGCCGCTGCACAACCTCTACGGCCCCACCGAGGCGGCGGTCGACGTCACCGCGCACACCTGCGCCGCGGGCGATGCCGGGCCGGTCCCGATCGGCCGGCCGGTCTGGAACACCCGCGGGTACGTGCTCGACGGTGCGCTGCGGCTCTGCCCGCCCGGCGTGCCCGGTGAACTCCACCTGGCAGGAGCCCAGTTGGCGACCGGCTACCACGCCCGCCCGGGGTTGACGGCGGAGCGGTTCACGGCGGACCCGTACGGTCCGCCCGGCTCCCGGATGTACCGCACCGGCGACCTGGTGCGGTGGAGCGCGGCGGGCGAGCTGGAGTACCTGGGCCGGACCGACCAGCAGGTCAAGGTGCGCGGCTTCCGGATCGAGCTCGGCGAGGTCGAGGCCGCCCTGACCGCCCACCCCGGGATCGAGCGGGCCGCCGTGGCGCTGCGCGAGGACGGTGCCGGGGGCGGGCGGCTGGTCGGCTACGCCGTCCCCGGCGACGGCGGCCTGCCCGCGGCGGAGCGGCTGCGCGAGTTCCTCGGCGCGATGCTGCCCGACCACATGGTGCCGTCCCGGTTCGTCGCGCTGGACGAGCTGCCGCTGACGCCGAGCGGCAAGCTCGACCGCGCCGCGCTGCCGGCGCCCGGCCGGATCGAGGCGGCCGCGGGCCGCGCCCCCGGCTCGCCGCTCGAAGCGGCGCTCTGCCGGCTCCTCGCCGAGGTGCTGGGCCTACCGGAGGTCGGCGCCGAGGACGACTTCTTCGCCCTGGGCGGCCATTCGCTGCTCGGCATGCGCCTGCTCACGCGGATCCGCACCGAGCTGGGTGCCGACCTGCCGGTCCGGGCGCTGTTCGGCGCGCCCACCGCGGCGGGGCTGGCGGCCAGGGTGCGGGCCCGGCCGGCCGCCGAGGAGGGTCCCGAGGGCTTCCTGGGGCTGCGGACCGGGGGCGACCGGGCGCCGCTCTTCCTGCTCCACCCGGCCGGCGGCTTCGGCTGGGCCTACGCCCGCCTGCTGGCCCACCTCCCCGCCGGACACCCGGTGTACGCGATCCAGGCGCGCGGGCTGGACGGCGGCGAACTGCCCTCCAGCGTGGCGGAGATGGCCGAGGACTATCTCGCCGGGATCCGGCGGATCCGGCCGGACGGTCCGTACCACCTGGCGGGCTGGTCGTTCGGCGGCCTGGTCGCGCACGCCATCGGGGTCCGGCTGCGGGGCGAGCGGGCCGGGGTCGGCTCGCTGGTGCTGCTCGACAGCCATCCCCAGGGCGCCCCGGCGGACGAGGAGTTCGCCGACCCGGCCCGGCTCACCGCGCTCGCGGTGGAGAACCTCACCGGCCGCCTGCCGGACCCGGCCGCGCTCCGCGCGGACACCGGCGAGCAGGCCGTCCGGCTGGTCCGGGAGGGCTGCCCGCCGCTGTCCGGGGCGACGGACCGCCAGATCCGGGACGCCCTGAGGGTCGGCGCGAACAACCTGACCCTGATGCGGGGGCACCGCCCCGGCGTCTTCGACGGCGACCTGCTGCTGCTCACCGCGGAGCGCGACCGCCCCGAGCCCGGCCGCTGGGGCGACTGGGGTCCCCACCTCACCGGCCGGCTGGCCTCCGTCCCACTCGACTGCGGGCACCACGACATGGTCGCCACGGCGGCGGCGCGGATCGGCGCGGCCCTGACCGAGCGGCTGGGCCGGCTCCCCGACGACCCGTCATCCACCGACACCGACAGGACCTGCCATGCCGATGCCCACTGACACCCTGCTCCTCTCCGGCGCCGACCTGCACCGGCTGATGGCCCAGGTCGGCCGCGACCGGCTGATGGACCAGATGATCGACCGCCTGGAGGCGGCGTTCCGCACGGCCGACCGCGACGGCGCCGGCACCCCGCCACGGGCCGGCTTCACCACCGGCACCTCCCGCGCCGGGGTGCTGGAGTGGATGCCGCACCACGAGCCGGGCCTGGCGGCCACCGTGAAGCTGGTCTCCTACGCGCCGGAGAACCCCGGCCGGCACGGCCTGCCGACCATCCTCGGCACCCTGGCCCGGATCGACGACCGGACCGGCCACCTGGTGGCGATCGCCGACGCGGCCCTGCCCACGGCGATCCGCACGGGTGCCGCCTCGGCCGTGGCCACCCGGCTGCTGGCCCGGCCGGACAGCGACACCGTGGGCCTGGTCGGAGCGGGGGCCCAGGCCGTGACCCAGCTGCACGCCCTCTCCCGGGTGCTCGACATCCGCGAGGTGCTGGTGCACGACACCGACCCCGCGCACCGCCGCTCGTTCGCGCGCCGCGCCTCCTTCCTCGGCCTGGAGGTGCGGGAGGCGCCGCTGGCCGAACTGGAGGCCCGGGCGGACGTGATCTGCACCGCGACCTCGGTGGAGGTCGGCGCCGGCCCGGTACTGCGCGGCGAGCGGCTGAAGGAGCACCTGCACGTCAACGCGGTCGGGGCGGACCTCCCCGGCAAGGTGGAGGTCCCGCTGCCGCTGCTGCGGGCGGCGTACGTCTGCCCCGACCACCTGGGCCAGGCGCGCCGGGAGGGGGAGTGCCAGCGGCTGGCGGCGGGCGAGATCGGCGCCACGCTGCCCGAGCTCTGCCGCACGCCCCGGCTCGCCGACCCGCTCCGGGTCCGCCGGACGGTCTTCGACTCCACCGGCTTCGCGCTGGAGGACCACGTCGCGCTGGACCTGCTGATCGCGCTGGCCGAACTGCACGGCATCGGCGAGCGGGTCCGGCTGGAGGCCGGCCCGGCGGACGCGCTGGACCCGTACTCCACCCCGCGCGGCGCCGCCGCCACCGCCGCCGTGCTGCCGCACCGGACGCCGTTGGCGCGGATGTACTGAGGCGGGCTCCGCGGCACCGGCCGGACAGGACCGATGATCTTGGTCAGTGGTGGCGGCTAGGGTGGCGCCATGGCTGTGACAGTGGATCGCGGGGACGTCGCCGAGCGCCTGGAGCCCTTCCGGCGGGAGCTGACCGGGTACTGCTACCGGATGCTGGGCTCGGCCTTCGAGGCCGAGGACGCGGTGCAGGAGACGATGGTGCGGGCCTGGTCGAAGTTCGACGGGTTCGAGGGGCGGTCGGGGCTGCGCACCTGGCTGTACCGGATCGCCACCAACGTCTGCCTGGACATGGTGCCGGCGGCGCAGCGGCGGGCGCGGCCGATGGATCTGGGGGCGCCCGGGTCGGCGGTGGCGCCGGACCTGGGGCAGCTGGAGGAGCGGATCTGGGTGGGGCCGGTGCCCGACGGGCGGGTGCTGGCCGGGGATCCGGCCGAGGTCGCGGTGGGGCGGGAGACGATCCGGCTGGCGTTCGTGGCGGCGCTGCAGAAGCTGCCGGCCCGGCAGCGGGCGGTGCTGATCCTGCGGGAGGTGCTGGCCTGGTCGGCGGCCGAGACCGCGGAGCTGCTGGGCACGTCGGTGGCCTCGGTGAACAGCGCGCTGCAGCGGGCCCGGGCGACGATGGCGGAGAGCGGGGCGGACGCCGGCGAGCCGGTGAAGCCGATGGACGGAGAGCAGCGGGAGCTGCTGGCGAAGTACGTGCAGGCCTTCGAGGCCTTCGACATCGACGGGCTGGCCGCGCTGCTGCACCAGGACGCGGTGCTCAACATGCCGCCGTTCCGGCTCTGGCTGGCGGGGGTGGCGGAGCTGCGCGCGTGGTGGTCGGGCGTCGGGAGCGGATGCCGCGGCTCCCGGCTGGTGCCGGTGGAGGCGAACGGGATGCCGGCCTACGCGCAGTACCGCCCGGCGGAGGACGGGGACGGCTGGACGCCCTGGGGGATCACCGTGCTGGAGGTCTCCGACGGGCGGATCGGCACCATCACCAACCACATGGACACCGAGCGGCTGTTCCCGCTCTGGGGGCTGCCGGACCGGCTGCGGGAAGGGACCGGCGCCGGGCGATGAGTTCGGGCGGCGCGGTCCGTCAGTAGTGGTGAGGTCGGAGAGAAGGAGAGAGAAGAGATGAGCAGTGCACCGGTGAAGGGCCCCGCGAGCTACTTCCCCTCGATCGAGCAGAAGTACGGCCGCCCGATCGCGGAGTGGAAGGAGCTGATCCGCAGCTCGCCGCTGACCAGGCACATGGAGCTGGTCGCCTGGCTGAAGGCCGAGCACGGCCTCGGCCACGGGCACGCCAACGCGCTGGTCGCGCACACCCTGGCGGAGTGACGGCGGCTCAGGAGAGCGTGCGCTCCCAGCGGAGTTCGCCGTCCTGCAGCCGGTCGGTCGGGCGCAGGCCGGCGGCGCGGGCCACGGCGGCGGAGGCCGCGTGGCCGGGGTGGATGTGCGCGACGGCGACGGGGACGCCGCGGCCGGCGAGCCAGTCGACCAGGCCGGTCGCGGCTTCGGCGGCGAGGCCGCGGCGCTGCCAGGGGGTGCCGACCACCCAGGCGATCTCGGCGGCGCCGGCCGTCACGGTGGCCTGCACGGTGCCGGCCAGGCAGTCGGCCTCGCGCAGCCGGACCACCCAGTTGCACCAGGAGACCGCCGGATCGGGCGAGCCGGCCGCCCAGCGCAGGTAGCGCCGGCGCAGCGCCTCGGCGGATTCGGGCTCCCCGCCGGTGAAGTGGTGCAGGGCCGGGTCGGCGAGGACCTCGGCCATCTCCTCGGCGTGCTCGACCCGCAGCGGGAGCAGGGCCAGGCGCGCGGTGTCGATCGGGGCGGCGGCGAGGGCGGTCATCGGAGCAGAGTACGGCCACCGGAGTGGAATTGGACCGGGACGGGCCGGCCGGGCGGCGGCTAGCCTCGGCTGCACCGCTGAAACCGGAGGTCCCGTGCACCCTGAACTCGCCGCCGATCTTGCCCAGCTGCCCGAGCTGCTGGAGTCGACCAGACGGCAGGCCGTCGACTTCCTGGCCGGGCTGGACGACCGCCCGGTGCTCGGCGAGCCGATCGGCCCCGGGGCGACGCCGCCGGGCGGCGAGGGCGGCGGACTGCGCGCCGCGCTGGACGAGTTCGCCGAGCGCTGGCAGCCCGCCTTCTCCGCCTCGGCCGGACCGCGCTACTTCGGCTTCGTCACCGGCGGCGCCACCCCGGCGGCGCTGGCCGGCGACTGGCTGACGGCCGCCGCCGACCAGAACTCCAACTCCGCACTGGACCCGGCCGGCCAGCAGTTGGAGCGCGAGACGGCGGACCGGCTGCGCGGGCTGTTCGGGCTCGGCCCGGCGCACAGCGGCACCTTCGTCAGCGGCGCGACCATGTCCAACACGGTCGGGCTGGCGATCGCCCGAGAGTGGCTGGGCGAGCGGCGCGGCGTGGACGTGGCGCAGGAGGGCGCCGCCGCGCTCGGCCGGGTGCGGGTGCTCTCCGGGACGGCGCACTCCAGCGTCTCCAAGGCGCTCTCGGTGCTGGGCCTGGGCCGTTCGGCGCTGGTCCCGGTGGCCACGCTGCCGGGGCGCGAGGCGGTGGACCCGGCCGCGCTGGAACGGGAGCTGGTCCGGGCCGCCGGCCCGTGCGTGGTGGTGGCCAACGCGGGCACGGTGAACACGGCGGACTTCGACGACCTGCTCGCGCTCGCCGAACTGCGCGACCGGTACGGCTGCTGGCTGCACGTGGACGCCGCCTTCGGCGGGTTCGCCGCGCTGGCACCGGAGTTCGCCGAGCTGGTGGCCGGCCTGGACGCGGCCGACTCGGTCTGCGTGGACCTGCACAAGTGGCTCAACGTGCCCTACGACAGCGCCGTGCAGTTCACCCGCCGCCCCGACCTGCAGGCCCGGGTGTTCCACAACGCTGCCGCCTACCTGGGCCCGGCCCCGAGCGGCGAGCGGCCCGACCTGGTGCACCTGACCCCGGAGAACTCGCACCGCCTGCGCGCCCTGGCCGCCTGGTTCACGCTGCGCGCCTACGGCCGGGACGGCCACCGCGAGATCGTCGAGCGCTGCGCGGCCTGCGCCCGCACCCTCGGTGAGGCGGTGGCCGCCACCCCCGGGCTGCGGCTGCTCGCCCCGGTGCGGCTCAACGTGGTCTGCTTCACCCTCGCGCAGGACCCGACCGCCGACCGGCTCGCCGCCCTCGCGGCGCGGCTGGCCCCGGACGCCTTCCTGACGCCCACCCGGTACGCGGGCGCTCCTGCGCTGCGGGCGGCGTTCAGCAACTGGCGCACCACCGAGGCGGACGTCCGGCGCACGGCGACGGCACTCGCCGCCGCCGTGCGCGCACTGGACTGACGGCCCGTTACGGCAGCGACCCGCCCGACTCCTTCGGCTCCAGCTTCACCCACTTCGCGCTGGACGGCACGCCCGCCGCGTCCAGCAGGAAGAGCATGTAGTAGCCGGGCGGGGCGGCCGCCGGGCCGGCCGGGGTCTGCAGGGTGAGCTGGTTGCCGGAGCGGTTGCTGATCTGCAGTTCCACGTGGCGCTGGGCGGTGTCCACCGAGTGGGTGGAGGTGATCGGGGAGAGCAGCACCGCGCGGGTGACCTGGTTGGGGGTGGAACTGGTCACCGTGAAGCTGCGGTTGTAGCGCTGCGGGTCGGTCGGCGCGGAGTCGAGGGCGGGCCGGGCGGTGCTGTGCAGGTACCAGGGCTCGTAGATCTCGATGGTGCCGTTCATCCCGGACTTGATGTCGGGGTTGTTGGCGATCTGCTGCAGCTCGTCGCCGGTGACCATGACCCGGCCGTCCGGCAGGATCACCGCGTTGGAGTGGTAGCCGCGCGGCAGGCGCTGGACCGGGCCGAGCCTCCAGTTGCCCTGGGCGTCGCGCAGTTCGGTCTGGCGGTACTTCAGGTCCGCGTTGGGGTTGTACGGGCCGTTGCCGTAGTCGCGGATGTCGAAGGCGCCGTTGACGGTGAAGAGGTTGCCGTCCGGCATGATCAGGGTGTCGTCCTGGGTGCGGCCGAAGGCGCGCGGGGTGGACTGGGTCCAGCGGCCGCCGGAGAGCCGGTAGGTGTTCGGGTCGCTGCGGTTGCCGCCGAGCACCAGCACCGAGTCGGGGCCCTTGAAGCCGCCGGGCAGCGCCACCGCCGAGCCGTAGTTGCGGCTCGTCACGCCGGGGTCGAGCTTGTCCGGGCGGGCCGGCAGGTCGGTGCGGCCTTCGGTCTTCGGGTCGAAGAGCCACTGCTCGTTCGGGGTGCGGCCGAGGCCGTAGACCTTGCCGTCGTTGAGCGAGAAGAGCTGCGGGTAGTCGGTGGTGAAGGGCGCGTCCGAGCCGAACCGGTCGACCGGGGCGAGCGGCACCCGCTGGGGGTCGAGCGGCACGGCGGTGCCCTTGGCGGGGAAGCGCTCGACCACGGGGGTCGGGGTGCCCCAGCCGATCTCCGACTGCCCGGACATGATCAGCTGCCGGCCGTCGGCGCCGGTCACCACCGAGGGGTACCAGCGGCCGACCGACATGTCGGGGTTGCGGGTCCAGCTCTCCGTCCACGGGTCGAAGACCAGCGAGAGCTTGGCGCCCGCACCGCCGTTGCCGCCCAGGTTGCCGCCGAAGACACCGAGCATGCCGTTGGGCAGGAAGGAGTGGCCGGCGCAGAAGAACGGCGCCGGGCGGTTGGCGCCGGTGCCGTCGTCCAGCACCACGTTGGGCGGCGGCACGGCCTTGAAGGCGGCGGCCCCGGTGCCCCTGGCCGGGTCCCAGAGGTAGGCGCGGCCCTTGTTGGCCGAGCCGATGATGTTGGTCGGGGCCGGCTCCTGGGTCGGGTCGGTCTCCACCGGCTCGAAGGAGAAGACCAGCACCTTGCCGGTGGGCAGCAGCGCGATGTGGTCGCCGTAGTCGGGGGAGGAGAAGTAGTCGGTGAACTTGCCGAAGACCGCCGGGTCGAACTTCGTGTTGAGGTCGGCCTGGCTCTTGGTCAGCGCCTCCAGCCGGTGCACCCGGATCGGGTTCGGGTAGCCGTTGTCCGGCCCGCCCTCGGCCCGGGTGCGGGCCGCCTCGTGCAGCGCGGCCCGCTGCTCCAGGCGCTGCCAGGCCAGGTAACCGGCCTGCTCGGGGCCGAACGCGGCCAGCTCGTCCGGGCGGAGCTCGGCCCGGACCTGCTCGGCGGTGATCGGGGCCTCGGGCCCGGGGCCGGCGGCGTGCGCGCCGAGCGGGGCGGCGAGCGCGGTGGAGGTGGCCAGGGCGGCCACGGTGCAGGCGCGCAGCAGGGCGGTCAGGCGGCGTCCGGGGGGAGCGGCGGTGCGGGGCATGGGGTTCCTTCGCGAGGGGGACGGGGCGGCGCGTGGTCACCTGGAGTGACAGGTGGGGAAGGGCGCCGGGAAGTCGGCCGGGGCGCTGGTGCGCCCCCGGCGACGGTCCGTCAGGACCGGGGCAACCGTGCCAAGTCTTACGAGCGGCCCGAGTTGTTGTCGCGTCAGGTTGGTCCGATGGTGCGCCGGGCGGCTCGCCGCCTCGCATGGTTCGGATACGTACCGTAGTGTCGATGGTGACCCAGCGCAATCACCCTGACCCCACTGGAGGCGCCGTGCCCGTCGAACTCCCGCTGCGCGACAACGAGGACATCCAGGGCGACGTGCTCGCCGGCTTCAAGAAGGACCAGATGGTCCTGCTGCTGCTCACCTTCGAGGATCCGCTGCGGGCCCGCGGCTGGCTGCGCCGGATCACCCCGCGGATCGCCACCACCCGGCAGGTGGCCGCCTTCAACGCGGCGTTCAGCGCGGCCCGCAACCGCTCCGGCGGCGACCCCAGCGGGCTCAAGGCCACCTGGATGGGCATCAGCTTCACCTACTCGGGGCTGGAGAAGCTGATCGGCAAGAAGCTCTACGAACCGGTCGACGACACCCGCAGCTCCAAGTCCGCCTTCCAGCAGGGCCCGGTGGCCCGGGCCGAGCTGCTGGGCGACCGCGGCGACAGCGGCCCGAGCCACTGGCTGTTCGGCAACAACAAGACCGAGGAGCAGATCCACGCCGTCCTCACCCTCGCCTCCGACACCCTCGCCGACCTCCAGGGCGCGGTGACCGAGCAGCGCGAGCTGGCCGCCCAGTACGGCGTGTCGATCGTCTTCCAGCAGAACGCGGCCACCCTGGAGGGTACCCGGCGGGGCAAGGAGCACTTCGGCTTCAAGGACGGGGTGAGCGAGCCGGGCGTGATCGACTTCGACGAGCCGGATCCGCTGCAGCCGGAGTGGGTCAAGGACCACCCGGGCACCCGGCTGATCCCGGCCGGCGAGTTCGTGGTGGGCCTGCCCACCGTGGAGGAGAAGGCGGAGGAGCTGCCCAGGTGGGCGGTGAACGGCTCCTTCCAGGTGATCCGCCGGCTGGCCCAGGACGTGCCGGGCTGGTGGGCCCAGGTGGCCCGGCAACTGCCGGTGCTGAAGGAGGCCAAGGCGGTGCCGCCGGACGCCACCATCGAGTGGCTGGCCGCCCGGCTGGTCGGCCGCTGGCGCTCCGGCACCCCCGTGGCGACCTGTCCGCACGCCGACCAGCCGTTCAACACGGTGGCGGCCAACGACAACCGGATCAGCTACCTGAACGACCCCGAGGGCCACACCACCCCGCTCTTCTCGCACCTGCGCAAGACCAACCCGCGCGACGGGCTGCTGGACCCGGAGCCGCCCAGCCCGGTGCCCGAGAGGCCGTTCATGGACCGCCGCCGGATCATCCGCCGGGGCAGCCCGTACGGCGCGCCGTTCGACCCGGCCTCGGAGGGGCCGGGCGGGCCGGACGCGCCGCGCGGGCTGCTCTTCATCTGCTACCAGCGCGAGCTGTCGCGGCAGTTCGAGTTCATCCAGGGCAGCTGGATCGACAACCCCGACTTCCCGCGCGGGCGCGAGCCCAAGCCGGGCCCGGACGGCATGGTGGGCTTCGACGGCACGGTCGAATGGGAGCACGAGGGCGGCGATCCGGTGCCGCTGGGCTTCCAGCGGTTCGTCCGGACCGAGGGCGCGGTCTACGCCTTCATGCCGTCCATCACCATGCTGAACGCGCTCCAGGACGGCCGGCTGCCGGGCGACGAGACACCGGTGGGCCAGCCGCTGGACACCTTCCTGCCGGTGCCGGACCGCCAGCGGGTGGACGGCAAGAGCTGGTACTGGGCGTTCCGCACGGTGGCCGGGCAGCAGCGCTACCGGGCGGTCTCGATCGCCGACGGCGGCGGCCACGCCGACCGGCTGGAGAAGCCGGACCGGCCGATCGACGACTGGGACTCCTTCGCCGGGGTCTCCCGGCTGGACTGCCTGCTGCCCTTCCCGGACGGGCAGAACGTCGGCGGCAAGACCACCTACTGGCTCTTCCACGCCGGCCAGGACCGGCAGCGCTACCGGGTGGTCTCGATCGCCGACGGCAGCGAGCACACCGACCAACTGGTCCGCCAGGACCAGTCCATCGGGCTCTGGCAGTCGCTGAACGGGGTGGCGGCGGTGGACTTCTTCCTGCCGTTCCCGGACGGGCAGCGGCAGAACGGCCGCAGCTGGTACTGGGTCTTCCACACCCTGGACGGCGAGCAGCTGTACCGGATCAACACCGTCGCCGACGGCGAGCGGCACGAGGACGTGACGGTGGTCGGCGACCGCCGGATCTCGGTCTGGCGCAGCTTCGCCGGGATCGACCGGGTCACCACCGTGCTGCCGGTGCCGGACCGGCAGCGGGTGAACGGGCGCAGCTGGTACTGGGTCTTCCACCAGGACCGCTACCGGGTCATCTCGATCGCCGACGGCTCCAGCCACGAGGACCGGATCGAGACCCAGGACCGGCCGGTCAGCGAGTGGAAGTCGCTCACCGACGGCTGACGGCCGACGGCTGACGGCCGACGGTTGACGGCGGATCAGCGGCGCCGACCCGGACGGTAGCCCGGCGGCGCCGCTGAGTGGTTGAGACCAATTCAGCACTTCTCGGTCTACTTCCGGTCGAAAACCGGACGCTCCGGCAGGTGGCAGGAGTTGTCAGATTGCAGATTGGTACAGACCTGTTGACCTGATGCGGTCGCAGGCCCTACGTTCGGCGCAATCCGCGGAAGCAGCTCGGGCCGGGTGCGCACCCGGCCGGGCCCAGGTACAACTCCCCCCACGAGCGCCCGGCAGCCCACACGGCCGGGCGCGAACCCTGGAGCGACCATGCCCGAACGCGCTACTGCCGCGCGGCAGGTCGAGCGACCCCAGAACGCTCGACGCCCCCTTCGCAACGCCACGGCCCTGGCCACCGCGACCGCCCTGGTCGCCGGTGCGGCCGGCCTCGCCACCCTGTTCGGCGGCTCCGCCGCGGGGGCGGCCGGCGTCAACCTGCTGACCAACGGCGACTTCGAGACCGGTACGGCGGCGGGCTGGACCTGCTCCGGCGGTCTCGGCAGCATCACCAGCTCGTCCCCGCACGGCGGCAGCTACGCGCTGGCGGCCGCGGCCTCCGCCTCCGACTCGGCGCAGTGCTCGCAGACCGTCGCGGTGGCCCCGAACACCACCTACAGCCTGTCCGGCTGGCTGAAGGGCAACTACACGTACCTCGGGGTGACCGGCACCGGCACCACCGACACCAGCACCTGGGGCTCTAACGCCAACTGGGCGCAGCTGACCACCAGCTTCACCACCGGCGCGGCCACCACCTCGGTGACCGTCTACACCCACGGCTGGTACGGCCAGGGCACCTACTACGCGGACGACCTGTCGCTGACCGGTCCGGGCGGGGCCAGCACCAGCGCCTCCGCGTCCGCCTCGGCCTCGAAGAGCGCGTCCGCCTCGCCGAGCCAGAGCGCCAGCTCCTCGCCGAGCCAGAGCGCCTCGCCGTCCCAGAGCGCTTCGCCGAGCCAGAGCGCCAGCGCCTCGCCCTCGCAGAGCGCGTCCCCCTCGCAGAGCGCCTCGCCGACCACCAGCCCCACCGGCGGCACCGGCCCGACCGGCGACGGCCTGGTCTCCACCCCGACCGGGGTGAGCGCCAAGGTGCAGAACAACGCGGTCACCCTGACCTGGAACGCCGCCACCGACGGCGCGCAGAACGGCAACGTGCCGGGCTACTACGTCTACAACGGTGCCAACCTGGTCGCCACCTCGATGGGCACCTCGGTCACCGTCAGCTCGCTGCTGCCGAACACCGGCTACACCTTCACCGTGCAGGGCTACGACAAGGACGGCCACGCCAGCGCCCAGTCCGCGCCGGTCACCGTCACCACCGGCGCCGCGCCGATCGGTGCCGTGAAGTCCGCCTACTTCGCGCAGTGGGGCATCTACGGCAACGCCTACTACCCGAGCAGCCTGGCCAAGACCGGTGCCGCCGCGGGCCTGAACACGGTCACCTACGCGTTCGAGAACATCGACCCGACCAACCTGACCTGCTTCGAGACGATCAAGGCGACCGACTCCAACGAGTCCAACCCGAGCGCCGGTGACGGCGGCGGCGACGCCTTCGCGGACTACCAGAAGGGCTACACCGGCGACGTCAGCGTCGACGGCACCAGCGACTCCTGGAGCCAGCCGATCAAGGGCAACTTCAACCAGATCCGCGAGCTGAAGGCCAAGTACCCGAACCTCAAGTTCACCGTCTCGCTGGGCGGCTGGACCTACTCGAAGTACTTCTCGGACGCCGCGGCGACCGACGCCTCGCGCAAGAAGTTCGTCTCCTCCTGCATCAACATGTTCATCAAGGGCAACCTGCCCACCGGGATCTCCGGCGACGCCTCCGGCGGCACCGGCTCGGGCGCCGGCATCTTCGACGGCATCGACATCGACTGGGAGTACCCGGCCGACGCGGGCGGCCACACCGGCAACCACTACTCGGCCGCCGACACCGCCAACTACACCGCGCTGATGGCCGAGTTCCGCAACGAGCTGGACGCCTACGGGGCGAGCATCGGCAAGCACTTCCTGCTCACCGCGGCGCTGCCGAGCGGCCAGGACAAGATCGCCAACCTGCAGACCGACCAGCTCGGCAAGTACCTGGACTACGGCAACATCATGTCCTACGACATGCACGGCGCCTGGGACGCGACCGGCCCGACCAACCTCCAGGACCCGCTGTACAACAGCCCGAACGACCCGAGCAAGGCGATCACCCCGGGCACCGAGAAGTACACCGTGGACAACGGCGTGAACGCCTTCGTCAACGGTGACGCGGCCTACGGCATCAAGGGCGGCTTCCCGGCGGGCAAGCTGGTGCTGGGCGTGCCGTTCTACTTCCGCGGCTGGACCGGCGTCCCGGCCGGCGCCAACAGCGGCCTCTACCAGACCGCCACCGGCCCGTCCGCGGCCCAGGCCACCAGCCAGTCGGCCGGCGTGGCGTTCTGGAAGGAGCTGGCGGCCACCGGCAAGACCGGCGCGGCCAACGTGCACTGGGACCCGACCACCCAGAGCTCCTGGATCTACGACGGCACCAACTTCTTCACCGGCGACACCCCGCAGGCCATCGCCGCGCGCGGCTCGTACGCGACCGGCAAGGGCCTGGGCGGCATCTTCGCCTACTCCCTGGAGGCGGACGACCCCTCCGGCACCCTGGTCAACGCGATGACCGGCAGCATGAAGTAACCCGTCGCCGCTCCGCGACGGCTCGGCCCCCGGCGCTCTGCGGCGCCGGGGGCCGCGCATGTTCGATTTGTCGTCAACACCTGCTAATCTCAGCCGATTTCCGCCGCAACCACAGCGGTGGACAAGACGGGGCACAAGGACGGAAACATGGCAATTCGCCGGGCCAAGCAGAAGGCGCAGGTCATCGAGAAGCTCTCCCAGATGGCACCGCCCGGAGAGCAGTTCATCGCGTGCGTGCACGTGGAGACCGGGCCCAGCCCGTGGCTCAACGCGATCTTCGACGAGATCCCGGCGGTCGGTCTGATCGTCGCGCTGACCCGCAAGTTCTACTTCCTCACGCTGACCAGCAACTCGGTCGTGGTGAACATCGCCAACCGGTTCACCAACCGGCCCGGCGACGTGGTCGCGGTCTTCCCGCGGCACGCCTTCCCGGTCAGCCGGGTGAAGCGGGCCACGGTGTGGAGCTCGATGTACCTGCAGCTGCCGACCGACAGCAAGCCGAAGCGGCTGAACATCCACCGCTACTGGCGCAACGAGCTGGACCAGCTCAGCTGGGCCTTCCCGCCCGGCTCGATCGACCCCAGCTCGCAGGCGTTCGAGGTCGGCCCGCCGCAGGGCCAGCCGCTGGCGGTCCCGCAGGGCCAGCCCTTCGCCGCGCCGCAGGGTCAGCCGTTCGCCGCGCCGCAGGGCCAGCCGTACCCGGCCCCGCAGGCCGGTGCGCCGTACCCGCCGCAGGGTGCGCCGGTCCCGCCGCAGCAGCAGTACCCGCAGCAGGGCGCCAACCCGTACGCGGGCCAGCACCCGGACCAGATGTGACCTAGCGGTACCCGGACGGGCCCGCCTCCCCACGGGGATGCGGGCCCGTCCGCTTCGGCCGGCCCGTTCAGCGCTCGGGCACGGCCAGGTCCAGCTCCAGCCGGGCCAGCCGCTCCGGGTCGGCCAGGATGTTCAGCTCCACCACCCGGTCGCCGGCCAGGGTGAAGGACATCACCGAGCGGACCTCGCCGTCCGGCGCGGCCACCAGGCCGTAGGCGCCGTTGACCAGCGCCAGCTCGGTCCAGTGCGAGTAGCGCTGGAAGAGCACCGCCTGCGCGGCCACCGCCCGGGCGCCGCGGACCAGCCGGCCGGTGGCGCCCTGGTCGGCGCGGAGCAGCACCTCCGGGTCGAGCACGGCCAGCAGCCCGTCGAAGTCGCCGCCGCGGGCCGCGGCCAGGAAGGCCTCGACCACCGCGCGCTGCCGCCCGGCGTCCGGCTGCCCGGCCGGCCGGGCGCCCTGCACCCGGCGGCGGGCCCGGCTGGCCAGCTGCCGGGTGGCGGCGGGCGACTTGTCCACGATCGGCGCGATCTCCTCGAACGGCACCGCGAACATGTCGTGCAGCACGAAGGCCAGCCGCTCGGCGGGGGAGAGCGCCTCCAGCACCACCAGCAGCGCCAGCCCGACCGACTCCGCGAGCAGTGCCTGCTCCTCCGGGTCGGTGCCCCTGGCCGGCTCGACCACCGGGTCGGGCACCCAGGTGTCCGACGGGGGCACCTCCCGGCCGAAGGCCGGGGGAGGGGCTTCCCGGCGGGACTTGCGGGAGCGCAGCATGTCCAGGCAGACCCGGCCGACCACGGTGGTCAGCCAGCCGCCCAGGTTGTCGATCCGCTCGCTGTCCGAGCGGCTGAGCCGCAGCCAGGCCTCCTGCACCGCGTCCTCGGCCTCGTTCAGCGAGCCGAGCATCCGGTAGGCCACCGCCCGCAGGTGCCCCCGGTCCGCCTCGAAGCGCTGTGCCAGCCAGTCCTGCCCGTCCATGGTGATCGCCTCCCCGTTCGCACCCGTTCCTACCACTGACGGAGGCCGGGCGCGAGATGTGACACCCGGCGGCGGGGCGGCGCGGCGGCTCCGGGAGGACATCTGAGGTTCAGTCAGAGCTTGCCAATTCACCCCGACTTCACCGCTGAACCAAGTCCGCCACCTGTTGCGTTCAGGAGAGCTGTGGCAGCGTGTGGCACGCATGCCGGGGGGTGGGCTCAGCGGCCTCCCGCTCGCGTCTACGCGCGTTCCGGTTGGGGCGCGCGCTTCCGGGCCCGCAGGCACCCAGAGAGGTAGCAGGATGCGCAGGAGCAAGTTGCTGGCGCTCTCGCTGACGGCCGGGCTGGGGGTGGGGATGGTGACCGCCGGTGCGGCGAGCGCCAACTCCGACCACCGCCACCCGCAGCAGAGCAGCTGTCAGATCTCGGCCGACGGCCGCGACGTACAGCACGTGATCTACCTTCAGTTCGACAACGTGCACTTCACCCGGGACAACCCGAACGTGCCGTCCGACCTCGAGCAGATGCCGCACCTGCTCGACTTCCTGAAGAGCAACGGCACGCTCGACACCGATCACCACACCCCGCTGATCGCCCACACCGGGAACGACATCCTCACCTCGATCACCGGGCTGTACGGCGACCGCCAGGGCCAGGCGGTCTCCAACTCGTACCGGTACTACAACCCGGACGGCACCACCAACTCGGCCAGCTCCTTCGCGTACTGGACCGACGGCGTGGCCGACACCTCGGTGCCGAAGCCGAGCGACTCCGCCCCGACCATGGTCGGCCCGGACGGCAAGATGGCCCCGGCCCCGTGGGCGGCCTACACCAAGGCGGGCTGCGACTTCGGGGCGGTCTCCACGGCCAACACCGTCCTGGAGAACACCACCGTCGACATCAACAAGGTGTTCGGCACCGACGGTCCGCAGTACGCCGAGGCCAGGAACAACCCGGCCCTCGCCCAGGCGGACTACGTCGGCATCGGCGTGCACTGCGCCAAGGACTCCAAGGTCTGCGCCAAGGGCAACGTCAGCCCGGACGTGCTGCCGGACGAGCCGGGCGGCTACGACGGGTACCAGGCGCTGTTCGGCGCCAAGTACGTGGACCCGGCGATCAGCGCGGACGGCGTGGTGCGCTCCACCGCCGGCACCCCGATCACCGACTCCAAGGGCAACCCGGGCTTCCCCGGCTTCGACGGCATGACCGCCGACAACTCGCTCGGCTACGTGGCCCAGATGCAGGAGGCCGGCGTGCCGGTCACCTACGCCTACATCTCGGACGCGCACGACCAGCACGGCAGCGGCTTCGGCGCGATGGGCCCCGGCGCGGCCGACTACACGGCTCAGCTGAAGTCCTACGACAACGCCTTCGCGAGCTTCTTCGAGCGGCTGGGCAAGGACGGCATCAACAAGAGCAACACGCTCTTCGTCGTCACCTCGGACGAGAACGACCACTTCGTGGGCGGCAAGCCGACCCCGGCGAACTGCGACGGCATCAACGTGCCGTGCAGCTACCAGCAGATCGGCGAGGTGAACGCCAACGCCCGCGGCCTGCTGGCCACCCAGCAGGGCGTCACCACCCCGTTCCAGGTGCACGCCGACTCGGCGCCGAACTTCTACCTGAACGGCAACCCGGGCCCGAACGACCCGACCACCCGGGCGTTCGAGCAGGCCTGGTCCAAGGTGACGGCGGTCAACCCGATCACCGGTGCGACCGACACCATCTCCAGCTTCCTGGCCGACCGGGCCGAGCAGAAGATCCTGCACATGCAGACCGGCGACCCGAACCGGACGCCGACCTTCACCTCCTTCGCGAACCCGGACTACTACGTCTACGCGGGCGCGGCCAACTGCAACGCGGCCTGCGTGGCGCTCGGCCCGTCGTACGCCTGGAACCACGGTGACTTCTCGCCCGATATCAACACCACCTGGCTGGGCCTGGTCGGCCCGGGCGTGCGGCAGGACGGCGTGACCGACAAGGTCTGGTCGGACCACACCGACATCCGCCCGACCATGCTCTCGCTGCTCGGCCTGACCGACGCGTACACCCACGACGGCCGGGTGCTCACCGAGTTCATCGACAACAGCGCCCGTCCGGGCAACCTGCGCGGCCACCACGGCGAGGACTACCAGCAGCTGGCCACGGCCTACAAGCAGCTGGACGCGGGCGTCGGCGCCTTCGCCACCGCCACCCTGAAGGCCTCGACCAGGAACGTCGAGTCCACCAGCGCCGGCGACCAGCAGTACCAGGCGGCCACCGCCGAGCTGACCGCCCTCGGTGCCGCCCGCGACGCGCTGGCCGCCCAGATCGCCCAGGTGCTGGACGAGGACGCCTTCGGCCACCACCGGCTGGACGCCCCGCAGGCCAAGCGGCTGGCCGACCAGGCCGACGCGCTGGTGAAGCAGGCGCAGCAGCTGGCGAGCTGACGCTCCCGGACCACCCCCGAACCCGCCGTCCCAGCCAGGGGCGGCGGGTTCGCCCCGCCTTGCAGTGAGCATGACACCAGGTTTCCGTCCCGCTGTCCGGCCGTCCGCGACGGCGGGCACCTGGTCCGGACCACTTGCGGTGGTCCGGACCGGCTGTCACCTGCACGGACACCCGCGCTTCCCGCTGCGCCGGTCTGCTGTTCGCACTGATCGCATAGGATGTCCGGCCGAGGGGGCCGGTGCGGGGAACGAGGAACCAGGTGCGCGAAGCGAGCGCGGAAGAGGGCGCGACCGACTACGGGTCGGACACCGGACGGATCTGGGTGCTCCCGGTCCGCCGGCACCACGCGCTGCTGTTCGCCTGGACCGTGCTCTGGTTCGTGATCGTCGAGCCGAGCGGCGGGTTCTCCTGGCACTACCTGCGCGAGGGCGAGCAGCTGCTCTTCACCAAGCAGGGCGGCGGCGGGCTCTCGCTCTACGCCCACCACCCCGAGCTGCAGATCGGCCCGGTCAGTCTGCTGGCCGCCCGGCTCTTCTCGCCGTTCTCCGAGCACCTCGGCCAGGTGCTGGCCGAGGGCACCATGTCGGTGCTCGGCCTGGTGATGCTGGTGCTGGTCGGTCGCACGGCCGCCTGGTACTACCGCGGCACCGGGACCAACCACCGCCGGCTGCAGCAGCGGATCCTGATCGCCGGCCTGGCCTTCATCCCGATGTGGATCGAGGTCTCGGTGCGCTTCGCGCACATGGACGACGTGCTGGCGCTCTTCTTCACCATGCTCGCGGTGCACGCGCTGGTGCGGCACAAACCGGTCGCGGTCGGGATCTTCCTGGCCCTGGCGGTGGATTCCAAACCGTGGGCGATCTCCTTCCTGCCGCTGCTGCTGGCGCTTCCCCGGCAGTACTGGTGGCGCACCTTCCTCTGGTTCTGCGGACTGGTCGCGATCGTCTGGCTGCCGTTCTACCTGGGCAACCTGGGCTCGATGGCGGCCGCCAAGTTCACCATCCCCAACCAGCCCGCCTCCTCGCTGCGCTGGCTGGGCGTCTCCGACCCGTCCACCCCGGTCTGGGACCGGCCGGCCCAGTTCGCGATCGGCCTGGGGCTGGGCGCGCTGGCGGTGCGGCGCGGCCGCTGGCCGGCCGTGGTGCTGGTCGGCGCGAACGCCCGGATCCTGCTCGACCCGAGCGTCTACACCTACTACAGCGCCTCGATCCTGCTCGGCACCCTGCTCTGGGACGCGGTCGGCCAGCGCCGGCTGGTGCCCTGGTGGAGCTGGATCGCGCTGGCCTCGCTCTACGGCGGCGCGCTGCTGGTCCCCTCGGACTCCGCCAAGGGCATGATCCGGCTCGCCTTCGTGGTGGTCTCCACCGCCTACGTGCTGCTCTGGCCGACCAAGCGGCCGCGCCGCCGCGGCCGGGGCACCGGCGGCCGGGGCCGCGGTGCGGCGGGCGGGCGGCGGCCCGGCACCGCGGTCGAGCGGCCGACCCTGGCGCTCACCCCGGTCAACGCTCCGGTGGGCGGCGCGCCCACCGTGCCCGCGCCGGGCGGCGGCCGGCGGGCCCGCGGGCGGGCGGCGGCCGTCGGCAGCCGGACCTAGACCGCTTCCGCCTCCTCGGGCGCCGGGAAGAGCAGCGCGAGCAGGGCCAGGCCGAGCACCGCGCCGGCCAGCTGGGCGAGCAGGTAGCCGGGCAGCGAGGCCGGAGCGATCCCGGTGAAGCCGTCGTTGACGGCGCGGGCCGCGGTGAGCGCCGGATTGGCGAAGCTGCCGGAGGCGGTGCACCAGATCCCGGCGGTGATCCAGCCGGCCACCGCGACCGGCGCGTACCGCTGCTGCCCGGTCCGGCCCAGCCCGAGGACCACCAGCAGCAGCACGGCGGTCGCCACCAGTTCGCCGGTCCACACCGCCGTCCCGGTCCGCGCGGTGCCGGCCGCGCCGGTGTGACCGAACATCACCCCGGCCAGCAGCGACCCGGCGAACCCGCCGGCCAGCTGGGCCAGCGCGTAGCCGCAGGCCTCCGGTCCGGCCAGCGCACCGGGGGCGCGCCGGCCGGTCCACCAGAACCCGGCGGTGACCAGTGGGTTGAAGTGCGCCCCGGAGACCGGCGCGAGCAGCGCGATCAGCACCCCGAGGGCGCAGACCGAGGCCATGGTGTTGGCCAGCAGTTGCACCCCGGTGTCCCGGCTGAGCACGGCGGCCTGGAGGCCGGAGCCGATCACCGCCAGGGCCAGCAGGCCGGTGCCGACCGCCTCGGCGGCCAGTCGGCGGCCGAGGGGAGGTCGACCGGGCGAGATACGTAGGATCATCCGGCCATCGTCGAGGCGGCGTGGCCGAGGCCACAATCCCCGTCCGCTTGGTGGTACCTCCAGACTTGGTGGCCGGGCTTGACCCTCACGCGACGTCAGGATCGAGGGTGGTGCCCACGTGAGGAGGAGAACCCGATGAGTGCGGAGAACAACGAGGGCTACGCGGTCGGCGAGGTGGCCAGGATCGCCAAGGTGACCGTGCGCACCCTGCACCACTACGACCGGATCGGCCTGCTGGCGCCCTCCGGCCGCACCCCGGCCGGCTACCGGCTCTACCGGGACGGCGACCTGGACCGGCTGCAGCGCATCCTGTTCTACCGCGCCCTCGGGTTCCCGCTGGAGGAGATCACGGCCATCCTGGACGACCCCGACGCCAGCCCCCGCGAGCACCTGCGGCGCCAGCACGCGCTGCTCAAGGACCGGATCCGGGAGCTGGAGGAGTTGGCCACGGCCGTGGAGCACGCCATGGAGGCGGAGAAGATGGGCATTCAGCTGACCCCCGAGGAGAAGTTCGAGCTCTTCGGCCAGGACTACGACGAGTCCTGGGAGCAGGAGGCCGAGCAGCGCTGGGGCGACACCGAGGCCTGGGCCGAGTCGCAGCGCCGGACCGGCGCGTACACCAAGGAGGACTGGCAGCGGATCCAGCTCGAGGCCGACGCGCTGACGGAGCGGATGGCGGCCGCCCTGCGGGCCGGCGTCGCGCCCGGCAGCACGGAGGCGATGGACCTGGCGGAGGAGCACCGCCGCCAGATCTGCGACAACTTCTACGACTGCACCCACGCCATCCACCGCGGGCTGGCCTGCCTCTACATCCAGGACCCGAGGTTCACCGCGACCTTCGAGAAGACCGCCGAGGGCCTGGCGCAATGGACCCACGACGCGATCGTGGCCAACGCGGACCGCGCCGGGGGCTGACCGCCCGGAGCCGCTGAAAAGAGATTTTCGATCGACCTGCAACCCCCCGGGGGGATGGACGTCTATCAGAGTGAGAGCAAGGGGAACGGGGCCGGCGAGCCGGACTGGTCGGCCGCTCTCGACCACTCACACCACGAAGACATCCACGCCCTTGGGGGGTTGCGTCATGCGCGCGTCCGTTATCGACCGTTTCGCGAAGTTCGTCACTGTTTCCGGTGAGGCCCGCCGCATCAAGGGCTGGGCGCCGCGCCTGGCGGTCTCGGTCCCGCTGGCCGCGATCGTGGCGGTCGGTGTGGTCGGCTGCGGCACCCAGAGCGCGCCGACCGCCGGCTCCGCCGCGGCCCTGCCGAGCAGCCCGGTGACGGCCGTGCCCTCGGCTGCGCCCTCGGCTGCGCCCTCGGCGACGGCCTCGGCCGCGCCGACCAGCGCCGCGCCCAGCACCCCGCGCCCAGCACCCCCGCTCCCGTGCCGACCAGCGCTGCGCCGGTCGTCCCGGCCGCGCCTGCCGCTCCGGCCGCTCCGGCCGCCCCCGCCGCGGCCAAGCCCGCGCCGACCCGCACCCCCGCACCCGTCAGCACCGCCGACACCCACGGTTCGCTGACCGTCAGCAACGGCACCCGCACCGTCCAGGTCAACGGGCGCCCGGTCGACTTCGGCACCCCGGTGCGCGACCTCGCCTGGTCGCCGGACGGGCGCCAGGCGGCCTTCGTGGACGGCGCGGGCGACCTGGTGGTCAGCGACCCGGCCGGCGGCCACCGCACCGTGGCGGCGCACAACCCCGGCGGCCAGCAGTGGTCGCACCCCGCCTGGCAGGTCGCCCCGGCCGACCCGCAGTACGGCTTCCCGGCGAAGGACAACCTGATCTTCACCGTCGCCGACGGCAGCGGCACGCGGCTCTTCACGGTGCCCGCCGCCGGCCCGTCGGCCACCCCGACGGTGCTGCCGCTCGGCCAGGGCGCCGACGCGCCCGAGCTGCCGCAGACCGGCAACACCTGGGCGAACGCCGGTGGCAGCATCCGGGGCCGGGCCGTCTACGCCAACCCGGGCAGCGGCGAGGTCTACCTGCGCGACGACTACCTGCGCCAGCAGGGCGGCGCGATCGACGGCGGCAGCGAGCCCGCGCTCTCGGCGGACGGCGAGTACGTGGCCTTCGTCCGCTCGGTCGACGGGCACGACCACCTCTTCACCGAGCAGCTGGACCGCGGCACGGCCGTGGCCAAGGACCTGACCCCGCACGCGACCACCGACTACACCGAGCCGGTCTGGTCCCCCGACGGCGCCGTCCTCGCCGCCCGCACCCCCGCCGGCATCGTGGTGGTCCGGGTCGACGGCTCGGGCACCCCGCAGCTGGTCTCGACGGTCCTGGGCCTGCCCGCCTACCGCGGCTGACGGCGTGCCAACTCCGCCTCGAGATCGCCCAGGTGCTCATCCGCGTCGGCATGCGGCAGGAACTCGACCACGTCGAGGAAGCGGAAGAGCACCTGGGTCGCGGTGATCGCGAACTCGTAGTCGGCGAACCCCACCACCGCTCCCCGGCCGCCCCGCGCCGTGCCGCGCACCAGGTGCGAGGTCAGCTCCGACTCCCCGTCGGCGGTCCGGCCCCGGCGGGCGTTCGGCCGGGCCAGGTACGGGCAGACCATCGAGGCGTAGAGCATGCAGGCCCGGTGGCCGGGACCCTCCATGGTGGGGGCGAGATTGCGGTAGGGCCGCCCCGCCTCCAGCGCCTCGGCGATCGCCGCGCTCTCCGTTCCGCCCACCACCCGCCACACCGGCCCCCTGGGCATCAGCTCGTTGCAGACCGAGCAGAGCCGGCCGCGGGCGCAGTCCGCGCTGCGCCCGTAGTCCGTCAGGGCGAACTGCGGCTCGGCGCCCTCCCACGGGGTGATCGCCGGAACGGGGTAGCCGCGGGAGTCGCGAGGCCTGGCCTGAACGGCCGTCGGCATCGGGACGGAGTCGAAGCGCATGCCCCATGCCTATCAGCTGACAGTCCTTCGACTCCACCGCTCGCCCCGTCCGGGGCGGGCCTCAGGCCACCGTGCGGCCGAAGGCGCGGCGGTAGCCGCTGGGCGAGGTGTGCATGGTCCGGCTGAAGTGGTGCCGGTAGGTGGCCGCGCTCTCGAAGCCGACCGCCGCGGCGATCTCCTCCACCGTGCCGTCCGGCGCCTCCAGCAGCGGCAGGCTGGCCGCGATCCGCTGGGTGGTGACCCAGCGCATCGGGCTGGTCCCGGTCCGGGCGGTGAAGTGCCGCAGGTACGACCGCTCCGAGAGGTTGGCGGCGCCGGCCAGCAGGGCCACCGTCAGCGGCTCGGTCAGGTGCTCCAGCGCCCAGCGCATGCTGCGCCCGACCGGGTCCTCCTCGGGCGGCAGCGCCGGCACCGGCGCCTCGACGAACTGCGCCTGCCCGCCGTCCCGGTGCGGCGGCACCACGAACCGGCGCGCCACCGTGTTGGCCACCACCGCCCCGTGATCGCTCCGCACCAGGTGCAGGCAGAGGTCGATGCCGGCCGCGCTGCCCGCGCTGGTCAGCAGGTCCCCGTGGTCCACGTAGAGCACGTCCGGGTCGACCCGCACCGCCGGGTAGCGCTGCCGCAGCAGCTCCGCGTACCGCCAGTGGGTGGTGGCCGCCCGCCCGTCCAGCAGCCCGGCGGCGGCCAGGGCGAACGCCCCCGAGCAGATCGACACGATCCGCGCCCCGCGCTCGTGCGCGGTGCGCAGCGCCCGCACCAGCTCCGCCGACACCTCGCCGCGGAAGGCGTCCGGCACGGCGACCACCACCACGGTGTCGGCCGCCGCCAGCTCGTCCAGCCCGTGCCGGGCGACCAGCGAGAAGCCGCCGACCATCTCCAGCGGCGTGCCGGGCCGCTCCGCGCACACCTTCAGCCCGTACCAGGGCGCCGCCAGCAGCCCCGCCAACTCCGGCCGCGCCAGCCCGAAGACCTCCACCACCACGCCCAACTCGAACGGCGCCATCCCGTCGAAGGCGTACACCGCCACCGTGTGCACCGGTTCCGGCCGCGGTCCGATCACCACCGGCACTGCCTGGGCCATCTGCGCCTCCCTGGAATCGTCGCGAGTGTAGTGGGGACAGAGCCGCAGGCCAGGGGATGACCGGCGCTCGGACCGGACCGGACCGAGCCGCTTCGAAAAACCTCGGAACCACCCGCAACCCCGCTCGGGGTTGGACGTCTATCAGGCTGAGAGCCAGGGGAACAGGACCCGGCCGAGTGGTCAGCACCTCGGTCGAAGCTCTCCACGAAACCAACGACTGCCAGAGCCTTGGGGGGCTACGTCATGCGCGCGTCCGAAATCAGCCGGATTGAGAAGATTGCCACCAGTGACACCTCGTGGACCGGTCCTGCGGCGGCTCCCGCCCGGGAGACGGCGCCGACCGAGGACGTTCAGCCGGAGCGCTCGGACACCCCTTCGTCCGATGAAGACTCCTCGGACACTGCCACCGAGTAGCGGGTCATCAGGGTGGGCTTCCGTGAGGAAGGCCCGCCCTGAGGCGTTCCCGGGAGGCGTTTCGAGGCTTCCGGAAAAAACTTCGGAACCACCTGCAACCCCTCCCGGGGTTGGACGTCTATCAGGTTGAGAGCAAGGGGAACGGGACCGGCCGAGCGGCCAGCACCTCGGTCGGAGCTCTCCACGAAACCAACGACTGCCAGAGCCTTGGGGGGCTGCGTCATGCGCGCATCCGTTATCAACCGAATTGCGAAGTCTGTCACTGCTGGCGACACGTCCTGGACCCGCCGGCTGGCGGTCTCCGTCCCGCTGGTGGCACTGCTGGCGACGGGCGCCACGGCCTGCACGGGGTCGGGTACCGGCAGCGCGCCGACCACGGCCGCGGCAGTGGCGCCGAGCAGCGCTGCGGCGACCGTGCCGAGCGCTGTGCCGAGCACGTCGGCACCGACTGCTTCGGCCGCCGCACCGAGCACTCCGGCGGCGGCACCCAGCGCTCCCGCCGCTCCGGTGGCACCGGCCGTGCCGGCCGCTGCCACCAAGCCGACGGCCACCGCCAAGCCGATGGTCACGACGGCACCGACCGCCGCGGGCGACGGCGAGGTGGCGGTGAGCATCCACGGCCTGGCCGGCGCCAAGCTGCCGGTCGGTGCGGACGGGCCCACCTCCTTCACCGTGACCTGGACCAACACCACCGGCCACCCGCTGGACGGCGTGGCGCCGGTGGTGGCCGCCCAGCACTACGAGGGCGCCCGCTGCACCCAGACCTCGACGGCCCAGGGCGGCCTGCAGCGCCGCGACGGCTCGAACTGGACCGAGCTGCCGCTCAGCCAGGGCATGGGCATGGACTACGCCTCCTCCGGCGACCAGGTCGCCTTCGCGCTCGCCCCGGGGGCCAGCCGGACCATCAGCTACCAGGTCGCACTCGGTGCGGACAACGGTCCGGGCACCCTCGACATCGAAGCCGACGCCTACTTCCCGAGCGCCCCTGGCGCCCGCGGGCTTCTCGGCCGCACCGTCCAGCCGGTCGCGGTGGTGGACGAGCACCGGCCGAAGGCCGCGTTCCGTCCGGTCGCCCCGGCCCCGGCCACTTCGGTCGCGGTCGGCGGCCCGGCGGCCGAGCTCGGCGTCTCAACCGCCAACTTCACCGGGCAGGAGATGAGTTGGCTCACTCCGCGGCTGCTGCTGGCGGCCACGGGCGGCGAGCTCCGGCCGCAGGACGTCACGGTCGAGGTGATGGCCAACGGAGTCTGGACGAAGCTCCCGGTGGCCGAGGACTGTGACGGCCTCGCGGTGGACGCCTCCGCCGTGCGGGCGTTGTCGGTGCCGACCGGGCGGGCGTTCGAGTCCATGTTCCGGGTCTCGTTGGCCCCGGGTACCGACAAGGGGATCACCGGCCTGAACCTGCAGGCCAGCGCGATCGGCGACGGCCACTACAGCTCGATGGACTCGGCGCAGCTGGCAGTGGAGCACTGATGCGCGGCGAGGTGGTGCGGGTGCTCCTCCCTCATCACCTGCTGCGATGATCGCATCAGTCCCACAAGGGATCATCACAAGTATGTGCAGCTGGGCACTCCGGCCGCCTTTCGAGGGGAAAGTGGAACGCGCATGTCGCTGGCACTCGGCCTGCCCGTTGCAGGCCTGCCGCACCGGGGGCGCCGGACCTGGCGATTCACGGGCGGGCTGAGGGCGTTCTTCGGTGCGCTTGGTCCGGTGGTGGGGGGTGAGGAGCCGTCGGGGGAGCCGGTGGCGGTGCGTCGGTCGGGGTTCCGGTTGTTGCGGGGCGGTCGGTCGGAGCAGGAGCAGGAGTCGCGTCCGACGGTGACGGAGCTGTATCACGCGCACCGGTTGGGTCTGGTGCGGTTGGCGATCCTGCTGGTGGATCGTCAGGACGTGGCCGAGGACGTGGTGCAGGAGGCGTTCACGGGGTTGTTCCAGAAGTACGGCGAGCGTCTGGAGGACGTGGACAACGCGTTGGGGTATCTGCGGACTTCGGTGGTGAACGGTTCTCGTTCGGTGCTGCGTCGGCGGAAGACGGCGCGGGAGTACGTGCCGCCGCATGAGGCCGATGCGCAGTCGGCGGAGGAGCACGCGGTGCTGAACGATGAGCACCGGCGGGTGGTGGTGGCGTTGCAGCAGCTGACGGAGCGCCAGCGTGAGGTGCTGGTGCTGCGCTACTACTCGGATCTGTCGGAGGCGCAGATAGCGGAAGCGCTCGGGTTGTCCCGGGGTGCCGTGAAGTCCACCGCGAGCCGGGCGCTCGACGCCCTGGAGAAGCAGCTGGAGAACGTGCGATGACCGAAGACAAGGATCGTCCCGGCCAGGACGGTGCCGACGAGGGTACGCCGATGGAGCGGCTGTTGCGTGAGGCGCTGGCCGCGCGGGCCGCGCAGGTCGGCCCGCACGACCTCCGTCCGGCGGAGCCGCCGGGCCGCAAGCTGCGACGGCTGCACCCGGTCTACTCGGTGGTGCTGCCGCTCGGCCTGGCCGCCTCGCTCGCCGTCGGCTACCTGGGCTTCAACAGCCACTCGCTGGCAGACCACAGCCCGGCGGCCCCGGCCGCCTCAGTCTCCGCCAGCCACAGCGCGGAGGCCACTTCTGTCGCGTCCGCCACCCCGTCGCCGAGTGCGAGCCTGACCGCGCAGGACGGAAGTGCGCCGGCGATGACCAGCCAGTCGGCCTCAGCGCCCGCGGGCTCCCCGACCACCGGCGGCTCGGCGGCCACCAGCTCGTCGTCGCCGACCTTGAGCGGTGCCCCGGTGGCGCCGGTCGGCCTCGGGCCGGTGCAGTCATACCGCGGCATGACATTCCGCCTACCGACCGGGTGGTCGATGGCGACCGAGAGTCCGACGCTCGGATTTGCCTGTCTGAATGCTCCGGCTGTGCACAGGACGACCGACACCTTGGGCAGGTGTGGTGTGAACAGCCTGCTGTTGGTCATCTTCAACACGGTGGACGACGCCGCCGAGGGGGAAGATCCGACGATGGACCAACTCGACTCCAAAGGCGGCTGGGCCCATCAGCCGTACTGCTACGACCCGTCCAATCCGCATGGCACCGGCACGCAGACCCTGCTTTCGTACAGCGAGACGAAGACCACGCTGCCGACGGGTCAGGCGGACCTGGCGACCTGGAACGTCAGCTGTGACAACGGTGGGAAGTTCACCGCCAGGATGTGGGGTTTCCGCAAGTCGCAGGTGATGGCGGTGGTCCAGGGGATCGACCCGAAGTATGAGGCCGGGCTGCAGGCGGTGCTCGGCAGCCTGGACATCAGCGCGGTGCCCCAGTCGCTGCCCAAGGTCTCCATGTCCACCTCGCTGCCGGCCGCCCCGGTGCCGGACGACGGCAGCAAGGTGCAGTTCTCGGTGACGTACACCAACACCAGCAGCACCCGAGTGGCCGAGATGGTCGCGCAGATCAGCCTCACGCCGGCGCCCTCGGGCAGCACTCTGGAGCAACAGAAGGACGACGGCACCTGGCTGAGCATGCCGCCCGACACCACCGGCGCCGACGCCGTTCTCAGCAACCTGCCGGTCTTCGCGCTCGCGCCAGGAGCGAGCAGGACGGTGAACTTCCGGGTGTCGTTTGCCCCGTCGGCTGGCTTCGCCCAGCAGCAGGTAAGCCTGTACGAGCAGGCACGGCTGAAGTTCGACGACACCCAGGCGACCGATTACGGAAGCCTGGGAACCGCCACCCAGCCTCTCCCCACCGTCGCCAAGTAGCCGGTCAGGGGCGCCCACCGGGCTCCCTGACCGGCATTCCGTCAACTCAGCCCTTCAGCGCCGCCATCCACGCCTCGACCTCGTCCGCCGCGCGCGGCAGCCCGGCCGACAGGTTCTCGTTGCCGTCCGCCGTGACCAGGATGTCGTCCTCGATCCGCACGCCGATGCCCCGGTACTCCTCGGGCACGGTCAGGTCGTCGGCCTGGAAGTACAGGCCGGGCTCGACGGTCAGGCACATGCCCGGCACCAGGTCGGCGTCGACGTACTGCTCGCGGCGGGCGTGGGCGCAGTCGTGGACGTCCATGCCGAGCATGTGGCCGGTGCCGTGCAGGGTCCACCGGCGCTGCAGGCCGAGCTCGAGCACCTTCTCGACGTCGTACACCGAGGCGTCCAGCAGGCCCCAGGCGAGCAGGTGCTCGGCCAGCACCCGCTGGGAGGCGTCGTGGAAGTCGCGGAACCGGCCGCCGGGCTTGACCGCGGCGATGCCCGCCTCCTGGGCGGCGTACACGGCGTCGTAGATCTTGCGCTGCAGCGGGTTGAAGGTGCCGTTGATCGGCAGCGTGCGGGTGACGTCCGCGGTGTAGAGGGTGCTGGTCTCCACGCCGGCGTCGAGCAGCAGCAGTTCGCCGGGGCGGACCTCGCCGTCGTTGCGCACCCAGTGCAGGGTGGTGGCGTGCGGGCCGGCGGCGGCGATCGAGCCGTAGCCGACGTCGTTGCCCTCGACCCGGGCGCGGCGCCAGAAGGTGCCCTCGATCCAGCGCTCCGAGGTGGCGACGGCCTGGGCCAGCTCGCGGACCACGTCGGTGAAGCCGTTGACGGTGGCGGCGCAGGCGGCGCGCAGCTGCTCGACCTCCCACTCGTCCTTGACCAGGCGCAGGCCGCTGAGGAAGGTGCGCAGCTCCTCGTCGCGCTCCTCGTCGGTGGCCAGCGCGGCCTCCAGGCCGGCGTCGTAGCCGCGGACCAGGCGGGTCGGCACGGCGGTGTCGGCGGCCAGCTCCTCGGCGGCCTTGCGGACGTCGCGGGCGGGCAGGCCGAGCAGCCGCTCGGACTCGGTCAGCGAGTGGCGGCGGCCGACCCAGAGCTCGCCCTGGCCGTCCAGCCAGAACTCGCCGTTCTCCCGGTCGGAGCGGGGCAGCAGGTAGAGCACGCCCTCGTGCCCGCCGGCCACCGGGTTGAGCACCAGCACCGCGTCCTGGGTCTGGTCGCCGGTGAGGTGGGCGTACTCGCTGGCGGCGCGGAAGGAGTACTCGGTGTCGTTGGCCCGGGTGCGCAGGTTGCCGGCCGGGACCACCAGGCGCTCGCCCGGGAAGGCGGCGGAGAGCGCGGCGCGGCGGGCGGCGGCGTAGGGGGCCTGCGCGACCGGTGCCAGGTCGTGCAGCTCCGTGTCGGCCCAGCCGGACTTCATGGAGGCGGCCAGCTCGTCCGAGACCGCGTCGTAGAGGCCGTTCTTGCGGCGCTTGATCGGCTGATCGGCCGACTCCTCGGTGCCGAGCCCTTCGGGGTTCTCGGCCACGGCCGGGGTGCGGTCGTCGGTCACGGTGGGTCGCCTCCTTGCGAGTCCTGCGCCCCGGGCGGGTCGGATCGCGACGCGTCCCGGGGCGGCTGTGCGTCCCATGGTACGGACGCGGTCCCGATCGTCCGTTCGGGACCCGAGCACCCGGTGGTCACTCGAAGCGAGCCGCCAGCAGCACCAGGTCGTCCTCGGCCTGCGGCCCGGCCGGCTCGCAGCACTCCAGCAGGTGGGCGCAGAGCCGGTCCGGGTCGTGCCGCAGTTCGCGCGGCGCGTCGGCGGCGGCCTTGCGCAGCCGGGCCTGGCCGGCGTGCAGGGTCGGGCCGCAGCGGCGGGCCAGGCCCTCGGTGTAGAGCAGCAGCAGGTCGCCTCGCTCGGCGTTCAGCTCCACCCCCGGCGCCTCCCAGCAGCTCAGCATGCCGAGCGGGGCGGAGAGCGAGGTCTCGATGAAGTTGGCGCCGTACCGGGTGACCAGGATCGGCGGGCAGTGCCCGGCGCCGGCCAGGGTGATCCGGCGCTCGGCCGGGTCCACGCAGGCGTAGAGCGCGGTCGCGCTGCGGGCCGGCTCGGTGGTCTTGAGCAGCAGTTCCAGGTCGCCGAGGACGGCCACCGGGTCCTCGCCCTCCAGCACCGCGTAGGCCCGCAGCGCGGCCCGCAGCCGGCCCATCGCGGTGGCCGCGCCCGGGGCCGAGTCGGGCCCGGCGCCCGGCCCGTCGCCGGTGACCGAGCCGACGGTGAGGCCGGCCGAGCCGTCCGGCAGGGTGATCGCGTCGTACCAGTCGGCGCCGGCCGACTGCTCCAACCCGGCCGGCACCCAGCGGGCGGCCAGCCGCAGACCGGGCAGGTGCGGCAGGTGGTCGGGCAGCAGCCCGCGGCGCAGCGCCTCCGCGGCCCGCAGTCCGCGCTCGGCGGCCAGCCGCCCGGCCAGCAGCGGGGCGGCGAAGGCGGCGAACCGGCGGGCCAGCCGCTGGCGCTCGGGGTCGGGCCGGCCCGGCTCGGGGAAGAACCAGGCGGCGGCGGCCAGCGGCCCGTCCTCCTCGGTGGCCAGCGGCAGCGCGAAGCTGGCGCCCAGTCCGAGGTCGGCGGCGACGGTCCGGAACCGGGGCGCGATGCCCGCGCCGCCGGTCAGGTCGGGGTGCAGCACCTGCTCGGGCCGGCCGGCCGGCCCGAGCAGGCCGGCGAACGGGCCGTGCTCCAGCGGGACGGTCTCCAGCGCGCCGATCGCCGAGTGGTCCAGCGCCAGGCCGAGCATCGGGCCGTGGCCGGTGCGGTCCGGCCAGTCGGCGCCGGCCGGTCCGCCCAGGCCGGCGGCGCCCGGGGCCGGCTCGTCGGCGCCGGTGCGGGCCAGCGTGACCAGCAACGCCCGGTGGGCGCCAAGCAGTTCGGCGCCGGAGTCGAGCAGCACGCTGAGCGTGGCGGCCAGGCCGCGGGCCCGGGCCAGCCGCTCGGTGTGCTGCTGCAGCCAGTCCAGCGCTGCCAGCGGATCCACCGGGTCGGGGCGGCCGAACGGTTCTGCGGCCGCCGCGGCGCGCACGGCCGGCCCGGGAGCCGGCTCGGCGGCCGCGCCGGCCGACCGCAGCGGCAGGTCCAGCAGCCTGGTCAGTCGCCCGCCCGTGGTTGACGGACCGTCAACCGCCGGCTCCGCGGGGCCGTCACCCAGCTCCGGGGTGGTACCGCGTGCACCGGACGGACGCTTGTCACTCATGGCGCGACTCCCAGCGCGGTGGTCCGGACCGCCGGGGCCCCGATGGCCCAAGCCCGGCCAAACCACTCCTTAGTGCCCCGTTTCTACACAGGTCGGTCGGGGCGTGTCCAGGATCGGGAGGCCGCCGGATGGTTCTGCGTCGTGGAGTGGACCGGGCCGGGAACGGGCACAAGCTGACCAGGAGGCTGCCGGAACCCTGCCCGGAGCGTAGGGATCCCCCCGCCCGGCAACCCCGCTGACCAGAAGTCACTCACTCGTACGGTGGAACCCGGGGGCGCCGAACGGCGTCCATCCGGTCGCATGAGGGATTCTCGTAGCGACGCCCCGCCCGAACGCGTTCGAACCGGCTGGTCGTCCCCGAGCGCACCCGTCGGCCTCCCCGGCCGCGCCTCAGGTCGTGATCCACCCGCTCGCCCTTGGTCCAACCTTCGTGGAGAGGAACGAGTGTCCATGCGTGAGTTGCGCGAGCCGTCCGGCAGCCGCCGCCGGGACCGGCAGGCGGTGCTGCGCGCCGCCCTGACCTGCAGCCAGGAGTGGCACTGGCCGGTGGTGCCGGGCGCGGTGCTGGTGCAGCGCGGCGGGGGCGGCGGTGCGCCGACGGCCGGCTGCTCCTGCGGCGACCCGCTCTGCCCGGTGCCGGCCGCGCACCCGCACGACCAGCCGCTGCTGGCCGCCACCACCGACGCCCGGATGGTGCGCTGGTGGTGGGAGCGGCACTGCCCGCAGGCGCCGCTGCTGGCGGCGACCGGCACGGCGGTGGCGGCGGTCAGCCTGCCCGTGGCGGCCGGGACCCGGCTGCTCGACTACCTGGACGCGCTACGGGTCGTGCCGGGCCCGGTGCTGGCCGGGCCGACCCGCTGCGCGCTGCTGGTCGCGCCATACGGGTACCCGGAGTTGGCGGAGCTGCTGGCCGCCCAGGAGGAGACGCTGCGTCCGGGCGGGGCGCCCGGTCGGGTGCCGAGCAGCGTGCGCTACCACGGTCCCGGCGGGTACCTGGTGCTGCCGCCGTCCCGGGTGGGGCTGGGCGGGGCTCCGGTGCGCTGGCTGCGCCGGCCGGTGGTGGCGGCGGGCGGCGGGGTGCGGCTGCCGGCGGTGGCGGAGCTGCTGGAGGCGCTGCTCGCGGCGGGTTCGGCGGTGCCGGACGGCAGCCGGCTGGCGTTCTGACCCGGGCTCGGGCGCCGACGGGGTCCGCCGCCAACTGGACGGCGGCAATGGAAAATCCGGCCGCTGGCGACGGGGGATGCACCAGCGACCGGACTGCCTAAACAGTAACAAGGATTGGCCGCAACGCCAAAGTCCCAGGGGGGTGCCGATCGCGATATTTCCCGGTCGGCCCGCTCCGATGTGACCGGATTCACGTCCTTATGGCCGGAAACGATCACACTGCGACAGGTTCGTTCAGTTCAGGGTGACCTGACGGCTCACCAGGTTGGCCCGGGCCCGGCGCTCCTCCGCGCTCAGCGGCGCGTCGGAAGCCAGCGCGCCCGCCAGCCGCTCGGCGAAGGCGGCGGCCGGCTTCTCGCAGTCGGCGGCGGTCATCGCCACCGGCAGGTCCCAGACCGGCACGGTCAGGCCGTGCGCCCGGAACGAGCCGACCAGCTTGGTGCCCTCACCGATCGAGCTCTCGCCCGCCGCCGAGAGCCGGGCCAGCGCGTCCAGCAGCTGCTCCTCCGGCACCGTCATGACCCAGCGCAGGTGGTTCTTGTCCGGGGTGCCGCACCAGTAGGCGCTGTCCACCGAGGCCAGCTTCTCGGTCGGGATCGCCGAGGCGTTGGCCCGCTCCAGCGAGGCGGCCACCTCGCCGGTCGCCGAGTCGGCGTCCTCCAGCCAGAACTCGAAGCCGGTGTGCACGGCGGGGGCGAACGGCGCCGAGAGGTCCAGCAGGTCCTGCAGCCGCGGGCCGTCGGCGGCCGCCCGGCGGGTCGGCACCGGGTTGCCCGGGTCGGTCGCCAGCGCCTCGACCAGCGCGTCGGCCAGGTCCCGGCTCAGGTCGCCGGAGGAGGACTGGGTCTGCAGGCCGAGCAGCACCGAGCCGTCCGGCCGGCGCAGCGCCGGCCAGGCCAGCGGCAGCACGGTCGCCAGGGTGACCGAGGGGACCTCGCCCGCGGCGCCGGCCAGCACCTCGGCCGTCAGGGTGAGCGGCACGGTGGCGGCCGGCACCAGCTCGCGCAGCGCCACCCAGTCGGCCTCGCCGGGCAGTCCCTCGAACGGGCGGTGCACCAGTTCCTGCACCGCGTGCGCGGCCGCCCGGCCGTGGCAGGCCTTGTAGCGGCGGCCGGAGCCGCACGGGCAGGCCTCGCGGGCACCGACCACCGGCACGGCGGCGGCGTCGATCGGGGTGGACGGGGCGGAGTTCTTGGCGGCCTTCTTGGCCATGGCGCGGCTCTCCCGGAAGTGGCGGTCAACGTCTCGGGGCAGCCTACTGAGGTTCCCGCCGGCCTCCCGCGCTCCGGCGCCGCGCCGGACGGCCCCGCTAGGCGGACCGGCGGTGCTGCGGCTCGGGCTCGCCGTCGTGCGCCGGGAGCGCGGCCCAGACGGTCACCTCGCCGGGTGCGTCCCGCACGCCCCAGTCGGTGGCCAGCTGGCCGACGATGCTCAGGCCGCGTCCGCCCCGGGCGGTCAGCGAGGGCCGCGCCGGCAGCGGACGGGTGGCCGCGCCGCCGTCGGTGACCTCCAGGGTCAGCACCCCGTCGGTGTGCATCTGCCAGCGCACCAGGATGCCGCCCAGGTCCTCGGTCAGCTCCTCGCCCGACGGGCGGGCTCCGTCGGACGGACGGGCCCCGTCGGAGGGACGGGCACCGCCTGCCGGACGGGCCTCGGCCGCCGAATGGGCGAGTTCCGGACGCAACGTCAAATCCGCGCCATTCGCCGGGAATTCCGCCGTGCTCCCGACCGGTTCTCGAGCGGACTTGTCCGCCGAGTTCTCCCCCCCGGCCAGATCCAGCAATGGTGCGAGCGGCCTGGCATAACGACAGGAATTGCTGAGCAGTTCGGAAAGGATCAGAACCGCGTCGTCGATCACCGACGCGGGGACCGCGCGGTCGCCCAGGTCCCGGCGGAGTCGGCGTCGGGCTGCCCCGACGCTGGCCGGACCGTGCGGCACCGCCATGGTCGATGAAGTCGGCACTTCGCGCGCCACCATCAACGCCACCCCCGGACCTCCTTCAGCGTTCGCCGAGGGATGGATGCCCCGACGGAATGCGCCGGAAACGGGAACAGGTGCTTGCGGTGCGTCAATTGTGAAGTCATCACCGCAGGACAACTCGCCCGCGACCCAGTGTACGCAAAAGGTGATTATCCGCTCACGCTGCGTCAGAGGACGGCGGCCCCGCGACAAACCGCCGGACCGGATTCCGCCCGATGGAATCCGGATGCGCCCCGGCGTGCGCTCAGCGCCCGAGCTGGTCGAGTACGGCGCGCGGGCGATTGGTGATGATCGCCGACACCCCGAGCTCCAGGCACAGCTCCACGTCGGCCGGCTCGTCCACCGTCCAGACGTGCACCTGGTGCCCGGCCGCCCGCAGCGCCCGCACCAGGCCGGGGCGGCGGCGCACCAGCTCGATGCCCGGGCCGGCCACCACCGCCCCGGCCGGCAGCCCGCCGCTCGGCCAGAGCCGCAGCGCCGCGGGGTGCTCGAAGAGGAAGACCCGGGGGAAGGCGGGTGCGGCCCGGCGGACCCGGCCCAGCGCCAGCCCGGAGAAGCTCATGATCCGGGCGTGCGGCCGCTCCGGGTCGCCCTCGCCCGGGCCGACCGCGCCGGCGACGCCGAACCGCTCGAGCATCGCCACCAGCTCGGCCTCCACCCGGCCGCGGTAGCGCACCGGGTGCTTGGTCTCGATCGCCAGGTCCACCCGGCGCCCGGCGTCCGCCACCAGCCCCAGCAACTCGGCCAGGGTCAGCACCGGCTGCGGCTCGGGCTGCTCCGGGTGCTTCCAGGAGCCGAAGTCGTAGCCGCGCAGCTGCTCCAGGGTGAGCGTGGAGACCACCCGGCGGCCGCCGTCCGAGACCCGGGCGATGGTCCGGTCGTGCACGCAGACCAGCTGCCCGTCGGCGGTCACCCGGACGTCGCACTCCACCGCGTCCGCGCCCTCCGCCAGCGCCCGCCGGTACGCCGCCAGGGTGTGCTCGGGCAGCGCGGCGGAGGAGCCGCGGTGGGCGACCACCTGCACCTGCTCGGCGGTGCGGGAGCGGTCGGGGGCGGAGAGGTCCGGAGTCGTCACGCCCCCACCCTAGGGGGCGAAGATGACCGGCGTCCGACGCCCACCCCAACCCCGAGTGCCCAGGTCAGGCCTTGGGCAGGGCCCTGCCGAGGGCCAGCGTGGCCAGGCCCGCGACCAGGAAGGAGAAGAGCGAGGCCGAGGTCCACTCCTGCGGGGTGAAGTGCACCAGCGACTGCAGGCCGGTCCAGAAGCCGCTCCAGCCCTTGATGCCGGTCGGCGCCAGGAACTGGTAGGTGGCGAAGCCCAGCGCCCACGGGAGCAGCAGCAGCGGCCGGGAGGGCGCCTGCTGCCCCATGTCCCAGCCGCGCCGGCCGCGGCCGAGGAAGTAGTCCACCGCCAGCACCGCGAGCAGCGGCACGAAGACCGAGCCGATCAGGTAGAGGAAGTTGGAGTACCAGTCGGCGAACTGGTCGATCTGGCTGGCAACCACCGTCACCAGCAGGCCGATCCCGCCGGTCAGCAGCCGCCGGTCCACCCGGGGGAAGAGGTTGTGCAGCGACATCGCGGTCGAGTACACGTTGGCGAAGGACTGGTCCGCCTCGCGCAGCACCAGCACCAGCAGGAAGGCCCAGCCGGCCGCCACCCCGGTGAACGAGCCGAGCAGGTTCCGCGCGTCGCCCTGCGACTGCAGCAGCGCGATCAGGCCCAGCCCGTAGCACCAGACCTGGGCGACGGTGTAGCCGCTGAAGGTGCCCCAGAACGCGGACCGGGCGGTCCGCGAGTGCCGGGTGTAGTCGGCGGCCAGCGGCACGAAGGAGACCGAGACGGCGATGATCGCGTCGGTGGCGGAGAGGAAGCCGTGCCAGTTGCCCCGGCCCGGGTTCGGGATGTGGTGCCGGCCCAGCTGCACGGTGAAGTAGACCATCGCGATGCCCACCCCGATCGCCACGTACTTGCGCAGCGCCGCGATCGAGCCGAGCGGCCAGATCGTCAGCGCCGTGGTCAGCGCGCCCGCGGCCAGCACGAAGAGCCAGTGCCAGCCGCCGGTGCCGACCACGGTCTGGGCGCCGCTGGAGATTACCAGCAGCTCGTAGATGCCCCAGCCGACGCACTGCAGCACGTTCAGCACGGTCGGCAGGTAGGAGAGCCGGGTGCCGAACAGGCCGCGCAGTACGGCCATCGCGGGCGCGCCGGTGCGGGATCCGATCAGCGCGGCCACCGCGAGCATCGCGGTGCCGATCACCGTGCCCAGCACGATGGCGGTGGCCGCGGCGGTGATCGACAGCTCCTGGCCCTGCGCGCCGAGCACGGTGGCCGCGCTGGTGAAGCCGATCAGGCTGATCCCGAGGTTGGCCCAGAGCGCGAACTGGTCGCGGAAGCCCAGCGTGCGCGGCGGTGCGGTGTCCAGCACCAGCGGCGCCTCGGGGCGGCCGTGGGACGGGTGCTCCAGCACCGTCGTGGTGGCAGGGGAGGGTGAGGCGGCCGTCATGGCGGTTGCTCCCTACGCCGGCATTACCCGGACAGGTTCCGGCGGTCAGCGCTCCCTCGCCCGCACCGGCGGCTCCGCCATGGCGTACGGTTCGATCAGCGCACTCTCAGCCTGGTGGGTCCAAGCTCCCGCGTGTCAGTTTTGGCAGCGCAAGGGTAGCCCGCCGCAAGGATTCCGCCAAGGTGGGGCAAAGCGCCGTCCGGATCGCGGGACAGCACCTTCGGTCGAGGCCGATCGAGTGGTAACCGAGGAGCCCGGGGGGAGTCGTCCGCGGCTGTCGTCGGATCCGCCTAAGGATTCTTACCAGTTCTTCAGGCAGGCCCTTACGACATCCAGATCGGGCATGGGAAAAACTATGGGCCAAGGTCCTGTCAGCGATGGAGGTCGTCCGTGAGCACCGAGCACGAGAGTGGTTCCGCCGGACCGCAGGAGGGGCTGCCCTCCGGCGGTCACGGTGAGCCGGGGGGCACTCCGGCGGTCGGTGAGACACCGGCGGTGGCGGAGTCCGCCCCGACCCTGGCATTCGGCAAGGTGACCGCCCCGGAGCCGGCCGACCGGCCGGCGGCGCCGCCGGAGCCGGCTGCCCCGGCCGGGGCGGGCGAGGAGCCCACCGCGGTGATCGAGTACATCGACGCGCCGCCGCCGGTGGCGCCGGCTGCCGCGCCGGCCGCGCCGGCCGAGCCGCCGCGCTCGCCGTTCGCGCCGCCGGCGCCGTCCGCGCAGGCCGAGGCCGCGGCCCCTGCCGCCCCCGGCTACCTGGACGCCCCGCCGCCGGTGCTGCCGCCGGCGCCGGTGCAGCCGGCCCCCGCGGCCGAGTCCCCGGCCAACCCGTACGCGGCGCCCACCGCCCCGACCGCCATCTCGGCCGGCGTCCCCGCGGCCTCCGCGTTCGGCGCCGAGCCGCATCACCCCTTCGGCGCCGGCCACCCGGTCGGCGGCGACCCCTGGGGCGGCGGCGCGGGCGCGCCGGGCGGCCCCGGCTACCCGGGCTACCCCGGCGGCGAGCAGCCGTACGGCCAGCCGGTCCCGAAGAAGAAGGGCCGCGGCGGCCTGGTCGCCCTGGTGGCCGCGGTGGCGCTGGTGGCCGGCCTGGCCGGCGGCGTGGCCGGTGCCGCGATCAAGGGCAACAGCTCCGGCTCCTCCGGCAGCGCGGGCAGCAGCCACAGCAGCACCACGGTGGCGACCTCGGGCAACACCAGCAACCGCGCGGCCGACTCGGTCGCCGGGATCGCCGCCAAGGCGCTGCCCAGCACCGTCACCATCAAGGCGCAGGGCAGCAGCGAGTCCGGCACCGGCACCGGCTTCGTCTTCGACACCGAGGGCCACATCCTCACCAACAACCACGTGGTGGCCCCGGCCCAGGGCGGCGGCAAGCTGAGCGTCAAGTTCTCCGACGGCAGCAGCTACTCCGCCTCGGTGGTCGGCCAGGCCAAGGGCTACGACGTGGCCGTGATCAAGCTGGACAGCCCGCCGTCCGGCAAGCTGATCCCGCTGCCGCTGGCCGACTCGGACCAGGTGCAGGTCGGCGACACCACGGTCGCCATCGGCGCCCCGTTCGACCTGGAGGGCACCGTCACCTCCGGCATCGTCAGCGCCAAGAACCGCCCGGTCGCCTCCGGCGACGAGGCCGGCACCCAGGTCTCGTACATGAACGCCCTGCAGACCGACGCCTCGATCAACCCCGGCAACTCCGGCGGCCCGCTGCTGAACGGCCAGGGCGCGGTGATCGGCATCAACTCGGCGATCCAGTCCAGCACCCAGTCCAGCGGCAGCGGCGGCCAGGCCGGCTCCATCGGCCTCGGCTTCGCGATCCCGATCAACCAGGCCAAGCGCGTCGCCCAGATGCTGATCCAGACCGGCACCCCGGTCTACGCGACCCTCGGCATCCTGCGCAACGACGACTACCAGGGCGACGGAGCCCAGGTGATGACCTCCTCGATCCAGGGCACCCCGGCCGTCACCCCCGGCGGCCCGGCCGACAAGGCCGGCCTCAAGCCCGGTGACGTGATCACCAAGCTGGGCGGCGTGGCCATCGACAGCAGCCCGGCCCTGGTGGCGACCATCTGGTCGCACTCCCCGGGCGACCAGGTCCAGGTCGAGTACACCCGCGACGGCAAGGCCAACACCACCTCGGTGACCCTGGGCAGCCGCAGCGGCGACACCAACTGACCCGGCCCGCCCGAACCCGGTGCACCCGGACCCCTCGGAACCGTTAGGCTGACCTCCGCCTGGAGAGCTGCCCGAGCGGCCTAAGGGAACAGTCTTGAAAACTGTCGTGGCGTGACCCGTCACCGTGGGTTCGAATCCCACGCTCTCCGCCGGAGACCGGCCCCTGACCAGCACTGCTGGTCAGGGGCCGGTGTGGTTTTCGGGCCGTCAGATCTTCAGGTGGTCTTCAGCTGAGCCTGCAAGCATGGCCCACCATGACGACTGCTCACGTACGGCCGAGTGAGCCGGTGGCACCAGGACGGCAGCTGCTCAGCAAGGTGCCCGAGGTGACCGTGCTCTTCTGGATGGCGAAGGTGCTCACCACCGGCATGGGGGAGACCACCTCGGACTACCTCGCCAACTCGATGGACCCGGTGATCGCGGTGGCGATCGGCGGGCTCGGGCTGGCGGTGGCGCTGGTGCTGCAGTTCCGGGTGAAGCAGTACGTGCCGTGGGTGTACTGGCTGGCCATCGTGATGGTGAGCGTCTTCGGGACCATGGCGGCGGACGGCCTGCACGTGGTGGTCGGGGTGCCGTACGCGGTGTCGGCGCCGCTCTTCCTGGTGGTGCTGGCGGTGGTCTTCACCTGGTGGCGCCGGAGCGAGGGCACCCTGGACATCCACAGCGTGCGCACGGTGCGCCGGGAGCTCTTCTACTGGGCCGCGGTGCTGGCCACCTTCGCGATGGGCACGGCGGTCGGCGACCTGGCCGCGCACAGCGGCGGGCTGGGCTACCTGGAGGCCGGGCTGGTCTTCACCGCCGCGATCGCGGTGCCCGCGCTGGCGTACTGGAAGCTGCGGATGAACGAGGTGCTGGCGTTCTGGATCGCCTACGTGCTGACCCGGCCGCTGGGCGCCTCCTTCGCCGACTGGCTGGGCGCGCCCAAGGAGCACCACGGCCTGGCGTTCGGCTACGGGCAGGTGAGCGCGGCGCTGACCGTGGTGATCGTGCTGGTGGTGGCGGTGCTGCAGGCGCGGCACCGGGCCGGGCGCGGGCGCGGCGAGCGGGCCTGACGGCGCGTAGGCTCCGTTCCGTCCTCAGGTCCGGCACGACCGAACGGAACGGAGCCCGCGATGACCTCGGCCGCGAGCAGTGAACTGACCACCCGGCTGCTGGCCGGCCTGCCGGAGTCCGCCGTGGTGGTGGACCCCGGGGTGACCGCCGCCTACCGCAACGACATGGCCGGGTTCTGCGCGGCCGGGCAGCCGGCCGTGCTGGTCTTCCCCACCGACGTCGAGCAGGTGCAGCACGTGCTGCGCACCGCCACCGAGCTGCGGGTGCCGGTGGTGCCGCAGGGTGCGCGGACCGGGCTGTCCGGCGGCGCCAACGCGGTGGACGGCTGCATCCTGCTGTCGCTGGTGAAGCTGGACCGGATCCTGGAGCTGGACCCGGTCGACCGGCTGGCCGTGGTGGAGCCGGGGGTGGTGAACGCCGTGCTCTCCCGGGCGGTCGAGGAGCACGGCCTGTACTACCCGCCGGACCCGTCGAGCTGGGAGTCCTGCACCATCGGCGGCAACATCGGCACCGGCGCGGGCGGGCTCTGCTGCGTGAAGTACGGGGTGACCGCCGAGTACGTGCTGGGCCTGGACGTGGTGCTGGCCGACGGGCGGCTGCTGCGCACCGGGCGGCGGACGGCCAAGGGGGTGGCGGGCTACGACCTGACCCGGCTCTTCGTCGGCTCCGAGGGCACCCTGGGCGTGGTGGTCGGCGCGGTGCTGGCGCTGCGCCCCAAACCGGCGCCGCAGTTGGCGCTGGCCGCCGAGTTCCCGTCCACCGAGGCGGCCTGCGCGGCCGTGAACGCGGTGGTGACGGCCGGCTACACGCCCTCGCTGATGGAGCTGATGGACGCCGTCTCGGTCCGCGCGGTGAACCGGCTGGCGAAGATGGGCCTGCCGGAGTCCACCAAGGCGCTGCTGCTGGTGGCCTTCGACGGGCCCGAGCGGCAGCGCGAGGTCGGCGAGGTGGCGGAGCTGTGCCGGGCGGCGGGTGCCACCGAGGCGGTGCCGGCCGAGGACGCCGCCGAGTCGGAGCTGCTGCTGGCGGCCCGCCGGCTGGCGCTGCCCGCGCTGGAGACGCTGGGCACCACGATGGTGGACGACGTCGCCGTGCCGCGCTCCCGGCTGGCCGAGATGCTGGCGGGGGTGGCCGCGATCGGCGAGCGGTTCGGGGTGGCGATCGGCGTGGTGAGCCACGCCGGGGACGGAAACACCCATCCGATCGTGGCCTTCGACGCCAAGGACCCGGAGCAGGTGGCGCGGGCCGAGGAGTCCTTCGAGGCGATCATGGCGCTCGGGCTGGAACTGGGCGGCACGGTGACCGGCGAGCACGGCATCGGAGTGCTGAAGAAGGAGTGGCTGGCACGGGAGTTGGGACCGGTCGGGCTCGAACTGCAAAAGCAGATGAAAGCACTTTTCGACCCGCTGAATATCCTCAACCCGGGCAAGCTTTTCTAGCCATTCCGAGGGGTGGCGCGCGGGGGTGGCGCGGCTCGGGGAGGCCGCCGAACGGCCTGGTCAGGTCGGTTCTCGGCCGCCGCCGGACGGTGCGGAGCCGGCTTTTGCCGGAGCGGGGTTTAGCGGGCCGAGGTCACGCGTTCGAGCGAACCGCCAGCGTCAACTCTGGCGGTTCGACGTTCCAGTGCGCACTCTTGATCTCGGCGTCGCAGCCCGCAGGGGTTCGTCTGGCCGCGAACTCCCGCACCAGTTATCCGAATTCGGCCGACCTCGGTCGGCCGGTTCGATCGCGTCAAGCTTTCTGGAGGATTTCCATGGCTCGCACCCGTACCGCCCGGATCGTCGCCGCACTCGCCGCCGCCCCGCTCGCCGCCGGGCTGCTGCTGGCCGGCGCCGGCGCGGCCTTCGCCGACAACGGAGCCGGATCCCAGGACGGTTCCAACGCCAGCGTGGTGTCCAACGTGGGCAGCGGGAACATCTTCGGCGGGGTCGACGGCAATGCCAACTGGACCCAGCAGGTGGCCACCGGCAGCGGTGCCTCGAACCAGAACAACACCCTCGGCGTGAAGGACAACTCCGGCCTGATCTGGGCCGACCAGTCCAACAAGAACGTCGACATCACCTTCGCTCCGGTCATCAAGGAGTAGTCCACCGGGGGTAGTTCGGGAGCGCGGGCACGCTCCCGGAGGTGGATGGCAGGACCGGCCGGCCATGTGGAAAGGGTCCCGTGAGCCGGAAGAAGCCGCTGGGCGGTGCCGATATCGGCACCGCCCAGCGGCTTTCCGCGAACTCGCCAAAGGTTCAGACAGACTGACGGCTCGTCAGGGTGGCTCCGGCGCTCGCCCCGACCACGCAGGCGATGCCCAGCAGCTGGGCCCAGCCGAGCAGTTGGCCCAGTACCAGCAGCCCGACCAGCGCGCTGACCGCCGGCTCCAGGCTGAGCAGGATGCTGAACACCCGGTTGGAGAGCCGGCGCAGCGCCGACATCTCCAGCACGTACGGGATCACCGGCAGCAGCAGCGCCACCCCGGCGGTGGCGGCCAGCAGCGCCAGCGGGTGTCCGGAGTGCGCCAGCCCGTGCCAGGCCTGGCCCAGCCCGAACGGGGCCAGCACCAGCGCGCCGACGGTGATCGAGACGGCCAGCCCGGCGAAGCCCTCGAAGACCGCGCCGACCCGGTTGGTGGCCAGGATGTAGCCGGCGTAGCAGCAGGCCGCGGCCGCTGCGAAGGCCAGCCCGGTGAGGTCCAGCCGGTGCCCCAGCCCGCCGCCGCCGACCAGGGTGAGCAGCACCACCCCGCCGGCCGCCAGCGCGGCCCAGGCCAGGTGGCCGAGGCGCCGGGAGAGCGCCAGCGCCACCCCGAGCGGACCCAGGAACTCGATGGTCGCCGCCGTCCCCAGCGGCAGCCGGTCGGAGGCCAGTGCGAAGAAGAGCGTCATGCCGGCCGAGAAGGCGCCGAGCAGCGCGGCCACCGCCAGGTCCCGGGCGCTGCGGCCGCGCAGCCGCGGCCGGGTGGCGGCCAGCAGGATCACCGCGGCGCAGCACAGCCGCAGGAAGGAGGTGCCGAGCACGCCCAGCGAGCCGAACAGGTGGATGGCCAGCGCCAGCCCGGTCTGTACGGCGAGCATCGCGAGCACGCAGACCACCGGCGCCGGCGCGCGCCCCAGCACCCCGCCGCCGCGGGCGGCGGTGGCGGTGGCTGCGGCGGCGCTGGTGGTGCTGGTGGCAGGCAGGGCCTGCTGGTGCTCGGTGGTGGACATCCGTCGAGTCTGACGTCAGTACCGTCCGGGTTGCAAGCGACTGTCATCTGCTGGGACGGCGGCCGAACTGGCGGCCGAACGGGTGGCCTCGGCGGCGCGTCCCGGCCCCGCTGATCCGACCGGCCGTCAGCCGCCCGCAGGCTCGAAGGATGGTCCGCTACCTGCGTACGACGGCGCTGGGCGCCGCTGCCCTCGTCCTGCTGCTGGCGACCGACGCGACCGGCGGCCAGGGCCGCGTCCCGTCCGCCGTCCGGCTGCTCGCCACACCCGTCGGCGCGACCGTGCCGCCCGCCGCCGTCCGGGCGCCGGCCCCGCTCCCGCCCACCGTGCTGGCCGACCCCGGCCAGGCCCGGCTCGCCGCCGTGCCCCGCACCGTCTTCACCGGCAGCGGCTTCGACGCCTGCAGCGCCCCCGGCCTGGACGCGATGCGCGCCTGGCGCGGCGCCTCCCCGTACGGCGTGGTCGGCATCTACACCAGCGGCAGCCAGCGGGCCTGCGCGCAGACCCGGCTGACCAGGGACTGGGTGAGCCAGGTCCGCTCGCTCGGCTGGCGGCTGCTGCCCACCCACGTCGGCCGGCAGGCGCCGTGTGCCGCGCTGCCCGCCAAGCCGGTGCGGATCGACCCGGCGCAGGCCGTGCAGCAGGGCCGGGCCGAGGCGGCCGAGGCGGTGCACGCGGCCAGAACGCTCGGGCTGGACACCGGCACCCCGATCTACCTGGACATGGAGGCCTACCAGCCGGGCAACGCGCCGTGCGCCAAGGCCGTCGTCGACTTCACGCTGGGCTGGACCCAGGGGCTGCACAAGGCGGGGTACTTCGCCGGCTACTACTCCAGCCTGGACTCCGGGATCACCGACCTGGTCGCCGCCGCCCGGGCCGGTGCCGCGCCCATGCCGGACGCCATCTGGTACGCCCGCTGGGACGGCCGCAACTCCACCGACGGGGCGGGCGTGCTCGGCGCCGACCAGTGGACCCCGCACCGGCGGGTGCACCAGCAGCGCGGTTCGGCGAAGGAGAGCTACGGCGGGGTGGAGCTGGAGGTGGACCGGGACCAGGTGGACTCGCTGGTCGGCTGAGCGCTGCTCAGGCTTGCCGAGCGCCGCTCAGGCTTGCTGAACGCTGCTCAGTCAGGCCTGCCGGGCGCCGCTCAGGCCCGCCGAGCGCCGCTCAGGCCTCCGGGAAGAGCACCCGGCCGACCATCCGGGTGTCCAGGTACTCGCGGACGCTGGTGATCCGGCCGTCGGCGACGGTGAAGACGCCCGCGCACCGGTTGTCGTAGTGCCCGCCGCCCGCGGCGGTGCCCTCGGCCAGCCACTCGGCGAGCACCTGGTCGCCGTCGGCCAGCACATTGGTCAGGGTGACCTTCGGCGCGCCGCCGGGGGCGAAGAACCGGCCGGCACCGACCAGGAAGTCGTCGACGATCGCGTCCCGCCCGGTCCACACCCGGCTCAGCGGGAGGTCGCCCGGGTACTCCCAGGTGGCGTCCTCGGCGAAGCTGTCCCGGATCACCTCCAGGTCGCCCCGGACGACGGCGTCGACATAGCGGATCACCACGGTCTTGGGGTCGTTCATCGTCTTGCTCCTTCTGCTGAGAGGCGGTCAGTTGACGGTCAGGACGGCGTTGCCGCGGATCCGGCGGCCGCGCAGGTCGGCCAGCACCTCGGGGGTCTCCCGCCAGTCCCGGACGGTGCCCAGCTCCGGATGGAGCCGGCCCTCGGCGGTGAGGCGGACCAGGGTGGCCAGGTCGGCGCCGTCCGGCTCGTCCACGTCGGCGTAGCTGAACTGCCGGATGGTGGCGCTGGTCGGGCCGGTGAGGATGTCGAAGAAGTCCAGCGTGACGGGCTGCCGGCTGGCCTGCCCGAACCAGAGCAGCAGCCCGCGCGGGGCCAGCCGCTGCAGCGCGAGCGGGAGGTCGGCGCCGCCGGTGGACTCCAGGACGACGTCGAACGGGCCCTCGGCATCGGCGACCCGGTGCACCACCTCGGCCGCGCCGAGCTCGATCAGGCGCTGCCCGCGCTCGGCGGAGGCGGTCACGGCGGTCAGCCGGGCGCCGGCCGCGCCGGCGAGCTCGGTGAGGTAGTGGCCCACCCCGCCGGAGGCACCGGTGAGCAGCACGCGGCGGCCGGCGAGGTGGCCGGCCTGCCGCAGCAGCCGCAGCGCCGTCAGCCCCGCGAGCGGCAGGGCGGCCGCTTGCACGGACGGCAGCTCATCGGGCAGCACGGCGAGTCGGCTGGTCGGCACGGCGGCGTACTCGGCCCAGCCGAGCGCCGGCGGGTGGCCGACCACCCGGGTGCCGACGGGCGGGCCCGAGCCGTCGGGGGCGGCCTGGACGACCAGGCCGGCGATGTCCTTGCCGGGGCGCCAGCCGTCGGCCGGCGGGCGCTCCAGCTGGAAGGTCTCGCCGCGGTTGACCGAGTAGGCCTCGACCTTGACCAGGGCCTGGTCGGGGGCGGGCTGCGGCTCCGGGACCTCGGTCAGGCGGACGGTGGCGGCTGCGTCGCGGGTGGCGGTGAACGCCTTCATCGTGGTGCTCCTCTCCGTTGGCTCCACCTTCCTCCGGAGACGGGTCCATGATCCAACAACCGGTCAGCGGCCTTGACAACCAGCGGTTGTCGGGCGGGACCATGGGGCTCGTGGACCTCGACCCGGCCCAGCTGCGGGCCTTCCTTGCGGTGTGCGAGCACCGGCACTTCGGCCGCGCCGCAGCCGGGCTGAGCATCACTCAGCAGGCGCTCTCCAAGCGGATCGCCCGGCTCGAAGAAGCGCTCGGCGAACGACTGCTGGACCGCGACGGGCGGGGAGCGGCACCGACGGCGGCGGGGGAGCGGCTGCTCGAACCGGCGCGCGCCGTCCTCGCGGCCTGCGCGGCGGCGGTGACGGCCGTGCGGGGCGCGGCCCGGCCGCTGCGGCTGGACGTCTGGGGCCACCTCTTCGCCCCGCTGCGTACCGTCGGCGCCGTGGAGGTCGACTCCCTCGAAGTCGGCCACGGCCGCGACCTCCCGTCCGTGCTGGGCGCACTGCTGCGCGGCGAGATCGACGCGGGCTTCGGGCGCTACCACGCCCTGCCGGACGGGCGGGAGCACGAACTCGCGCACCGGCTGGTGCGGTTGGAGCCGGTGGACGCGGTGGTGGGCCCCGGGCACCCGCTGGCCGGCGCCGACTCCCTGCGCCCGTCCGACCTCCGCACCGGCCGCCTGCTCCTCCCCGCCGCGCTGACCCGCCTGGAGTTCCTGCAACGCTTCGCGGAGCGCTTCGAGTTGAGCTCCCTGCCGCCCGAACCCAACCTCGGTGCCGACCACTTCCTGTCCCGCCTGGCCACCACCCCGGACGCGTTCACGGTGCTTCCGGCCGACGCCCCGCTCCCCGGGCTCCCCGGCCTGCGCACCATCCCGCTGGTCGACCCGGTGCCGCTGTACTCCTGGTCGCTGGTCTGGCCGCGCCGGAACGCCCACCCCGGGATCGGCGCGCTGCTGGGCGCGTTCGCCGAGGCGGGGCGGCGCAACCGCTGGCTGGAGTACCGGCCGGACCGGGACTGGCTGCCGGAGTCGGAGCGCGTCGGGCTCTAGACGGGCTGCGCGACCCTGAGCCGCTGCGGCACGGCCCACCACTGGTCGGGGCGATCGACGACGGGGGCGTCCAGCCCGCTGTCGACCACCCGGGCCAGGCGCAGCAGGTAGGCGGCGATGCCGGCCGCGCCCTGCATCCACGCCGTGCCGGGCGGCAGCAGCGGATCCTCGTTGCGGTACTCCACGAACTGCCAGTAGGCGCCGTGGACCGCGCGTTCGATCAGCGCGTCGCCCATGGTGCGGGCCGCGTCCAGCAGCCGCTCGTCCCGGCCGTCCTGCGCCGCGTCCAGCAGCACGTCGCCGACCCCGGCGGTGCCGCAGCAGCGCCCGTCGTTGTCCCAGAAGCCGGGGCGCAGGCGGGCGGGTACCCCGGAGGCGAGGACCGCGCTCAGGCAGCGTCGGCGCAGGTCGCGGACGTCGAACCCGCCGACTTCCGGGACACCCGCGTAGGCGAGGGCGGCGAAGAGGAACGAGGTGCCGGCGGGGCCGTGGCACCAGGTGTAGGTGAGCGGCTCCACCTCGCGGCTGGACGGCGGGATGGTGTGCGGCACGACGAAGCCGCCGTCAGTGAGCTCTCCGACGGCCAGTAGGTGCCGAGCCCCCTCGACGGCGGCCTCGGCGAAGTCGGGCCGCCCGAGGTCGGCACCCGCGAGGGCGAGGGCGGCGGCGATCCCGGCGGTGCCGTGCGAGTAGTTGGGGTTGCGCCACTTGGTGCGGGGAGAGATGCCCCAGTCCAGGCCGGCCGGGGTGCGGTCGGCTGCGGCGAGCAGGGCCTCGCAGCCGGTGGCGGCGAGGGAGGCGGTGAGCTCGGTGGGCGCCCACAGCGCCGTCATGACGACGCCCGCGGTGCCCATGGTGACGTCGCTGAGGGGCGCGCTGGAGTTCGCCTCGAACTCCAGCGTGGTGGCCCAGCCTTCGGGCGTGGCCAGCTCACCGAGACGCCGCAGCGGCGCCGACTCGGCCCCGGGGGAGAGCAGTCGGAGCGCCATGACATCGCCCGCGAGCCCGTCGTAGAGCGAGGGTTCCACGCGCCTCGCCGCCTCCGCCGACAGCTTGGCCACGATGCCTGCGGACAGCGCCCGTTCGGTCCCGTTCAGCTCCCGGTACTGCGCGATCTCGGCCAGCAGCGGCGCCAGCCCGACGATGCCGGCGTAGAACGAGTCCCGGTCCTGCCTGGGCTCCGGGGGAGTGCCACCGTCGACCACCGTCTCCGGGAACCACGGCCCTTCGCCGTCCTGCCGCACCTGCCCCAGCACCCAGGCCCACGCGGCCTCGCCCAGTTCCCGGTACGCCTCGCCGTTCGCCATGCGGTCACGGTACAACTCCGGTGGCCAGTGGGCCCCATGAGCATGCGGCCCGTGACCGCGCACCGGTCGTCCGATCGAGGCTTCCGGTTCTTTTGGCCGGTGTCCAACTCCTCCGTGGTGCACCTACGTTGCTCGCATGAACGGAATCAACCGCACCGCGGCGGCGGCCCTGCTGCTCGCCCTGCCGCTCTCCGTCGCCGTCTCCGCGCCCGCGCTGGCCGCGTCGCCCCCGCCCGCCGTCTCGGCCACCGCGCCGGCCGCCTCCCGCATCGACCTCCCGCGCCCGACCGGTCCGAACGCCGTCGGACGGCAGCTCCTGCACCTCGTCGACCAGGACCGGCCCGACCCGTGGGTCCCGTCCGCGGGGCCGCGCCAGTTGATGGTGTCGATGTACTACCCCGCCGTCCCCGGCACGGGCGGCCCGGCACCGTACACGACCCCCGAGGCCGCCCGGCTCATGCTGGACGGGCACCTCCCGGGCAACACCGTCCCCACCGAGGCGGTCACCGGCGTGGGGACGTGGTCCAGGTCCGACGCGCTCCCACGGCACGGCCGGTTCCCGCTCGTGCTGCTCTCCCCCGGTCTGAAGATGCCGCGCACCGAGCTGACCAGCCTCGCCGAGGACTTGGCCAGTCGCGGCTACGTCGTCGCGCTCGTCGACCACACCTACGAAAACACCGGGACGACCTTCCCCGACGGACAGACCCTCACCTGCGCGGCCATCTGCTTCACGCCGCCCCCGGACGGCCCCGCGGTCATCGAGGCGAGCCGGGCGAAGGACATGTCCTTCGTCGTCGACCGGTTGACCGACCGCTCGCATCCCGCCTGGCGCTACGCCCACCTGATCGACACGCACCGGATCGGCATCGCCGGACACTCGCTGGGCGGCGCGACGGCCGTCCCGGCGCTGGCCACGGACGCCCGGATCCGGGCCGGGGTCGACCTGGACGGCACGATGTACTACCCCGTCCCCGCCGGCGGCCTGGGCGGCAAGCCGTTCATGATGATGGGTCACCCGCTGCCCGCCGGACAGGTGGACACCAGCTGGACGGACGGCTGGGCCGCACTCGACGGCTGGAAGCGCTGGCTGACCGTCGCGGGGTCGGACCACGGAACCTTCACCGACGACAACCTGCTCCTGGCAGGACTCGGCTACCCGAACCCCACCTCGATCACGCCCGAGCGCGGGATCGACCTCACCCGGGAGTACGTCGCGGCCTTCTTCGACCTGCAGTTGAAGGGCATCCCCCAGCCGATCCTCGACGGCCCGACGCCGGCGAACCCGGAGGTGAGCTTCCACCCGTAGGCGTGGGTCCCGGTGTCGGGGCGGTACCCACCGCCGAGCCGCACGTCTCACTTCGCCAACGACTGCTGACATCCCCCTCCCGCCCAGGACAGAATTCCGCACGAGGCGCGGTATACCGGTGAGTAGGAACACCAGCGCCCCGGCAGGAGCCCAGGTCAAGGAGGACCCCCGCGTGTTCAGCACCATGCAGGACGTACCGCTCACCGTCGCCCGGATACTCGAGCACGGGTCGACCTTCCACGGGCGGGCCACCGTGACCACCTGGGACGGGACCGGGCCGCAGGTCCGCACCTTCGCCGAGGTGGGGGCGCGGGCGGCGCAGTTGGCGCACGCGTTGCGGGACGAGCTGGGGGTGACGGCCGACAGCGTGGTGGGGACGCTGATGTGGAACAACGCGGACCACCTGGAGGCCTACCTCGCCGTCCCCGCCATGGGGTCGGTGCTGCACACGCTGAACCTGCGGCTGCCCGCCGCGCAGCTCGCGTTCATCATCAACCACGCCGCCGACCACGCGATCGTGGTCAGCGGCAGTGTGCTCCCGCTGCTGGCCGGGGTGCTGCCGCAGCTGCCCGCGCTGCGGCACATCGTGGTGAGCGGGGAGGGCGACCGGTCGCTGCTGGCGGGCTTCGGCGGCAGCGTGCACGAGTACGAGGCGCTGATCGCGGGCCGACCGACCCACTACCCGTGGCAGGACGAGATCGACGAGCGCAGCCCGGCGATGATCTGCTACACCTCCGGCACCACCGGCGACCCCAAGGGCGTGGTCTACAGCCACCGCTCCATCTACCTGCACTGCATGCAGGTCAACTCCGCCGCCACCTTCGCGCTCACCCCCGCCGACGTCGCGCTGCCGGTGGTGCCGATGTTCCACGTCGGAGCCTGGGGGATTCCCCATGCCGCGTTCATGTCCGGCGCCAGTTTGCTGATGCCCGACCGGTTCCTCCAGCCGCAGCCGCTGGCCGCGATGATCGAGCAGGTCAGGCCCACCGTCAGCGCCGCCGTGCCGACCATCTGGAACGGCCTGCTGGACGAGCTGGACCACCCCGCCGGCGGCCGCGCGCCGTACGACACCTCCTCGCTGCGCCAGGTGGTGATCGGCGGCTCGGCCTGCCCGCCGGCCCTGATGCACGGCTTCCAGGAGCGCCACGGCATCCGGGTGGTGCACGCCTGGGGCATGACCGAGACCTCCCCGCTGGGCACCTTCGGCTTCCCGCCGGCCGGGCTGAGCGAGGAGGAGGAGTGGGCCTACCGCTACACCCAGGGCGTGCTGCCCTCCTCCGTGCAGGCCCGGCTGACCGGGCCGGACGGCGAACGGGTGCCCAACGACGGCGAGACGGCGGGCGAGCTGGAGGTGCGCGGCCCGTGGATCGCGGGCGCCTACTTCGGCGGCGTCGGCAACGAGCCGGAGCGGCCGGCGGACAAGTTCACCGAGGACGGCTGGCTGCGCACCGGCGACGTCGGCACCATCACCCCGGACGGCTTCCTCACCCTGACCGACCGGGCCAAGGACGTGATCAAGTCCGGCGGCGAGTGGATCTCCTCGGTGGAACTGGAGAACCACCTGATGGCCCACCCCGAGGTGGCCGAGGCCGCCGTGGTCGCGGTGCCGGACGACAGGTGGGGCGAGCGCCCGCTGGCCGCCGTCGTCTACCGGCCCGGCGCGACCGCCGACCTTCGGGCGCTGCGCGCCTTCCTGGCCGGCCGGATCGCCTCCTGGCAGCTGCCGGAGCGCTGGACCCTGGTCGAGGCGGTGCCGAAGACCAGCGTCGGCAAGTTCGACAAGAAGGTGCTCCGGGCCCAGTACGCGGCCGGCGGCCTGGACGTGACGGTGCTCGGCAAGGAGTAGCCGGCGGTCAGTGGACGTGCTGGCCGGCGGCCGACTCGCTGAGCGAGCCGATCCGGCCCAGCAGGTCCACGATCCGCTCCTGCACGTCCGCGCTGGTGGAGCGCTCGGCGAGGAAGAGCACCGTCTCGCCGGTGCGCAGCCGGGGCAGCTCGGCCGGGTCCAGGTTGGCCGAGGTGTAGACGACCAGCGGGGTGCGGTGCAGCCGGTCGTTGGCGCGCAGCCAGTCCAGCAGGCCCAGCTGCCGGCGGTGGATCCGCATCAGGTCCATCACCACCAGGTTCGGCTGCACGCTGCTGGCCTTGGCGACCGCGTCGTTCTCCGAGACGGCGTGCTCCACGTGCATGCCGCGCCGCTCCAGGCTGGCGGTCAGCGCGGCCGCGATGTCCGGGTCGCCCTCCACCAGCAGCACCCGGGCCGCGTGGTTCTCGCTGTCCTTGGGCGCCAGCGCGCGCAGCAGCACCGCCGGGTCCGCGCCGTAGGCGGCGTCCCGGGTGGCCTGGCCGAGGCCCGCGGTGACCAGCACCGGGACCCGGCTGTTCAGCGCCGCGGTGCGCAGCGACTGCAGCGCGGTGCGGGTGATCGGCCCGGTCAGCGGGTCGACGAAGAGCGCGGCCGGGTAGCCGGCGACCTGCGCGTCCACCTCCTCGCGGGAACGCACTATCACCGGGCGGTAGCCGCGCTCCTGGAGCGCCTGCTTGGTGGACGGGTCGGGCTCCGGCCAGACCAGCAGGCGGCGCGGGCGGCCGTCCGCGGCCGGGTGGACCATCGTCGGGTAGTCCGGGTACTCGGGCGTGCGCACCGCGGCCGGACCGGCCGTGCCCTCGTCCTCGCCGGTCAGCCGGGGCAGCTCCGCGGCGCCCGGGGCGGTCGGCAGCGCGGGCGCCAGCTCGGCCACCGGGCGCGGCGGAGTGCGCTGCTCCAGCGGGGCGGCCGGGGCGGGGAAGGCGGACGGGAAGGCGGTGGCGAAGCCGCCCGGACGCGGCGGGGCCAGCTCGCCCAGGCCGGTGCCGACCGGCACCGGCGGTGCGGCGGGCGGCCCGGCGGGCGCCGGCGGCACGGGAGCGGGCAGCTCGGGCACGGCCGGCAGGGCCAGCGCCCCGCCCGCGGCCCGCTCCGGCTCGGCGCCGCGGGCCGGCTCCAGCGCGGTGCCGGGCTGCTCGCCGGCCGGGTCGGCCGGCGCCTCGCCACCGGGCAGGCCCAGCCGCCGGCGGCGGCCGGTCGGGGCCGGCGCCTCGACCGGCGGCAGCGGCCGCTCCAGCGGCAGCGCGTGCTCCAGGCCCGGGTAGACGGGCAGCGCGGGCTCGGCGGGGACCGGGGCGGGCGGCGCCGGCACCCGCGGGGCCGGGGTCTGCTCCGGGGAGACCGCCGGGGCGGGCAGCGCCCGGCGGCGGCGCGAGCCGGGCCGGGGCTCCAGCTCGGCGAGCTCGGCCGGCTGCGGCTCGACGAGCTGCGCGGAGGCCGGGTGGTCGGTGCCCTCGTCGGTCGGCCGGGCCGGGGCGGCCGGGCCCAGCGCGATCGGCCCGCGCTCCGCCGGGGCCTCCTCGGCACCAGCCGGGCCGGCCGGCCCGGCCGGCTCCTCCGCCGCGGGCTCGCCGCCCTTGGCGGCGCCCTCCGGCTCCGGACCGGTCAGGCCCGGCAGGTCGGGCAGTACGGCGGTGTCGGTCTCCCGGGGCACCTGGCGGTTGCCGCCGGCCGCCCGGGCCGCGGCGGCGGCCGCCGCGTCGTCGTCCAGCGGCAGCTCCACCACATAGGTGGTGCCCGCGTGGTTGGGCAGCTCGTGCGGCTGCAGCACACCGCCGTGCCGCTCGACCAGCGCCCGGGCGATCGGCACGTGCACCCGGCTGCCGCCCTTGCCCGGGCCGCGCACCTCGATCCGGGCCATGTCGCCGCGCTGGGCGGCGGCCAGCACCACCATCGGCGGCTCGCCGCCGTCGGTCACCGAGCCGGCCAGCGCGACCCCGCTGACATCGGCCACCAGGTAGGCCAGCGCCTGGGCCAGCCGCTCCTGGTCGGCGGTCAGGTCGACGGCGGCGGCGTGCACCGAGAACCGCAGCCGGCCGGGGCCGACCAGCTTGCCGGCGTACTCCACGGCCCCGGCGACCAGCTTGTCCAGCGAGGTGGCGGAGCGCCGCAGTGCCTGCTCGGGTCGGTCGGCCCGGTCGTGCGCCAGCGCGCCGTCGACCAGCAGGCCGAACCGGCGGCAGTCGTCGGCCAGCGCCCGGAGCATCCAGTTGGCCTCCGGCCAGAGCTGCCCGGCCGGGTCGGCGGCCAGCATGTCGATCCGCTCGCGCAGCGCCCGCAGCGCTTCGCCGACCTCGCTCTCCAGCACCGCGCCCAGGTGCTCGGCGCGGGCGGTCAGGGCCAGTTCGCGGGTCCGGTCGGTGAACGTCATCACCGCGCCGACCAGCTGCTCGCCGTCCCGCACCGGGGCGGTGGTCAGGTCCACGGTGACCGCGCGGCCGTCCTTGCGCCAGAGCGTGGCGCCGCGCACCCGGTGCTTGCGGCCGGAGGTGAGGGTGTCCAGCAGCGCCGACTCGTCGGCGGCCAGCGGGGTGCCGTCGGCCCGGGAGTGCTGGACCAGCGGGTGCAGCTCGCGGCCGCCCAGCTCGCTGGCCCGGAAGTCCAGGATGTGCGCGGCGGCCGGGTTGACCAGCACCACCCGGCCCTCGAGGTCCACGCCCAGCACGCCCTCGGCGGCGGCCCGCAGGATCATCTCGGTCTGCTTGTGCTGGCGGCGCAGCTCGGCCTCCACGCCCAGCCGGCTGGTCAGGTCGCGGACCAGCAGGAGCAGCAGGTCGCCGGGGTTGGAGGCGCCGCGGTACGGGTCGTAGGGGACCAGGGGGGAGATCGAGTAGCCGCTGCCCTCGCGGTTCTCCTCGGCGAAGTCGTTGCCCAGCACCTCGACCGGGAAGGTGCTGCCGTCGGTGCGGCGGGCGGTCATCCGGACCGGCTCGGCGGCCTCGGCGGCGTCGCGCGGGGCGGGCCGCATCGAGCCGGGGATCCGGGACGGGTCGAAGTCCGGCAGCAGGTCCAGCACGCCGCGGCCGACCAGCGAGGTGCCCGGGGTCTGCATCGCCCGCACGGCGGCCTGGTTGGCGTCCACCACGGTGCCGTTGCTGTTCACCAGCAGCAGGGCATCGGGCAGCGCGTCGAGTATCGCGGCGAGGCGAGCAGCGCCTCGGATCGGCCTGCTGCTCACGTCGACCGGTCTCCTCACGACTAACGGCTTGCGGTCCGGTCGTGCGGATGCGGACCGGGTGCCAGGCGGGGGTTGGAGTATCCCATTGTTTTTGCCGAGAGGACGACCCGCCTAGTAACGTAACCCGTGGTTGGTGCCGGAGCCCCGGGCTGTGGCATCATCGCATGCACGCGGTCGCAACCGGAGACGGTCCGATCGGGTGGATGGAGGCTTCGCCTAGTCCGGTCTATGGCGCCGCACTGCTAATGCGGTTTGGGTCTTAAAGCCCATCGAGGGTTCAAATCCCTCAGCCTCCGCCGACGAGGGCCCCCCGACCGAGGTCGGGGGGCCCTCTCGCGTTCCCGGGTGCCGATCGGCCCCGTCCGGGGTGCCCGGAAGGAATCGATTTCACCCCAGGTCGGCGGTCATGTAATGTTGTCCCCGCAACGCCCCGCCGGCCCAGGCCTTGGGGCGAGCGCTCATAGCTCAACGGATAGAGCACTTGACTACGGATCAAGAGGTTGCAGGTTCGAATCCTGCTGAGCGCACCAACATCAGCTCGCGGTCCCCGTGGCCGTCCGAGCGCTCATAGCTCAACGGATAGAGCACTTGACTACGGATCAAGAGGTTGCAGGTTCGAATCCTGCTGAGCGCACCACCACGAAGGCCCCTCGCCCGAGGCGAGGGGCCTTCGGCGTTCCGGGGCCCGGGTGGGGGCGACGCTGCGCCGCACGGGTGGATCCCGGCGCGGCGGCGCGAGTGGTGGGGCTGATGGCTCGTTAGATCGTGATTCCTTCTTGTCACATCGTGTGCACAGGAGGATCTGATGACCGCGAGCTCGCCCCGGGCCGGCCGGTCCAGCCGAAGCCCCCGCCCCGCATCCCGGCGAGCGCCGCGGCGCGGCCTCGTGGTCGCCGTCGCGCTGGCCACCGGACTCGCCCTGGGCTGGCTGCCCGCCGTCTCACAGGCAGAGCAGACCCCGGACAACTGGGCCGGTGACGACCGCGCGGTGCTGCGCTCGGGCCTCACCGTGGACCTGTCGTTCGCCGCCGAGCCCGGCGTCACCGCCGAGTCCGCCGCCGGCACGCTCGGCACCGACGCGGGCTACGCCGACGGGGTCGGCGCCGGCACCGCCGCCGAGACCTTCACGGTGGCCGAGGACCGGCCCGCGCCGGCCGGCTCCTGGCGCACCCTGGGCACGCTGCGGCTCGCCTTCTCCCGCCCGGTGCGCAACCCCCGGCTGCACATCAGCGGGCTGGCCGCGGCGGGCGGCTCGGCGCTGCGGCTCAGCGTCACCGGCGGCACCCCGGCCGGGCCGGCCCTCACCCCGCGCTCGCCCTGGCAGGGCTGGAGCGCGGCGGGCGGCACGCTCGGTCCGTCGTCCGGGGACTCCGCGGCCCGCCTCGACCCGGCGGGGACCCTGGAGCTGGACGGCACCTTCGACACCGCCACGCTGCGGGTCGAGCGCCGCGACGCGGGTCCGGGCGGCGGCGGCACGCTGCCGGCCGCCCGGCCGGCGTTCACGGTGAGCCTGGACGAGGCGCTGGGCAGCGCGCCGGACGGCTACGGGAACGCCTCGCACGTGATCTCAGACCTCTTCCTCGGCAGCGACGCGATCGGGCCCACCCCGCGGATCGCACTCGCCCGAGCCGGCGTCCTCCGGGCTCCGGCCGGCCGGCTGAACCCGGAGATCCAGCCCGGGCGCGTCGAGCACACCTCCAACGACCCGGCGGTCACCTTTCCCGACGCCGCGGCGATCGGCGGCTACTACGACCTGACCGTGCCCGTCAGCCCCGGCCAGAGCGGGGCCACCCTGGCGGGCTGGATCGACTTCGCCCGGGACGGCAGGTTCGACGCCTCGGAGCGGGCCCAGGTCGACGTCGCCCCGGGGGCGGGCAGCGCGACGCTGGAGTGGATCGTGCCGCCGGACGTTGCCGCCGGGGACACCTGGGCGCGGCTGCGGATCGCCCGGGACCCGTCCCAGGTGGTCTCGCCGGACGGCTACGCGGACGCGGGCGAGGTCGAGGACCAGCTGATCCACCTCACGGTGGCCGCCGCCAAGCCGGAGATCACCAGCCCGGTGGCCGGCGCCGCGGTCGGCCAGGACCGGCCGCAGATCCAGGGCGACAGCGGGGTGCCCGGGGCGACCGTGGTGGTCCAGGAGGGCTCGGCGGCGGTCTGCCAGGCGACCGTCGGCCGCGACGGCGGCTGGGGCTGCCAGGCCGACCGGCCGCTGGCGGCGGGCGAGCACCAGCTGGTGCCCGCCGAGACCACCAGCGGCGGCGTGGTGCTGCGCGGCGACCCGGTGCGGATCACCGTGAGCACCACGCCGCCGCCCGCGCCCGTGCTCACCCTGCCCGAGTACACCAACGACCCCGGACTGCTGCTCACCGGCACCGGCGCGCCCGGCACGGTGGTCGCGGTCACCGAGGGCGGGCCGGAGGACGAGCTATGCCGCAACGGCGTGCGGGCCGACCACAGCTGGTCCTGCCTCCCGGTCGAGGACCTGGCGGAGGGGCCGCACGTGCTCACCGCCACCGCCGTGGACGCGGCGGGCAACCGGGCGGCCGGGAAACAGGTCACGCTGACCGTCGACACCGTGCCGCCCGGCAAGCCCGAGCTCACCGTGCCGGGACCGGGCGAGGAGCTGCACGTGCTGCGCCCGAAGCTGGCGGGCACCGGCGAGCCCGGCGCCACCGTGACGGTGGTCGCGGGGGCGGGCGGCGCGCTCTGCTCGGCGGTCGCGGCGGTGGACGGCAGCTGGACCTGCAACGCCCAGCGCGACCTGGCGGCGGGCGAGCAGCTGCTCACGCCGACGGCGACGGACCGGGCGGGGAACGGGACGGCGGGGGACGCGGTGCGGGTGCGGGTGGCGGTGGCTTCGGCGTCGCCGACGGCTTCGGCTTCGGCATCGCCTTCGGGGACGGCTTCGGCGTCTGCGTCGGGGACGGCGTTGCCTTCGGCTTCGGAGTCGCCCACGGCGTCGGTTTCGGCGTCGGGGACGGTGTCGCCTTCGGGGACGGCATCGGCTTCCGCTTCGCCCACGCCGTCGGCTTCCGCGTCGGAGACGGCATCGGCGGTGGCTTCGCCCTCGGGGACGGTGTCGGCTTCGGGAAGTGCCGCGGGCTCGCCTTCGGCGACGGTGACCACCTCGCCCACGCCCACGCCCACGCCCACGCCCACGCCGACCTCGACTCCCACGCCCACGCCCACCCCCACGGCATCCGCTGCGGCGACGGCCTCCGCGAGCGCACCCGCCACCGCGTCGGCTTCCGCCCAGGGGAGTGCGGCACCGACGGGCTCGCCCTCGGCTCCGGCGACCGCGTCCCCGGTGCCTTCGTCCTCGGGGAGCGTGACGCCTTCGGCCGCCGCATCGCCGAGCAGCAGCGCCTCGTCCTCGGCCACTCCGGAAGACAGCCCCGCGCCCGCCGTGGTCAGCGGTCTGGAGGTGCCCGTTCAGGTGCCGGCGGTGCGGGCGCTGCCGATGGCGTTCCTGACGCAGGTCGCGCCGCAGGAGAAGTCCGCTCCGTCGACTCTGGATGACGGAACCCAGCGCCTGGCGCCTCCGCCTGCGAGTTCCCCGACGGATGGTCACGCCTCGCTCGGCGGCTGGCGGGCGGCGGCCTGCGGCCTCTTCCTCATCGTGGCCGGCCTGACCCTGGTCACCCGCCGCGTCTTCGCCCGAGGGCCGGGCAGGCGCCGCCGTTAAGGAGAGGAGAGGGGAGAGGAGAGGCGCGCGCGGGGGCGCTGCTCGGCGCGCCCTGGGGGTGTGGTCCGGCGAGGGGGCGCCGGGCCGGCGGCTGGGCGTCCCGGGTTGGCCGTGCTCTGGAGACGCGCACCGCGACTACTTCCTCTCCGCACACCCCCTGCCCCTCCCGCGTGTCTCTCGCCCCCTCCGCGCCCAATCGGGTGGCATCCCCCGCCCCTCCTCCCGCCTGGCGCACCGTCAGTGACCTGCACATACACCAGTCGTCGCAGCGGGATCCACCCCTGACACACCGACAGTCATATGTCGCATTTGAGGACTTATGTACTTAGCCTGACTCTCGCACTGCTCGTCAGATCCCGAGCCCTGAGGATCCCCGCATGGACGTCCCGCCCGACACCGCCCGCCGTACTCTCGCCGGGGCGACCCCCCTGCCGAAGCGGGAAGCGCCGCCAAGTGGGGAGTCGGAGCCCACCGAACTGCTCGCGGTCCCGGCCCCGGCCGCCGCGCCCAAGGTGGCCGTCTCCACGGTGGCCGCTTCCACGGTGGCCGCCTCCACCACCCCGCGGAGCCGTCCACAGGCTGTGGACAGTCGCACCGAAACCGCCTCCCGCCGGCCGCCCAAGGTGGATCCGGAGCTGCGGGAGCGGCCCGCGCTGGCGCTGCCGGGGTGGGTGGCGCTGCTCGCGATGGTGCTGGCGGCGGTCTCGGTGGTCGCGGTGCTGGCCCGGGCCGGGGTGCTGCCGCAGTGGGGCGGGCTGCCGGACCTGCGCGGTGCGGCGGCGAAGGAGCTGGGGCGGGCGGCGGTGACCGACTGGATGCTGGGGGCCGTCACGGCGGCGGCGCTGGCCGGCCTGGTCGCGCTGACCGGGCTGCTGGCGAACCGGGCCGGCGAGACCCGGGTGCTCAGCAGTTGGGGGCGCTACCGGGGCACGGTGCGCCGGGCCGGCCTGCTCTGGGTGAACCCGCTGCTGCGGCGGCGCCGGGTGGACGTCCGGCTGCGGCACTGGCGCAGCGAGCCGGTGCAGGTGACCGACCGGGTCGGGATGCCGATCGTGGTGCGGCTGCTGGTGGTCTGGCGGATCAAGGACACCGCGCGGGCCGAGTTCGCCGTCGCGGACCACGAGGCCTACCTGCGCGAGCAGATCCACGCCGTGCTCACCCGGACCGCGAGCACCCTGCCGTGCGACAGCAACGCCGGCCCCGGGCCCGCGCTGCGCGACGGGCAGTGGTTCGCCGACGAGCTGAGCCGCGGCCTGGCGGCGGAGGTGGCGCCGGCGGGGCTGGAGGTCTTCTCGGTGCAGCCGCTGGCCCTGGAGTACGCGCCGGAGGTGGCCGACTCGGTGCGCCGCCGCCGGCTCGCCGACCTGGACGCCGGCCTGCGCACGGTCCTGGTCGACGACGCGGTGGAGGCGGCCGCGCTGGCGGTGCGCCGGCTGGAGCGCGCCACCGCCCACGAGTTGGACGAGGCGGCCCGCAGCGCCCTGATGGAGCAGCTGCTGGTGGCGTTCGTCGCGCCCGCCGGGGTGGCGAATCCGCTGCCCGGGACGGTCCCGGCACCGGTGGTCCGGGGGGCCGCCAGGAACGGGGCAGCGAGCAAGGAAGGGAATCGAGCATGAAGATAGCCACCGACCCCGCGCTGATCGGCTTCGAGGAGCGGATCGGCAACCTGCCGGCCCCCGGCGGCTGCCCGTGCGGCCCGTGCCGCTCGCACGCCTCCCTCCTGGCGCTCCGTCAGCAGCGGCCCTCGCAGCGGGCCGGGCGAATACCGCCCCTGGGCCTGGCCGTCCGCAGCGCCTGCGTGGCCACCACGGTGCTCTCCGGCGCCGCGGTGCTCGGCACCGGGGTCGCGATGGCCGAGCCGGCCCCCAGCCACGCGGGCTGGGACGGCTCGCGGTACTGGTTCCGGAACGCGGCGGGCGAGTGGCGCTACACCGTCCACTACGACGTGTACCTGAGCCGCACGGGCCAGCAGGCCCAGCAGCAACAGCCGCAACCGCAGTCCGCCGAGGACGACGGCAGCGGGATGCGCCAGGGCTGGGACGGCTCCCGCTACTGGTTCAAGAACGAGGCCGGCGAGTGGCGCTACACCGTCCACTACGACGTCTACCTCAGCCGCACCGGCCAGCAGGCCCAGCAGCAGCAACAGCAGCAACAGCAGCAACCGCAGCAACCGCAGCAACCGCAGTCCGCCGAGGACGACGGCAGCGGGATGCGCCAGGGCTGGGACGGCTCCCGCTACTGGTTCAAGAACGAAGCGGGCGAGTGGCGCTACACCGTCCACTACGACATCTACCTCAGCCGCACCCACCAGCAGCAGCAACCCGCGCCCACCGGCACCCCCACCCCCACCCCCGCCTCCACCAACAGCACCGAACCCGCCATCGCCTACGCCCTCGCCCAGCTCGGCAAGCCGTACGTGTGGGGCGGCGACGGCCCGGACGGCTACGACTGCTCGGGCCTGGTGCAGCAGGCCTACCGCAGGGCGGGCATCGACCTGCCACGGGTGGCGGACGACCAGTACGCGGCCACCACCCCGATCAGCCCGGGCCGGCTGCGGCGCGGCGACCTGATCTTCTGGTCGGATTCCGGCCGCGCCTCCGGCATCCACCACGTGGCGATCTACCTGGGCGACAACCAGTACGTCGAGGCCCCGCGCCCGGGCAGGAACGTCCGCATCTCCACCCTCAACAGCGGCTACTACCCGACCCACATGGGTCGCCCGTAGCCCTCGCCGCCCGTCCGGCCGTGCGCCCGGCCGCCCGCACCCCGCGGGCGGCCGGGCGCAGCCGCGTTCAGGAGGAGGCCGCGTCCAGCAGTGCCAGCTCCTCCGCGCCCAGCTCCAGCCCGACCCCGGCCAGCAGCGGGACCAGCTGCTCGGGGGTGCGGGCGCTGGCGATGGGCGCGACCACGGTCGGCTGGGCGGCCAGCCAGGCGATCGCCACCGTGGCGGGCTCGACGCCGCGCGCCTCGGCCACCGTGTCGACGGCGGCCAGCGCCCGCAGCGCCCGCGGGTCCTCCAGGTAGCGGGAGGCGCCCTGGGAGCGGGCGCTCTGCACCGCCGGGCCGCCCGGCCGGTACTTGCCGGTCAGGAACCCGGCGGCGAGCGCGAAGTACGGCACCGCGGAGACCTCGTGCTCGGCGGCGACGGCGGCCAGCGGGCCCTCGTAGGTGTCCCGGGAGACCAGGTTGTAGTGCGGCTGCAGCGCCTCGTAGCGGGCCAGGCCCTCCTTCGCGGCGAACGCCAGCGAGTCGGTCAGCCGCTCGGCGGAGATGTTGGAGGCGGCCACGGCGCGCACCTTGCCCTCCCGCACCAGCGCGTCCAGCGCGGTGACGAACTCCTCCACCGGCACCTCGGGGTCGTCCCGGTGGGTGTAGAGCAGGTCGATGGTCTCGATGCCGAGCCGGCGCAGCGAGTCCTCGGTGGCCGAGCGGATGTTGGCGGCGCTCAGGCCGGTGGCGTCGGGGTGGATGCCGACCTTGGTGGCCACCACCACCGAGTCCCGGTTGCCGCGCTCGCGCAGCCAGGCACCGAGCACCGTCTCGGACTCGCCGCCCCGGTGGCCCGGCACCCAGGCCGAGTAGACGTCGGCGGTGTCGACGAAGTTGCCGCCGGCCGCGGCGTAGGCGTCCAGCACGGCGAAGGAGGCGTCCTGGTCGGCGGTCCAGCCGAAGACGTTGCCGCCCAGCGCGAACGGGAAGACGGACAGCTCGGAGCGGCCGAGCCGGACCTGCTCCGGGGTGGTGCGCACAGTATCGGTCATGAAGGGGGACAACCCGGCGGGCCCGGCCGGAATTCCGGGCCGGACGTCACTCCCCGGAGGGGTCCGGGCTGTCCCGGGACGCACGGCATTGGCTAGAGTCCGGTGCCATGGCTGAGAACAACTATGAAGACCCCGCCGGGAGCACCCAGATGTTCCGGGCCTTCGTCGAGACCCCGCAGGCCCAGGGCCAGACCAATGTCTCCGTGCACCGCAGCGGCAGCAGCAGCGGCGGCAGCAGCCGCACCGGCGTGATCGCGCTCGGCGTGGTCGTCGCGCTGGTCGTGGTGGTCGGCGTCGTCTGGCTGGCCGTCAAGTAGCAGCGGGGACCGGACCCGGTCCGCGGATCGGCCCGCGGGCCTGTCCCGGCCGGGCCCGGCTCCGTACCCTGGGCGGACGGCGGCGCGATCGGCGCCGCCGCGGCGAGCCAGGAGACAGACCCCGTGACCGAGCAGCCCGTGCAGCCCCAGACCGTCCTCGCGGTGCCGGTCCCGCCAGCCCGCAGCCTCGGCCTGGCCGGCGCCGTCAACGCCCGCGACCTGGGCGGCTACCGGACGGCGGACGGCCGGGTGCTCCGGCATGGCGTGGCGCTGCGCAGCGACGGGCTGCACCGGCTGCAGGAGGCCGACGGCGCGCTGCTCGGCGCGCTCGGGGTGCGGCACGTGGTGGACCTGCGCTCGCTGGAGGAGGTCCGGGACGCCGGGCCCGACCTGATGCCCGGCCTGGCGGTGGCGGTGCTGCCCCTGGACGGCGGCGACCCGCTGGTGCTGCCCGGCGTGGACCCGGACTCCCCGACCCTGCACCACCTGCCGGTGCACGCCCGGGAGCTGGACATCGCGGCGGTGCTGCGCCGCACGGTGGCCGAGTGCGACCCGGTGGCCGCCCGGGCGGAGCTCGGCGACGGCGGGGCGGCGCGGATGATGATCGGGCTCTACCGCTGGTTCGTCACCGACCGGGTGGCCCGGGAGCGGTTCGCCACGGTGCTGCGGCTGCTGGCCGAGCCGGCGGCGCCGCCGGTGCTCTTCCACTGCACGGCGGGCAAGGACCGCACCGGCTGGATGGCCGCGCTGCTGCTCACCGCGCTCGGGGTGGACCGCGAGACGGTGCTGGCGGACTACCTGGAGACCAATGTGCGCGTGGGCGCGCTGGTGGACACCCTGGTGGCGAGCTACGGCACCCGGGGGCTGATGGCCGAGCCGGAGCTGCTGCGGCCGATCTTCACCGCCGACCGCAGCTACCTGGAGGCCGCGTTCGAGGAGGTGGAGGTCGGCTGGGCCGACTTCCACGACTTCTGGCGGACCGGCCTGGGCCTGGACGACGCCGTCCTGGCCGGTCTGCGCAAGAACCTGCTGGAGGACCTGGCCTGACCCGGGGCGCCCGGCCCCGGGTCAGCCCTCCGAGGTCAGGCCCTCGCGCAGCTGGGTCAGGGTCTTGGTGAGCAGCCGGGAGACGTGCATCTGCGAGATGCCGATCTCCTCGCCGATCTGGGACTGCGTCAGGTTGCCGAAGAACCGCAGCATGATGATCCGGCGCTCCCGGGGCGGCAGCTTGGCCAGCAGCGGCTTCAGCGACTCGCGGTACTCCACGCCCTCCAGCGCCAGGTCCTCGTAGCCGAGCCGGTCGGCCAGCGGACCGTCGCCGTCCTCCTCGCCGGGGCCGGAGTCCAGCGAGCTGGCGGTGTAGGCGTTGCCGACGGCCAGGCCCTCCACCACCTCCTCCTCGCTCACCCCGAGGCTGGCGGCCAGCTCGGCCACGGTGGGGGAGCGGTCGAGGCGCTGGGCGAGCTCGTCGCCCGTCTTGGTGAGCGCCAGCCGCAGCTCCTGCAGCCGGCGCGGCACCCGGACCGACCAGCTGGTGTCCCGGAAGAACCGCTTGATCTCGCCCACCACGGTGGGCATCGCGAAGGTCGGGAACTCCACCCCGCGGTCCGGGTCGAACCGGTCGATCGCCTTGATCAGGCCGATCGTGCCGACCTGGACGATGTCCTCCATCGGCTCGTTGCGGCTGCGGAACCGGGCCGCCGCGTACCGCACCAGCGGCAGGTTCAGCTCGATCAGGGTGTCCCGCACATAGCCGTGCTCGGCGCTGCCGGGCACCACGGTGGCCAGCCGGCGGAAGAGCGAACGGGAGAGCGTGCGGGTGTCCAGGGCCGGCGGCGGTGACACCGCGGCGCCGGGCTCCGGAGCGTGCTCGGCGATCGCCGTACCACCGTGGATCTTCGCGCCGTCCGGCTCTGCGGACATGCACCCACCCCCTCGTGACAGGTCGAACGGGAGCCCCCGCAGCGGCGGCTCCCCGGTCCGCGCCGAATGATCGACGCCCCCCACCGCTTGCTTACCGGAACATCGCGGACGGCAAACCCGAACGTCGCCAGATGTCACCCGCCGGTAACGCGCAGCGATCCGGAGCGGGGCTCACTCCTCCCAGGAGTTCCCGGTCCTGAGCCTGGTCAGAATCCTGGAGAGCAGCCGGGAGACGTGCATCTGCGACATCCCCAGCTCGTTGGAGATCTGCGACTGCGTCAGGTTGGCGAAGAACCGCAGCATCACGATCCGGCGCTCGCGCTCCGGCAGCTGCACCAGCAGGTGGCGCACCATGTCGCGGTGCTCCACGTCGGTCAGCGCGGAGTCCTCGTAGCCGAGCCGGTCCAGCAGGGCCAGGCCGCCCTCGTGCTCCTGGGCGGCCTCCAGCGAGGCGGCGTTGTAGGCCCGGCCGGCGTCCAGGCAGGCCCGGACGTCCTCCTCGGGGATGCGCAGGCTGGCGGCGATCTCCGGCACCTTGGGGGTGCGGCCCTGGGTCACCGTCAGCTCCTCCATGGCGCCGCTGACCTGGACCCAGAGCTCCTGCAGCCGGCGCGGCACGTGCATGGTGCGCACGTTGTCCCGGAAGTAACGTTTGATCTCCCCCAGGATGGTCGGCAGCGCGTAGGTGGGGAACTGCACGCCGCGGGTCGGGTCGAACCGGTCGATCGCGTTGATCAGGCCGATGGTGCCGACCTGGACCACGTCCTCCATCGGCTCGTTGCGGCTGCGGAACCGGGTCGCGGCGTACCGCACCAGCGGGATGTTGACCTCGATCAGGGCCGCCCTGACCTGCTCCCGCTCGGGGGCCTCGGCGGGCAGCTCGGCCAGCCGCTCGAAGAGCACCCGGGTCAGGGTGCGCACGTCGATCGGGCCGCCGGTCGCCTCCGGCTCGGGGGCGACCTCGGGGGTCCCGGCCGCCGGCTCCGCGCCCGCCCCGGCTTCCGGCTCCGCGTCCGCGCCGGTGCCCCGGTCCGCGCCCGCGTCCGCGGCCGTGTCCGGCTGGCTCTCCTGGATCGGCACGGACTGGTCACCCCCTCTTCGCTCACCGCCTCGCCCTGCCCGGCCAAATCGGTCATAGCATCACAAGCCGGGCGTGGTCCGTTCAAGTACCGGACTCAGGTGTGTTGACGGCCCGTCGGCTGACCGGAGGCGGGCAGCAGCAGGGCCCGCCGGTCCGCGGCGCGACTGGCGGGAAGTCGGCGACGGCGGCGGGCCCGGGGGTCGTGCGGGCACGACCGGGCGATCGGACGGCGGGTCAGACCACGAAGTCGACCACCGAGAGAGTGGAGATCGCACGCCACAGCGCACCGGCCGCCACGTGGTCCGGATGGGTGGCGTAGGCCTCCAGGCCCGCCTCGTCCGCGAACAGGCTGCTCAGTGCGTAGTCGTGGGCGATGTCGCGCGGGCTGAAGTTGAAGCCGTGCTGCCACTCCAGCAACTCGGGGACCTTCCGGTCGAGGCCGACGAAGGCCTCGTGGGCGGCCAGCACGCGCGGGTCGTCCTTGGCGATGCCCTCGTTCAGCTTGAACAGGACCAGGTGGCGGATCACGGGGTGCTCCTAGGCAGGTGAGGGTGGGTCCCGGCCACGCTACTCGACCGGGGCCGGCGGCCCGGCGGCCGTCCGCTCCTCGAACCGGCCGCCGGGGCTCACTTGATCAGGCCGGTCATGAACTGCCCGATCGCCTTGGCGGCCTCGGAGATGCCCTCGAAGCCCGATTGGACCAGCTCGGCCGCGCGTGCGGGGGAGTGGATGATCGTGTAGCCCACGAAGATCACCAGCACGTACATGCCGACTTTCCTTGCCTGCGCCATCGGTACCGCCCACCTCCGCCGTCTTGCCCCGGCCCCAGCGCCCGTTGAGCGCACGGCCCCTGCGCGCAGCTTATCCACCGGATGGCTCAATCAGGTGAGCAACGCGTTCACTCCGCGGGACGAAGGTCCCCACGACCGGGGTCCTTGTACGGATGCCCGGCGCCGCGCGGTTCGGCAGGATGGTTGCTGTACCGAGGATCTGGCAGGAATCCTCCGGTGCGCGGGTCCGGAGGTCCCCGCTGTGGGACCGGGCGCCGCGGGTTCGTCCCGAGCGGCGCCGGTTGTGGGACCTCCGCCGGGGCAGCCGTCCGTTCCCCCCGGGACGGCTGCCCCCACTCTCATCCCTGGGTGAAGCGCACCTCGGCCTCCGGGGCCAGCCCCAGCTCCTCGCCGGTCACCGGCTCGCCCGTGCTGATCAGGATGTTGTAGTGGTTGGGGAAGTGGCAGGCGTCGAAGCCCAGCACCGTGCCCACCGGGCGGCCGCCGATCCAGACCGTGTCGCCCCGGTCGATCACGCCGGCCCGGGAGATCTCGGTGAAGCCGAGGAAGCCCACCCGGTCCACCCGGGTCCCCGGGGTGCCGTCCGCGACGTCCGTGGTGACCAGCTCGTGCAGCTCGCCCGCCCGCACGCAGCGGCTGGCGTACGGCTCCACCGTCATGCCGCGGTCGTCCCGGCGGTGCACCAGCACCTTCACCAGCTCGCCGGCCACCGGCCGCTTGGCGCCGTCCTCCCGGAGCGCCGTCTCCCGCAGGGTCATCGGGCCTCCTGCGGGATGCGGATGGCGGGGTGGGTGACGGCGGTGGCGGCCAGCCGGTAGGCGGTGTGCACCAGCTGCAGGGCGTGCGCGCCGCCGTCGCGGTGGCCGGCCGGGGCGTCCAGCGCGGCGCCGAAGGCCGCCAGGATCCCCCGGTACTCGTGCCAGAGCGACTCCTTGAAGCCCGGATTCCCGGCCAGCAGGTCGGCCGTCCGGACGCTGCCGTCGGCCAGGATCAGCCGCACGTCCTTCAGCTCGCCCGGGTAGGACCAGTCCAGCTCCACCCTGGCCCGGACCGGGTGCGGCCCGTCGGCTACCAGGTCCACCACCGCCTCCCGGTCCAGCCCGGCGGCGTCCCGCTCGATCTCGGCCCGGGTCACCGTCAGCGGCGCCTCGCCCAGGCAGCGGCGGACCAGGTCGAAGGCGTTCGGCCCGTTGTCGGCCACGCAGCCGCCGCCGCAGCGCGCCGGGTCCAGGTACCAGCGGTCCCGGCCGACGTGCTCCTCGATCAGCTCGAAGTAGCGCACCCGGACCTGCCGGACCGGCTGGTCGAGCCCGGCCAGCAGCTCCAGCAGCGGGGCGTTGTAGCGGCGGTGGAAGGCGGTGAAGAGCACCGTGCCGCGCTCGGCCGCCAGCCGCTCCAGCTCCCGGGCGTCGGCCGGGTGGGTGGCCAGCGGCTTCTCCACGCAGACCGGCAGTCCGGCCGCCAGCAGGTCGCGGCAGACCGGCGCGTGCGCGTCGTTCGGCACCGTCACCACCGCGCCGTCCAGCTCCGGCCCGTCGGCCAGCAGCGCGCGGTGGTCGGGGAAGACCGGCAGTCCGGCCGCCAGGTGCCCGGCCAGCGCGGCGTCGTCCAGGTCGCAGACCGCGGCCAGCTCGAACCGCGGGTCGGCCTCGATCGCGGCCAGGTAGAACCGGGAGATGACGCCCAGTCCGATCACGGCGATCCGGCGGGGCGTCATGCCGTCACCTCCTCGGCCGCGGCGGCGCCGATCGGGCGCGGCGGGGTCAGCCCGCAGGCGCCGGCCAGTTCGGTCAGCTCGCGGAACCGGGCCGGCGACAGGTGCACCCCGCCGATCAGCTGGCGCTCCGCCAGCTCGCCCTCCGGGTGGCCCGGGTAGCCGACCGGCCGGGCCGGGTCGATCGGCGGGCAGTCCAGCAGGGTGCCGAAGAGCCCGGCCGCCTGGGCGGCGAACTCGGCGCCGTCGCGCACCGTGCCGGGGGCGATGGCCAGGGCCAGGTAGCCGATGTCGTCGTCCCGGCCGCTCGGCCGGCCGTCCCCGGTCAGCGCGGCCGGCTCTGGGCCCAGGCCCGCGCCGGCCAGCAGCGCGCCCAGCACCTCCACCACCAGCCCCAGCCCGTAGCCCTTGTAGGCGCCGGTCTGCGGCTCGCCGCCGAGCCAGAGCAGGTGCGCGTCGCCGCGGTCGAAGGCGGCCGGGTCGGTCACCGGCGCGCCCTGCTGGTCGGCCAGCCAGCCGGCCGGCACCGGCTGGCCGGCCCGGGCGGCGGCCCGCACCCGGCCGGTCGGCACCGCCGTGGTGCTCATGTCCAGCACGAACGGGTGCAGCCGGCCGCCGGCCGGCGCGGCCACGCTCAGCGGGTTGGTGCCCAGCATGGTGACCCGCCCGCCCGGCGGCCGGGCGATCCGCTGCCGACCGCAGTTGGCGGCCAGCAGCCCGATCATGCCGCGCCGGGCCGCCCGCAGGGTGTGGAAGCCGGCGCAGCCCAGGTGGGTCGCGCCGCGGACCGAGACCAGGCCGACGCCGAACCGCTCGGCCCGCTCCACCGCCAGGTCCATCGCGGCCGGGGCGGCCCACAGGCCGAGCGCCCGCCGGTCGTCCAGCAGCACCGCGGCGCCCCGGTCGGCCAGCACCTCGGGCTCGGCGGCCGGATCGGCCCGGCCCTCGTCCAGCAGCGGCAGGTAGAGCCGGGTCAGGTTGACCAGGCCGTGCGAGGTCAGCCCGGTCAGGTCGCCGTAGCAGAGCGCCTCGGCGGCCGTCCTGGCCCGGGCGGCCGGCAGCCCGCGGGTGGCGAACACCTCGGCGGTGAACCGCAGCAGCTCCGGGTAGCGGACGGCAGCGCCGGGGCGCGGGCCGGGCGGGGCGGTGCCGAGCCGGGCACCGTCGCCCTCGGCGTGCCGGTCGTCGAGCGTGGGGGTGGTCAGCGACATGCGGCGCGGGCCTCCTGGGTGGGTAGGTGGGCGGACAGCGGTCCGGGACTGTGGTCGGCGTCGAAGGCGCAGAGCAGGTCGCGCACCGCGCGGGCGAAGCCGTTCAGCTCGGCGGTGCGCACGAACTCGCCGTCCGCGTGGGCGTGGTTGCCGGCCAGCGTGCCCGGGCCGAGCACGGCGGTGGCGGTGCCCGGATGGCCGGCCAGCCAGATCGCGTCGCAGGTGAAGCCGGGCTCCCCGTCCGGCCAGCCGGCGATCCCGGCCCGCTCCAGCAGGCCGGTCAGCCAGCCGTCCCCGGCCGCCGGGCGCAGCGCCGGCAGGCCGCGCTTGAGCCAGTCCAGCCGGGTGATCCGGGCCGCGTCCACGGCGGTGCGGGCCAGCAGCGGGTTGGCGGCGAAGCGGTCGGCGAAGGCCCGCAGGCCGTCGGCCAGCGCCTCGGTGACGGCCTGTTCGAGCCGGGCCGCGGTGGCCAGGTCCGGGTAGGCCAGGTTGATCAGCAGCTCGCCCTTGCCGTAGACCCGGTTGTGCAGGTGGCCGGTGTGCAGGCCGGCGATGCAGAGCCGGCCCTCGCCCGGGGCGACGGCGCCGGCCAGGTGCTGGGCCAGGAAGCCGAGCAGCACGGTGGCGTTGTGGCCGGCCGACGGGCGGTCGTCCACCGCGTCCTGGCCGTCGGTGGTGATCCGGGCGGTCATCGCGGCCGTGCAGCGGGTCAGCGCCCGGTTGCCGGTGGGCTCGCAGAAGACGTTCAGCCGGCCGAAGTGGCCGGCCGCGACCAGCGGGCGGGTGCCGATGGTGCCCAGTGCACCGCCCTCCTCGCCCGCCACGGCCTGCAGCAGCACGGTGGTGCGTGCGGCCAGCCCCGGCCGGGCGGCCAGCGCGGCCCGCAGGCCGGCCAGCAGGGCAACGGCCGGGCCCTTGGCGTCCACCGCGCCGCGGCCGTGGAAGGTGTCGGTGCCCGGGTCGTGCCGGACCGGCTGCAGGCCGGCCACGGTGTCCAGGTGCACGTTGAACATCACGGTGCGCTCGCGCGGGGCGCCGGCCGGGCCGAGCCGCAACAGCAGCGAGGGCTGCTCGGCGAGGAAGCCCGGGTCGTCGGCGGCGTCGCGCACCGGGCGCGGCACGTCCGGCAGTTCGACCCAGGCCCGGTCCGGCGGGCCGTGCCGCACGGTGTCGAAGCCGAGCGGGGCGGCCGCGGCCGCATAGCGCTTCTGGGCCTCCCAGAGCCGCGGGGTGCCGCCCTCCAGCGGGCCGGTGGTGGGCAGCGCGAGCAGGTCCAGCAGCAGGGCCCGGTCCGGCTCGGTGATCAGCGCGGTGGTGCCGGGCGCGGGCTCCGGGGCGGTCAGCACGGCGCCGTCCACTCCAGGCCGGCCGCGCTGCCCCGCCAGTGGCCGCCCTCGGCCGCGGCCGCCTCGGCGAGCTCGCGCAGCGCCTGTCCGCAGCGGGCGAAGAGGGCGCGGCAGCGGGCCGGTTCGTCCCGGAAGCCCTCGTGCGGGCGGACGGCGAGGTGCGGCTCGATCGACCAGTGGCCCTGGTAGCCGACCTCCAGCAGCAGCCGCAGGCAGCGGTCCACCTCGGCCGCGCCCTCGCCGGGCACCCGGTACTCGACGCCGGCGGCGGTGGCCACCGCGTCCTTCACCTGCACGTGCCGCACGTAGGGGGCCAGGGTGCGCAGCATCTCCAGGGCCCGGTAGTCGTGGGCGGCGCCGTTGCCGGTGTCGAAGAGCAGGCCGAAGGACTCGGTGCCGGCCGCGTCCAGCAGACGCAGCGCCCGGGCCGGGTCGCGGCCGGCCCAGCCGGAGCAGTTCTCGTGCAGCAGCACCACGCCCAGGTCGGCGGCGGCGCGGGCCAGCACGCGCACCCGGCGCAGCACCTCGCGCTCCCAGTCCACCTCGGTGAGGCCGTCGTTGGGGTAGGACATGATCCGCAGGTAGCCGCTGCCGAGGGCCGCGCAGCGGTCCGCCAGCACGGCGAGTTCGGCCAGCTCCTGGTCCAGGTCGCAGCTGACCGGGCGGGCCCAGCCGCCGATCCGGGAGGCGACCACCGGCACCCGCAGGCCCGCCTCGGCGATCCGGGCCGCGGCCCGGGCGAACGCCGGTCCGTTCAGCAGCTCCAGCGGCTGGCCGTCCACGGTGCGCAACTCGATCGCCTGCCAGCCGAGTTCGCGAGCGGCGGCGAGCTGTCCGGCCAGCTCGGGGGCGGCCTCGTCGGTGATCCCGCAGTAGCCGACGCGCTGCAGCCGGGGCTCGGCGGCGCCGTCCCGCGGGGGCGAGTTGCCGGTGGTCAGCTCGGGGGACAGCTCAGTGGACATAGGACAACTCCCGTTCGGTATCGGCCGATCCGATGATCAGGTCCGCGCCGCTGAGCCGCTTGGCGTCGCTCAGCAGCCGGACCACCCTCAGCTGGGTGTCGAACTCGACCCGCGGCGGCACCGGGCCGGCCAGGAAGCGGGCGTAGGCGCGCCGCAGGTAGCTGCTCAAGGCGTCGTCGGGGAAGACGTCGTGGCTGCTCACCCGCCGCCCGCCGATCCGGAGTTGGGCGTACTCGTCATCGGCGCCGGCGGCGAAGTGGCCGGTCGCGGTGGCCCGGGCGAAGCGCAGCGTGATCCGCCGCTCGCGGACCGGGGAGGCCAGGTCGGAGACGATCTCGGTGCGGGCGCCGGCGTGGTGGGCCAGCACCAGCCGGGCGCTGCCGAGCGCCGGGCGGACCTGGCCGGCCACCCGCAGGTCGCGCCAGTCGGCCTGCACCACCTCGCCGTCCCCGGCCAGCCGCAGGGCCACGCCGAGGGCGTGCGGCATCTCGACGTCGAAGGCGGTCGGGTGGCCGCGGTCGGCCAGCGAGCGGCGGAACCGCGGCTTGTGCTGGCGCACCGTGATCCGCCGCAGCTCGCCGAGGTCGCCGGTGCCGACCAGGGTGGCCAGCCGGTCGGTCAGCCCGCTGGCCAGCCAGGGGGCCACCACCAGCACCTCCAACCGGGCCCGCCGCACCAGCTCGTCCAGCGCCGCCAGATCCTCCGGACCGGCCGCCAGCGGCTTCTCCACGATCAGCCGCCGGAATCCCAATTCGGCTACCTCGCTGATGAGTTCGGTGCGCCGCAGCGGCGGGGTGCAGATGTGCACCACGGTCCGGTCCGGATCGAGCTGCCGCCGGGCGGCGGCCAGCGAGGGCAGCAGACGCAGCTCCGGCGACTCCGGTAAGGCGGCCGCACCGGGATCCACGCCGAGCAGCGGGGCGTCGGCGAACAGCCGTCCGGGCTCGCGCCGCAGCCGCAGCAGCACCGGCAGGTGCAGACCGGCACCCGCCCGCCCGAGGCCGACGATCAGGGTGCGGAACATCGCGCGGTGCCACCTCCGGGACGGGAACGGGAGTTCGGGGCGAGGGAGTTCGGGGGCCGGGGGAGCGGGCGCAGCGGGCCCGCGGCGCCAGCGTGCCGATCATGCTGACGCCAAGTCAACTCGCTTTGGGCTGTTAGGTTCACTAAAGAGTGGTTTATGGCTGATGAGCACTCTTTTGACGGTACGTCGCCCACGAGTTGACATAGCCTCGGTGGCCATCGGGACCCGATCCGCGACCGAGAGAGGCGGGCCGTTGCCACAGCCACCCACCGCACCCGGCACCACCGGTGCGCTGCCGCGGCAGGCCGGAGCCGGTCCGGCCGTGCCGTTCTTCACCCAGGCCCGCGGCTTCGCCGAGCTGTGGCCGCTGATCGAGCGGCGCGCCGTGGAGGTGCTGGACGACGGCAAGTTCTCGCACGGCCGGCAGGTGGCCGAGCTGGAGCGGGCGCTGGCCGAGTACACCGGCGCCCGGCACGTGATCGGGGTCAACAGCGGCACCGACGCGCTGGTGCTGCTGCTGCGCGCGGCCGGACTGGCGCCCGGCGACGAGGTGGTGGTGCCGGCCTTCAGCTTCGCCGCCTCCGCCACCTCGGTGGTGCTGGCCGGCGGGCGACCGGTCTTCGCCGACATCGACCCGGCGACCTACGGGCTGGACCCGGCCGCGGCGGAGGCGGCGCTGACCGGGCGGACCAGGTTCGTCATGCCCGTCCACCTGTTCTGCCGCACCGCCGACCTGGCCGGGCTCGGCGCACTGGCCGGGCGGCGCGGGCTGACCGTGGTGGAGGACAGCGCGGAGGCGATCGGCATGCGGGTCGGCGGCCGGCACGCCGGGCTGTTCGGCGCCGGCGGGGTGCTCTCCTTCTTCCCGACCAAGACGCTGGGCGCGATCGGCGACGCCGGCGCCGTGCTCACCGACGACGACGCGATCGCCGCCACCGTGGACGCGCTGCGCCACCACGGCCGGCCCGGCCGCACCATCGGCGACTTCCGGACCATCAACACGGCCAGCTCGCTGCCCGGTTTCAACAGCAAGATGGACGACCTCCAGGCGGCCGTGCTGCTGGCCAAGCTGACCCGGCTGGACGCCGACATCGCCCGCCGGGCCGAGCTCGCCGCCGGTTACGAGGAGCGGCTGGCCGGGGTGCCCGGAGTGCTCCGGCGGCCGCCGGTGGGCGGGGTCGAGGGCCAGGTCTTCTACGTCTACCTGATCGAGACCGAGCGGCGCGACGAGCTGGCCGCCCACCTGGCCGCACACGGCGTGGAGACCGAGGTCTACTACCCCTCGACCTTGCCGGCCCAGCCCTGCTTCGCCGAACTCGGCCACCGGCCGGGCCAGTTCCCGCACGCCGAGGCGGCCTGCCGGCGCACCCTGGCGCTGCCGCTGCACCCCGAGCTGTCCGAGGGCCAGCTCGACGCAGTCTGCGACCTGATCCGCGCGTTCCACCGGGAGGGCCGGTGACCACCACCGAGCTGACCGGGATCCCGTTCTTCCCGCCCGACCTCTTCGACGGCGACCGGGCCGAACTGCTGCGGCTGCTGCGGGAGATCGGCACCGGGCCGAGCCAGCGGTTCATCCTGGGCGAGCAGACTGCCCTGCTGGAGCGGGAGTTGGCCGAGCAGCTGGGCGCGGCCGACGTGGTGGCCTGCTCCAGCGGGACCAGCGGACTGATCCTGGTGCTGGCTGCGCTCGGGATCGGACCGGCGGACGAGGTGGTGGTGCCGGCCTTCGGCTGCGCGCCGCTGGCCTCCAGCGTGCTGGCGCTCGGTGCCCGGCCGGTCTTCTGCGACATCGACCCGTGGACCATGACCGCCGACCCCGCGGACGCCGAGCGCCGGATCACCCCGCGCACCAAGGCGCTGATGCCGGCCCACATGTTCTCGGTGCTGGCCGACCTGCCGGCCTTCGCGGCGCTCGCGCGGGCCCACGGCCTGCGGCTGGTGGAGGATTCGGCGGTGGCCCAGGGCGGGGTGCTGGCCGGGCGGCCGGCCGGGCTCTGGGGCGAGGCCGGGGTCTACTCCTTCGTACAGGTGAAGAGCTTCGGCATGCCGGGGGAGGGCGGCGCGGTGGTCACCCGGGATCCGGAGATCGGCCGCACCGTGCGGATGCTGCGCAACCACGGGCAGGACGGCCGCCACCGGTTCCTGCACCACCGGGTCGGCTGGAACAGCCGGTTCGACGAGCTGCAGGCCGCCTTCCAGCGCCACCGGCTGCCCGGGCTGCCGGCCCGGCTGGCCCGCCGGGCCGAGATCGCCGCCTACTACACCGAGCGGTTCGCGCCGCTGGCGGAGCGCGGCGTGCAGCCGCCGCCGCCCGGCACCGAGGGGCGCTGCTACTACGTGTACACGTTGCTGGTGGAGCGGCGGGCGGAGCTGGCCGGGCACCTGGCGGCCCACGGGATCGCCTCGCACGCCTACTACCCGCAGGCGCTGCCACGGCAGCCCGCCTTCGCCCCGCTGGTCCGGCCGGGTGACGCCTGGCCGGCCGCGGACCGAGCGGCCGAACGGGCGCTGTCGATCCCGGTGTACCCCCATCTGACGGATGCGCAGGTGCAGCGGATCGCCGACGTTGTGTGCGAGTTTGCCGCCGTTTGAACCAAGTTGATGGATAGTCATCCTTTCCGGCGCCCTGGAAGGAGTTGTAGCGGCGGCCCGCTCCACGGCCGCCGTTCGGGTGAAGGAGGCGCCCCGTCCGAGTGAAGCCGGTGACCGGCCGATCGGGCGTTTCGCGCGCCGACCCGTGACCAAGATCCCTTGGCGTGCAAGGGCCCCAGGGGATCGGGTGCGATCGACCCGCCCGCGCCACGGAGAGTGACGAGTTGTGAGTCTGCTGTGATCAACTAGCGCCGAACTCGGGCACTCGGCCCGAAATGTCCTAGGAGGACCCATGCAACGAGTCACGATCAAGCGCTCCGTCGGCTTCGCGGTCGCCGGTCTGGTCGTGGGTACGGTCGGCGCGCTGAGCGTTCCGGCCCTCGCTGACAACGCCCCCGCGGCGCACCGCGTCGCCTCGGTGCAGGCCCTGACCCTGGACTTCACGGGCACCAACGACGAGGCCTCGGCCGCCCAGCAGGTCGGCTCCACCTTCGGTGGCACCGCCCGGGTCAAGGACTCCGGCGGCAACGTGATCGGCACCGCGTACGACATCTGTGCGAAGGACCAGATCGGCGCCACCTCGGACACCGCGTACTGCACCGGCATCATCCGGATCAACAACCAGGGCGAGATCTCCTTCAGCGCCGTGCTGCCGATCAGCGACAACGCCGCCGCGCCGAACGAGAACGGCTTCACCGGTGTGGTCAACGGTGGCACCCGCAACTTCGAGGGCATCACCGGCGAGGTCAAGTTCCAGCCCCGCGCCCAGGGTGTCTTCGACGCCAACTTCGCCTGATCCCAGCGAAGTCCGGGAGCCGCCGACTCGTCGGCGGCTCCCGCCGCTTGTTCCCGTCCGTCTGCATAGGAACCGATGTCCCCCACCACGGCCGAGAGCCGCTACGTCTTCGCCGCCCTCGGCGACCGGGTCGGCGACCAGGCCGCCAGCCGCTCCGCCGCCTACGACCCCTTCACCATCGAGCGGTTGGCCGCCACCGGCCTGACCGACGGCTGGCACTGCCTCGAAGTCGGCGCCGGCGAGGGGGAGATCGCCCGCTGGCTGGCCGAACGCACCGCCCCGGGCGGCCGGGTGCTGGCCACCGACCTGGCGCCCGAGCGCATCCCGGAGGTCCCCGGACTGCGGGCCATGCGCCACGACATCACCCGTGACCCGCTGCCCGAGGGCGAGTTCGACCTGGCGCACGCCCGGCTGGTGCTGCAACTGCTGCCGGACCGCGCGGCGGTGCTGGCCCGGCTGCTGACCGCGCTGAAGCCCGGCGGCTGGCTGCAGGTCGACGAGTTCGACGTCTCCTACGGCCCGGTGCTCACCGCACCCGACGCCGCCTCCGCCGAGCTCTACGAGACCTTCCTGGCCGCCAAGAACCGCGCCTTCGCCGCCGCCGGCGGCGATCCGCAGTGGGGCCGCAAGGCCGCCGCCGAACTGCGCGCGGCCGGCTTCTGCGCGGTCGACCCGCAGCCCCGGGTGGTGCTCTGGCGGGCCGGGCACCCCGGCCTTGAGCTGCTGGTCAGCCACACCCGCACGCTCCGCCACCGGCTGCTGGAGCAGGGTCTGACGGACCGGCAGCTCGACGCGGTGCGTGCGGTGATGCGCCACCCGGAGTTCTCCGCCGCCTCCTGCGCCATGTACTCGGTGCAGGCCCGGCGGCCCGCCTTCACCTGAGAGGAACCCCAACCCCCGTGGACCACACAGCAGTCCTGGCCCGGCCCGGGTACGCGCCGAGCTGGCGGGTCTACGTCCGGCTGGCCAAGCTGGACATCTACGACTACTACCTGGCCACCCCGCTGCTGCTGGCCATGCTGCTGCCCGGCGAGCCGCTGGGCGCGGACGGCTGGGCGGTGCTCGGGCTCTTCCTGGTCGGCGGCGTGGCGATGTTCGCCGGCCTCTGCTCCTTCGACGACGTCACCGGCTACCGGGACGGCAGCGACGCGGCCAACTACGGCCCCGACGCGCCCGCCCGGCGGCTGGCCCGCAAGCCGCTGATCACCGGGGCGCTCGGCGAGGCGCAGGCGGTGCGCTTCGCCTGGAGCGCGATCGCCGTCCAGTTCGCCTGTTGGGGGCTCGCGTTGGCGGTCGCTCCGCACCGGCCGTGGTGGGCGGTGACGGCGACCGGTCTCTGCCTGTTCGCCGGGTTCCAGTACTCCTGGTGGCTGCGGCTCAGCTACCGCGGCTGGCAGGAGTTCCTGCTCGCCGCCTACGGCTGGGTCTTCGTGCTCGCGCCCTACGGCCTGGTCACCGGGCGGGCCGACGGCTTCGCGCTGGTGCTCGGCCTGGTCTTCGGCCTCGGCCCGCTGCTGTTCGGCGTCTACTCCAACGTCAACGACATCGCCGGGGACCGCGCGGTCGGCCGTCGCACCGTCGCCGTGCTCGCCCCGCCGGCCGGCAACGCGCTCTTCGTCGCGGCGCTCTCGCTGGTCGAGGCCGCGCTGCTGGTGCTGCCGGCCCAACTCGGCGCCGCGCCGCGGTGGTTCGCCGCCCTCGCTGTGCCGGTGATCGTGCTGCGGGCCGGGCAGTTCACCCTCGGCCTGGTGGCCGGCTCCCGGGAGATCCTGCGGGCCCGCCGGCTCGGCATCCACACCCACCGGGTCTGTACCGCCCTGCTGATCGCCGCCTGCCTGCTCAACGGCGGTGCGGCGTGAGACTGCTGCGACCCCGGCCGCTGGACCTCGGGCCGCTCTTCGACACCCTGGCCGAGCGCGACTCGCCCACCGTGGTCCGGCTCAGCCGCCCGCTCGACCTGGCGCCCGAGGCCGGCTGCGAGTGGACCGTGCCGCAACTGGCCGCACTGGTCCGGGAGACCGCCGCCGCGCTGACCGCCGCCGGGGTGCGCCCCGGCGACCGGGTGGCGGTCCACAAGCGCAACCACTGGGACTACCCGCTGCTGGCAGCCGCGGCCGCCCGGATCGGTGCGGTCCCGGCGCTGCTCTCCAGCCACCTGGGGCCCGACGCGCTCGCCGCGCTGCTGGCCCGGCTGGAGCCCAGGGTGCTGGTCTCCGACCGCTACACCCTGGCACTGGGTGTGCGCCGGCCCAAGCTGCGCACCCTCTGCCTGGACGGCCCGGCGCCCGGTGCCATCGACCTGGCCACGCTGCGCGGCGGCGCCGTCCCGGCCGTGCACCGGCGCGCGGACGACGATCCGCTGGTGGTGATCCACACCTCCGGCACCACCGGACTGCCCAAGCTGGTGGTGCACTCCACCACCAGCCTGATCCGGCGGATCACCGGGTTCGAGACGCGCCGCTGGCCGGTCACCTCGGTGCGCGCCGAGGACACCGTGGCGAGTGCCGTCTCCTTCGCCCACGGCCGCGGCGTCTCCTGGACCGTCTCCGCGCTCTGGGCCCGCCCGCGCACCGCGCTGCTGGTCGCCGACCCGGAACCCGAGTCCGCGCTGCCGCTGCTGCACCGGCACCCGCCGACCGTGCTGGAGGCGCTGCCCGCCACCTACCAGCAGTGGCAGCCGCGGGCGGCGGACGGCGCGTTCGCCGCGGTGCGGCTGTTCATCAGCACCTTCGACGCGGTGCACCCGCCCACCGTGCGGGAGTTCCTGGCGGCCAGCCGGCGCCGGCACCCGGTCTGGATGCAGGCCTGGGGCCAGAGCGAGACCGGCCCGCTGACCTTCCGTTTCCTGGTCCGCCGCTCGCTGGCCCGCCGCGACCAGCGCCACCCCACCACCCGGGACCTCGGCAGCCCGGTGCCCGGCTGGGTCGGGCTGCGCGTGGTCGACCCGGTCACCGGGCAGCGGGTGCGGCGCGGCCGGCCCGGAGTGCTGCAGGCCAGGGTGCCCGGGCTCTGCCAGGGCTACCTGGGGGAGCCCGAGCGCTGGGCCGACAAGCTCGACGGCCGCTGGTTCAACACCGGCGACTTCGGGGTGCGCACCCGCGCCGGCACCGTCCGGCTGCTCGACCGCGAGGTGGACATGCTGCCCGAGGGCAGCTGCGTCGAGCTGGAGGACGTGCTGCACGAGCGGCTGCCCGAGGTGGAGGAGGCGGTGGTGCTCTGGGCCGGCCCCGGGCAGCCGCCGCTGCCGTTGCTGGTCACCCGGGACGACCGGCTCGACCCCGGCCGCTGGCGGCACGCCGTGCGCGACCTGCCGTCGCTGGCCGAGCCGGTGCTGCTCGGCTGGGAGGCGCTGCCCCGCACCGGCACCGGCAAGGTCCGCCGCCACCTGCTGCGCGAGCGCTACCTGTCCGGAGCCGGTGCCTACGGCAGCGGTCGCTGGACCTGACGAACTGTCGCGAGGAGCTTCCATGACCACCCCCGATCTCGACGTCGCCGTGATCGGTGCCGGCCTGGCCGGCCTCGCCGCCGCCCACCTGCTCACCCGGGCCGGCCGCTCGGTGCGGGTCTTCGAGGCCGCCGGGCGGGTCGGTGGCCGGATGGCCAGCAGCCGGCACGACGGCCACCTGGTCGACGAGGGCGCCGAGACCCTGGCCGCCCGCGGCTACCCCGCCACCTGGCGGCTGATCCGGGAGAGCGGGCTCACCCCGGCCGACCTGTTGGAGGTCCGCCACCCGCTGGCGCTCTGGCGCGGCGGCCGGGCCCACCCGTACCTCGGCCACCCGCGCGGCCTGCTCAGCGGCGCCGGCATGTCGCTGCGCGGCCGGCTGGACTGGCTGCGGTTCAGCGCCGCGCTCGCCCGCGCCACCGACCTGGACCACCCCGAGGCCACCCCGTTCGGCGACCTCACCGTGGCCCGGCTCGGCGCCCGCTACCACCCCGACCTGTACGACGCGCTGCTCCAGCCGCTGGCCGGCTGCTTCTTCGGCTGGGACACCGCCCGCACGGCGATCGGCCCGATGGCCGTGCTGCTGGCCGGCAGCGGCGTCGGCGCGCGCTGGCTCAGCTACCGGGACGGCATGGACTCGCTGACCCGGGCGCTGGCCGCGCGGCTGCCGCACCCGGTCACCCTGGACAGCCCGCTCGCCGAGGCCACCGCGTGCCCCGGCGGTGTCCGGCTCGCCTTCACCGACGGGCGGGTACTGACGGCACGTCAGGCCGTGCTCGCGCTGCCCGCACCGCAGATCCTCGCGCTGCGGCCCGACCTGCCCGAGCACGAGCGGCCCTACCTGGCCGCCGCCGGCTACACCCCGATGCTCAAGGTCGCCTGCCTGCTCGACCGCCCGCTGCCCTCGCCCACCCGGGCGCCCAGCTACGGCGTGATCGTGCCCGGCAGTGAGAGCCGGCTGGTCTCCGGCGTGATCATCGACCACCTGAAGGTGCCCGGCCGCGCTCCGGCCGGGCGCGGCCTGGTCTCGCTGCTGATCGCCCCCGCGGCCCTCCCCGACCTGCTCACCGCCCCCGACACCGAAGTGGTCACCGCCGCCACCACCGAGGCCGCCCGCTTCCTGCCCGGCCTGCCCCGGGCACTGCGCTCCGCCCACGTCTTCCGCCACCCGCTCGGCCTGCCCGAGGCCACCCCGCAGGCACTGCGGCTGCGCCCGGTCTTCGCCAACCGCCCGCTGCAGCCGATCGAGTACGCCGGGGACTGGCTGCCGCTGCGCCCCAACTCCGAATCCGCCGCCCGCTCCGGCGAACTCGCCGCCGAACGCGTCCTCGCCTACACCAGCACCCGGGCCACCGCCTCCGCCGACCAGAGACCCGCCGCCCCCGGCCGCGCCGCCAGATAACCGGCGATCCGCTCCCGCCCCCACCCGTGCGCCTCCCGCAGCCCCGCCGCCAACTGCCGCAGGTACGCCGCACTGGGGGCGTTCAGCTCCGCCCCGTCCGCCCCCCACGGCGAGGTGAAGGTGACCATCGGCTCCCCCGCCACCCAGCCGGCCAGCACCAGGGTCTCGTACCGCCCCGGCCCCAGCACGACCCGCCCCCGCGCCAGCACCTCCGCCAGATCCAGCTCGGCACCGCCCGGCTCCCGGTACATCTCCTGCGCCGCGACATCCGCGAACTGCCCCGCCGTCACCCGGTACGCTCGCGCCGGCACCTCCCCGCCGCCCGCCTCGAAGAACGCCCGCCCCCCGCCCCACACCTGCGACACCCCGGCGAAGAACAACCGCCCGGCCAGCGTCACCGCCCGGTCCGCCTCGGGCATCCGCCCGTCCCGGCACCCCGGATACTCGCGCGCCCCGCCGGGCGGCCGGCCGCCCTGGACGTAGCAGGCGAAGCGTGCCCGGGCCATGTTGGAGCCGTAGGCGGCGTACCAGAGCATCGGGGGACCTACTCTCCTACGGGGTAGCCGTGGAACCCGTCGCCGTCCTTGACCACGAGGGCGATGCCGACGCTGCCGATCAACTCCCGCACGTCCTGGTCCGGCATCCCCGGCAGCAGTATCGCCAGCCGCGCGTCCGGGCGCCCGATGTGACGCCGGTAGTCCAGCAACTGGCCGATCGCCATCCGCACGGCCTCCCGCCCGGGGTCGCCCTTGGCCTCATAGAGCACGTCGGCGGTCCGGTCGAAGAGGTCGGTCTGCAAGCTGTCGCCGGTGCTCGGGACGGTGATCCGGTAACGGCCCGTCACATGACCCCGCGCCACCAGGAACTCCTCGTAGGCCGCGCTCAGCCCGCCCTCCTGCCGCACCGCCTCCCGCTCCCCGGCCGCGGGGGTCACGGTGCTGCGCGCGGTGGCGTGCCGTTCGGCCGGGATGAACTCCGCGGTCGGCGCGGCGCCGCGCAGGCCCGGTTCGGCGAGGAGCGCCGTCCGCTGCTCCGGGCCGAACAACTCCAGCAGGTGCCGCACCACCGCCTCGCGGGCCTCCGGATCGCCGGCCATCAGCGCGTGGACCTCGGGCGTCAGGCCGCCGCGCGGGTTCTGGGCGGTGATCCAACGGGTCGCCGCCGAGCCGCGGGCCGCCGGCACCTCACCGGTGAAGCCCTCCAGGCTCCACAGGCCGGACCGGTGCAGTGCGATGAACGGGAACTCGGGAGTCGGCGTGGCACCCGGCCGTCCGTACCGCTCCAGCAGGTCGCCGAGTTCGCCGTGCGCCGAGCGCCAGCGGGTCAGCCGGGGCTCGCCCGAGGCCGCCCGGCCGATCGCCCAGAGCAGGGTGATCGGCTGGTGCCGGGCCGGCCCGTTCTCCGAGTGGTGCACCCGGAGCCTGCCGATCAGCCGCAGCACCTCGTCAACGGTCACCACCTGCAACCCCTCCCCGGCCAACGCGACGTAGGGCCCCGACCGCTGACGGTCGGGGCCCTACGTTCTGGCGGTAGCGGTGGGATTCGAACCCACGGTGGAGTTGCCCCCACACACGCTTTCGAGGCGTGCTCCTTTGGCCGCTCGGACACGCTACCGAGAGGAGACTCTACCGGACGGGGCGGGCGGGGAGAAATCCGTTCCCGCGGCCGGTCAGCGGTGCGGGGTGAAGAAGCCGCGCAGCTGGGCGGCGCAGGTGGGGGCGAGGACGCCGGTGATGATCTCGGGGCGGTGGTTGAGGCGGGGGTCGCGCAGGGCGTCGATGAGGGAGCCGTCGGCGCCGGTCTTCGGCTCGCGGGCGCCGTAGACGACGCGGTCGAGGCGGGCGAGGACGATGGCGCCCGCGCACATGGTGCAGGGCTCCAGGGTGACCACCAGGGTGCAGCCGGTCAGTCGCCAGGAGCCGAGGGCGGTCGCCGCCGCGCGGATCGCGACCACCTCGGCGTGGGCCGTCGGGTCGCCGGTGGCCTCGCGCTCGTTGTGGCCCTGGCCGAGGACGGTGCCGTCCGGCCCGAGCACCAGGGCGCCGACCGGGATGTCGCCGGTGGCGGTGGCCAGCTCGGCCTCCGCGAGGGCCAGCCGCATGGCCGGCTCCCAGGGGTCGCGGACCGGGTCCGGGCGGACCGGTGCGGGCAGCGGAGCGAGGTCGAGGTCGAGGTGGGGCTGCATCCCTCCAGTGTCGGGCACCCGCAGTCCCACCCCGCCGACCGGCCTCAGCGCACCGCCTCCAGTACTTCGCCGCAGCCAAGCGCCTCGGCGATCTCGGCGAGCGCGTCGCCCGAGCCGCCGCTGTCGCCGCTGAGCTCCAGCAGGTCGCCGGCCGCCACGCCGAACTCGGCCAGCAGCTCGGAGTCCCCCAGCGGGCCGACCGGCACGCCGCCGGGACCGGTCAGCGGGGCCTCGTCCTCGTCCTCCTCCTCGGTGGCCAGCTCGGCGTCCTCGCTGCTCTCCAGCTCGGTCACCAGGCTGTCCAGATCCTCGAACTCACTGTCCCCGGCCCGGCCGACCAGCTCCTCGGTCAGCACCACGTCGCCGTAGGAGCTGCGGGCCGCCGCGGCCGCGTCGGAGACGAAGATCCGCGGGTCCTCCTCGCCGTCCACCCGGACGACGGCGAACCATGAGTCCTCCTGCTCGATGAAGACAAGAACCGTGTCGTCGTCCTGTGCCGCCTCGCGCGCCAGGTCTGCAAGGTCGGCAAGGGTCTCGACGTTGTCCAGCTCGGTCTCGCTCACATCCCACCCGTCCTCGGTGCGAGCAAGCACTGCAGCGAAGTACGCCACCAGGGACACTCCCAAATGGTCTCGGCCGTTGGCGGTCACGGGCGAACGCGGTCTGGCCGCCCCCGCACCAGAGGCGGTCCGCTGTTCGGACCGTCCCATCGGAATCGTGACAGATAGCCAGGCCTCGCGGGGAGTGTTCGGCAGCGCGTCTTCCCAGGTCGTGTCGGATTCGGCCCGTGGGAGCGCTGCTGGTGGCGTGGATTCGCCGGTCCGGGCCCGGTGATCGTGTCAGATCCGGAAGGTCCGCATGCGGAGCGCTTCCCGCATCCTGCGCTCCTTGGTCTTGCGCGGCTGCACCCGGGCCCGCAGTTCGCGCGCCTCGGCCAGCTCGCGCAGGAAGACGGCCCGGCGGCGGCGCCGCTCGGACTCGGTCTCCGGCGGGTCGGCCGGCGCCGCGGACCCGTCCGGATCGGCGGGTTGCGCGGGGTTCCTCTCCGGCATCCTCTTCATACTCTCCGACTTTCCCAGAAGTCCCGGTTCGATACCACAGCAGGCCACACCGGCCGGAGCGCGACGCGGCCGGTGCTCCGACCCCGAGGGCTTAAGGTCGCTCTATGCGGATCCACGTCGTCGACCACCCCCTGGTCGCCCACAAGCTCTCCACGCTGCGCGACGAGCGCACCGACTCACCGACCTTCCGTCGCCTCACCGACGAGCTGGTCACGCTGCTGGCGTACGAGGCCACCCGGGACGTGCGGACCGACGAGGTCGAGATCACCACCCCGGTCGCGGTCACCACCGGCACCCGGCTCAGCTACCCGCGCCCGCTGGTGGTGCCGATCCTGCGGGCCGGCCTCGGCATGCTGGACGGGATGACCCGGCTGCTGCCGACCGCCGAGGTCGGCTTCCTCGGCATGGTGCGCAACGAGGAGACCCTGGAGGCCTCCACCTACGCGACCCGGATGCCGGACGACCTGTCCGGCCGCCAGGTCTACGTGCTGGACCCGATGCTGGCCACCGGCGGCACCCTGGTCGCGGCGATCAGGCTGCTGATCGACCGCGGCGCCACCGATGTGACGGCCGTGGTGCTGCTGGCCGCGCCGGAGGGCGTGGCGGTGATGGAGAAGGAGCTGGCCGGGCTGCCGGTGACCGTGGTCACCGCCGCGCTGGACCAGCGGCTGAACGAGCACGGCTACATCGTGCCGGGCCTCGGCGACGCCGGCGACCGGCTGTACGGCACCGCGGGCTGAGCCCCCGCGCCAGGCAGACGGAGAGGCCGCCACCCCCGAGCGCGGGGATGGCGGCCTCCGTCGTGCGGTCTCAGCAGCTGCCGGGCACCTGACTGGGGGTGGGCGAGGGCTTGGTGGCGTCGGCCAGCGCCGCGGCGGCCGCGTTCGGGTCGAGCAGCGCGGTGAACCCGTCGCCGATCACGAAGTCCACCGAGCCGTCGGTCCGGCCGTCGTCCAGGGTGGCGGCCCCGGCCACCTGGGCGCCGAGCAGTGCGGCGGCCGCCGCGCCGGACTGGCCGCCGACCACCTCGGCGCTGCCGGGTACCTTCTTCTGCAGCGTGGCGGGGGCGTTGCCGACCTTGCCGACGATGAAGCCCCGCTTCTTCAGCTCGTCCGCGGTGTGCGCGGCCAGACCGGCCTTGTCGGTCGAGTTGAGCACGTTGACCGTGACGGCCTGCGGCGAGGGCACGGCGGTGACCGCGGGCAGCGGGCTGCCGAGCGCGGACGGCGAGGCGGAGGCGCTCGCGCCGGGCGAGGCCGGGGCCGAGCCCGAGGCGGCGTTGGCCGGCGCGGCCATCGGCTTGCCGGTGGCCCCGGCACTCGGGTGGGCGCTGGCGCAGGCCTGGGTGGCGCCGTGCTTGGCCTTGCCGGTGAAGATGTCCACCAGCTGCACGCCGCCGAGCGCGATCAGGGCGAGGGCGAGTACCGAGCCGATCACCGCCAGCACCCGTCGGCGGCGGCGCGGCGGCGGGCCGAGCCGGGGGTAGCTGGTGCCGGTGATCCGGAACTGCTTCCCCTTCAATCCCTGGGGAGTCAACATGCTCACAGTCTGTCTCCCCTGGTCCTAGGGCAGCCGTGCCGGTGGATGACGGGCGCGTCGGGCGCGGTCGACCGTTCGGGGGCGGCAGGGCTGCCGCGGTGCGGGGCGACCGTGGTCAGCAGCCTAGTCCGGTTCACGGGATGAAGGTAATAAATGATCATCATTTGGGGCACCCGAGCACTCGAAAGGGTGTACTGACGATCATTCGGCGGTCTCACCGGAGTGAGTGGCGGGCGGCGCAGGCCCGGCCGTGCCGCAGTGCCGACCGGCCCGTCTCGCTGGGCGGGCCGGTCCGGGGCTGAGCCCCTGTCAGTCGAGCTCGAGGACGCGGGCGTGCAGCACCTGGCGCTGCTGCAGGGCGGCCCGGACCGCCCGGTGCAGGCCGTCCTCCAGGTAGAGGTCGCCGTGCCACTTGACCACGTGGGCGAAGAGGTCGCCGTAGAAGGTCGAGTCCTCGGCCAGCAGGGTCTCCAGGTCCAACTGGCCCTTGGTGGTCACCAACTGGCTGAGTTGTACCGGACGGGGGGCGACATCCGCCCACTGGCGGGTGCTGGTCCGGCCGTGATCCGGGTACGGCCGCCCGTTGCCGATGCGCTTGAAGATCACACGGAAAGCCTACCCGTACCGGCCCGGGTGGCGCAGCAAACGCGCGGTCCCGAGCCGCTCCGGTGGTCCGGACCTCTGGCCAACCCCCGCCGTTCGGCGGGTCTGTGACCCCGCCGTACAGCGGGAGGGCGGCCGGTCTGCCGCCGCGTCAGCCGCGCAGCGCAGCGCCGATCCGGTCCAGCGAGGAGAGCCGCATCAGGCCGTAGTTGTAGAACTCGACCTCCGGCACCCCCAGCTCGCGCAGCACCGCGATCTTGGCGGCCAGGTTGGCCGGCCCGTCGCAGTCCTCGGCCATCGGCCGCAGGATCACCGCCAGGTCGGCCGGTGCCACCCCGTGCAGCCCGAACGCGGCCACCTTCTCCCGGACCGCCTCGGGCTCCCGGGCGTAGCCCAGGGTCTCCACCGCCACGCCGGCCTGGGCCAGCGCGGGCAGGTCGATGCCGGCCAGCCAGCCGCGGCCCGGTCCGTCGCCGTCCATGAAGCTCAGCCGCATGCCGTGCGCGCGGGCCCGCTCGGTCAGCTCGGCTGCCAGTGAGGTGACCGTGCCGGCCGAGGCGTCCACGTAGGCGGCCAGCGCGCCGCCGGCCAGGGCGTCCAGCTCGGCCGGCCGGTCGGCGGCCGCCTCGTCGGCGAGCCGGCGGCGGACCTCGGCGGCGGCGCCCTGCCGGGCGGCCCCGGCGTCCACCCCGGCGGCGGTGGCGGCGGCCTGGCAGTGCGGGCAGAAGCAGATCCCGAGCAGCGCCTCGGCGGCCGCGCCCAGCCGCTCGAAGTAGCGCTCGTGGTGGTAGCCGTGCCGCAGGCCGTGGAAGTGCAGCGACTCGGCGCGGATCGCGTCCACGCCGTACCGGGCGAGCTCGTCGACCAGGCCGTGGGCGTACGCGCGGACCTCCGGGTTGGCCGGGCAGAGCTCGGTGAGGTGGCGGTCGCCGAAGGCGTTGGCCGGGGTGCAGTCGGGGTGCTGGAAGCCGAGCCGGTCGTTGTGGCAGAAGACGGTCCAGGCGTGCAGCTTCAGGCCGCGCCGGGCGGTCTCGGCGGCGGCCTCGGCGAACGGGTCGCGGTCGCCGATCGCGGCGGCGGCCACCGGGGCCAGCCGGCGGCCGGCCCAGCGGGCCGGGTCCGGGCGGAAGTACGCCGCGCCCGGCTCCAGGTAGCGCACCACCCGGGTCGGGTGGTGCGGGAAGACGTCGCGGGCCGCGTGGTAGACCGAGGCCAGGGTGACGCCGCCGACCCCGGCCCGGTCGGTGAGGTTGCCGAAGAAGGCGTCCGCACCTTCGTCGATCAGGTCGGTGGCGAAGGCGAGGACGGAGGACTGCACGGTGCGGCTCCGGGTGCTGGGGGAACGTGGCGCCCACGGTAGCCCGGCACCCTGGGATGGTCTAGACCTGAAGCGGCGGGGCGACCTGGTGCGTCGCGGGGGTGCGGGGCCGGCTGGCGGTCCGGGTGACCGGGCTGCGCCGACCGGGGGACCGGGGCCTGTCGTGCCCGGTCAGCGGCCCGGGACGACTGGACGATGAGCAGATGAGAGTCCGTCAGATCATCGCAACGGGCCGGGTCCCGCTCGCCGTGGCCGCGGCCCTGCTGGCCGCCGCGGCCGGCCTCCCGGCCCCCGCCGCCGCCGATACGGCCGACCCGGACCGAACGGTCGTCAGCGACCCGGCCCAGTACGTCAACACGTTCGTCGGCACCCGGCCGGGCGCCACCGACTTCGGCAACGGCGGCGGTGCGGGCAACACCTTCCCCGGCGCCACCGCCCCGCTCGGCATGGTGCAGTGGAGCCCGGACACCGTCACCTACCAGCACGGCGGCTACTTCTACGACGACCAGCGGATCCGCGGCTTCAGCCTGACCCACATCTCCGGCGCCGGCTGCGGCGACTACGGCACCGTGCCGTTCCTGCCGTTCCTCGGCGACACCCCGGTCGGCCACGAGTCCTTCTCGCACGACCGGGAGAGCGCCGCGCCCGGCAGCTACGCGGTCACCTTCGACAACGGGCTGCGCACCGAGCTGACCACCACCGCGCGCTCCGGCGCGGCCCGGTTCAGCTACCCGCCCGGGCAGGCCGCCTCGCTCACGGTGGACGCCGGACGGGCCTTCAACAAGGCCACCGGGCAGCTGGAGATCGGCACCGACACCATCTCCGGCTTCACCGACAGCGGCGGCTTCTGCGGCGCGGCCAACCACTACCGGGTCTACTTCACCGCGCGGTTCGACCACCCGTTCACCCGGGCCGGGATGGTTCGCAACGGCCGGCTGGACACCTCCCGGCACTCCGCCACCGGCCACAGCGAGGGCATCGCCCCGCAACCCCCACGGACCGCCGCCGCCCAGGAGCGCCCGCAGCACGGCCCGAACCAGCCGGTGCACCCGGAGGCGCCCGACGAGGGGTCCGGCGCCGAGGCGATGGTCTCCTTCGAGCCCGGCGCCACCGTCACCGCGCGGGTCGGGGTCTCCTTCACCAGCGCGGCCGGCGCGGCCGCCAACCTGGCGGCGGAGCAGCCCGGCGAGCCGGCCTTCGACCGGCTGCGCGACGCGAGCCGGACGGCCTGGAACGGCCTGCTCGGCCGGATCGCCGTCGGCGGCGGCACCCAGCAGCAGCGCCGCACCTTCTACACCGCGCTCTACCACTCGGTGCTGCACCCCAGCACGCTCAGCGACGTGGACGGCCAGTACCCCGGCATGGACGGCCAGGTGCACCGGACCGAGAACGGCAGCGTCGAATATGCCGACTTCTCCGGCTGGGACATCTACCGCTCGCAGGTCCAGCTGCTCGCCCTGCTGGCCCCCGAGCAGGCCTCCGACATCGCCCAGTCGGTGCTCAACCAGGGCCGCCAGGCCGGCTACTTCGACCGCTGGACGCTGGCCGACGGCGGCACCGGCGTGATGGTCGGCGACCCGCTGCCGATGATCGCCGCCGGTATCCACGCCTTCGGCGGCACCCGGTTCGACGCCCCCGGCCTGCTGCGCGCCGCCCTGGACGGCCGGCAGAACGACGACGAGCGGCCCGGCCACGCGGCCTACGAGGCCAAGGGCTACCTGCCGGTCGGCACCCCCGGCGAGTGGGGCCCGGTCTCCGGCACGCTGGAGTACAGCAGCGCCGACTTCGCCCTGGCCCAGCTGGCCGGCCGGATCGGCGACGGCGACGCGCACGACCGCCTGCTGCGCGCCTCGGCGAACTGGCGCAACCTCTTCAACCCCGGCAACCGCTACCTCCAGCCGCGCCGGGCCGACGGCAGCTGGACCGCCTTCGACCCCGCCTCCGGCGACCAGTACACCGAGGGCAACGGCGCCCAGTACACCTGGATGGTCCCGTACAACCAGCGCGGCCTGTTCGACGCGATGGGCGGCGACGCACCGGTCGTCGACCGGCTCGACGCCTTCTTCCGGAAGCTCAACGCCGGCCCCGGCGCCCCCTACGCCTACCTGGGCAACGAGCCGAGCCTGAACACCCCCTGGGCCTACGACTACGCGGGCCGCCCCGACCGCACCGCCGACGTGGTGCGCCGGGCGCTGACCACCGTGTTCAGCGACACGCCCGAGGGCGAGGTGGGCAACGACGACCTCGGCGAGATGAGCTCCTGGGCGGTCTGGGCCGGTCTCGGCCTCTACCCGATGGTCCCCGGCCGGGCCGACCTGGCCCTGGCCAGCCCGCTCTTCCCGCGCACCACCATCACCCGCGGCAACGGCGTGCGGATCGACCTGGTCGCCCCCGGCGCCACCACCGACGTCCGCTACGTGCACGGCCTGCGGGTGGACGGCCGGCCGAGCAACCGCCCGTGGGTGGGCGGCTGGCTGGTCGAGCACGGCGGCCGGCTCGACTACCGGCTCTCGGCGGACACCGACTCAACCTGGGGCCAGGACCCGGCCGACGCCCCGCCCTCCTACGACGTCGGCCCCGCGCACCCGCTCGACGGCCCGGTGGCCGACCCGGCCGGCCACTGCCTGGCCGGCGGCGACACCCCGCGGCTGGCCGCCTGCGACGGCACCGCCGCCCAGCACTGGCAGCTCGCCGCCGACGGCACCCTGCGCTCCCCGGACGGCTGCCTCACCGCGACCGGCACCGCCACCGCCGTCCGCTCGCACGGCTGCGACGGCACCGGCGAGCAGCAGTGGTGGCCGCACCGCGACGGCTCCCTGGTCAGCGCGCCCTCCGGCCGCTGCCTGGACGCCGGTGCCGGCGACCGCCCCCGGCTCGCCGCCTGCGACGGCTCCTCCGGCCAGCACTGGCGGCTGCCCGGCTGACCGTCAGCCCTGCCCGGCCTTGGCCGCCTTCGCGGCGGCCTTCGCCTGCTGCTTGTCGGCGCGGACCTCGGAGAGCGTGGCCGCATCCCTGATGTCGGCCACGCTCCGGTGGCAGCCGTCCTCCCCGTAGGGGCCGGCTGCCTCCCGCCACCCCTCGGGCCGCACGCCCAACTGCTTGCCGAGCAGCGCCACGAAGATCCGCGCCTTCTGCTCCCCGAACCCCGGCAGCGCCCCCACCCGCCGCAACAGCTCCGCCCCGCTGCCCGCGCCCCGCCACACCGCCTCGGCCTCCCCGCCGTACTCGGCCACCAGGTACCGGCACAGCTGCTGCGTCCGCTTCGCCATCGCCCCCGGATACCGGTGCACCGCCGGCTTGCGCGCGAACAGCGCGGCGAACTCCTCCTCGTCGTACCCGGCGATCCGCTGCGCATCGAGGTCCGCCACCCCCAGCCGCTCCGCCACCACCCACGGGCCACGGAAGGCGGTCTCCATCGGCACCTGCTGATCCAGCAGCATGCCGACCAGCAGCGCCAGCGGACTACGACTCAGCAGCTCATCGGCATCCGCCTGCTGCGCGAGGTGAAGGGTGACGGCCATGCCCCCATTGATGACCAGGCGTCAGCGGACGGCAACTCGACACGGCGGCGGCCGGTCTACCGTCGCCGAGCCCGAGGAGGCCGGGCACGCGACGTCGGGCGGGCCGACTCTGCGGGCACGGCTCCCGGTGGCCGACACCGGGACCTTCGCCCGCGAGGCCGCGGTGGACCGGCTCCGGGCCGCCTGGGAGGTGCACAGCCGGCAGCCGGCGGCCAGCCGCTGAAGGGGTGATGGCGGGGAGGTTCGGTGTGCGGTCGTGCGCCGGACCGGACGGGCCGCTCCCAGGAGCTAACTTCCTGACATGCACTCATCCATGGAGACGGACGCCGCCGTCCACGAATCCGGCGACCGGCTGAAGGCCGGACTGAAGAACCGCCACCTGTCGATGATCGCGATCGGCGGGGTGATCGGCGCCGGCCTCTTCGTCGGCTCGGGCGCCGGGATCGCCGCCACCGGTCCCGGCATCCTGCTCTCCTACGCGCTGGCCGGGCTGCTGGTGGTGCTGGTGATGCGGATGCTCGGCGAGATGGCCGCGGCCGACCCGCGCAGCGGCTCGTTCTCCGCCTACGCCGACCGCGCGCTGGGCCGCTGGGCCGGGTTCACCATCGGGTGGCTCTACTGGTTCTTCTGGGTGGTGGTGCTGGCCGTCGAGGCGACGGCCGGCGCCGTGATCCTCAACGGCTGGCTGCCCGCCGTGCCGCAGTGGGCGTTCGCGCTGCTGGTGATGGCGGTGCTGACCGCGACCAACCTCTTCTCGGTCGCCTCCTACGGCGAGTTCGAGTTCTGGTTCGCCGGGATCAAGGTGGTGGCGATCGTGGCCTTCATCGCGGTCGGCGCGCTGGCCGTGTTCGGCCTGCTGCCGGGCACGCACGCGGTGGGCACCGACAACCTGGCCGGCCACGGCGGCTTCCTGCCGCACGGCGCGGGCGCGGTCTTCACCGGGATGCTCACCGTGGTCTTCGCCTTCATGGGCAGCGAGATCGTCACCCTGGCGGCGGGCGAGTCCGCCGATCCCCAAGGCGCCGTCAGCAAGGCCACCAACAGCGTGATCTGGCGGATCGGCGTCTTCTACCTGGGCTCGATCCTGGTCGTGGTGACGCTGCTGCCCTGGGACGCCGCCTCGGTGCGCAGCAGCCCGTACGTGGCGGTGCTGCAGCACGTCGGCATCCCCGGCGCGGCCCAGGTGATGAACGTGATCGTGCTGACCGCCGTGCTCTCCTGTCTCAACTCCGGCCTCTACACCGCCTCCCGGATGGCGTTCTCACTCGGCGGGCGGGGCGACGCGCCGGCCGCCTTCGCCCGGGTGACCGGCCGGGGCGTGCCGCGGGCGGCGATCCTGGCCTCGGTGGTCTTCGGCTTCGTCGCCGTCTTCTTCGACTACACCTCGCCGACCACCGTCTTCCGGTTCCTGCTGAACTCCTCCGGGGCGGTGGCGCTCTTCGTCTGGCTGGTGATCTGCTGCTCGCAGCTGCGGATGCGGCGGATCCTGGAGCGCGAGTCGCCGGAGCGGCTGACCGTGCGGATGTGGTGGTACCCGTACCTGACCTGGTTCGCGATCGGCCTGATCGCCTTCGTGGTGGCGTACATGTTCACCACCCACGACGGACGGGTGCAGATGGTGCTCTCGCTGGTGGCGGCGGGCGTGGTGCTGGTGGCGGCACGGGTGGTGCAGGCGCGGCGGACCAGGGCGCACGGGGCGGGCGAGGCGGCTCCGGTTGACATGTGACCAAAAGGTCACCTATTTTCGAAGCATGGACCTGATATTCAAGGCCCTCGCCGATCCCACCCGGCGGAGCCTGCTGGACGAGCTGTTCCGTGCCGACGGTCAGACCCTCAGCGCGCTCGAAGCCCGCTTCGACACCAGCCGGTTCGCGGTGATGAAGCACCTGAAGGTGCTGGAGGAGGCGGGGCTGGTGGTCACCCGGCGGCAGGGCCGGGAGAAGCTGCACTTCCTCAATCCGGTGCCCATCCAGCAGGTCTACGACCGGTGGGTGAGCAAGTACGCGCAGCCCTGGGCCGCTGGGCTCAGTGACCTGAAGAGCCGACTGGAGAGTCCGATGCAGAAGGTCTTCGAGATCTACATCCGCACCACCCCCGAACGCCTCTGGGAGGCGATCACCGACCCGGACATCCGGGCCAAGTACAACTTCGGCGCCCGGATCAGCTCGGACTTCACGCCCGGGGCCCGCTTCGAGATGAACGCCAGCACGCCCGACGGCCGGCCGATGCCGCTCGGCGAGGGCGAGGTGCTGGAGGCCGACCCGCCGCGCCGACTGGTGCAGACCATGGTGGCGCTCTGGAGCGACGAGGTGAAGAGCGAGGGCACCTCGCGGATCACCTGGGAGATCGAGCCGGTCGGCGACTCCTGCCGGCTGCTGGTGGTCCACGACCAGCTGCGCGAGGGCGCCAACGAGGAGCTGTACGGCGGCTGGCCGATGATCCTGTCCGGGCTGAAGACCTGGCTGGAGAGCGGCGAGCTGCTGACCACGCCCGGTTCGCTGATGTACGGCGGTCAGTGAGCCGACCGCTGTCGTGGCGGCGGCCGCACCGGCTCCGGGCCGGTGCGGCCGCCGTTGCCGTCAGCGGTCGAGCAGCGCGTTCAGCTCCGGGTACGGGATCGCCTCGGCGACCGCGTCGTAGCTGCCCTGCTCGTACAGCTCCCGGGCCGCGCGGCGGACCACCGCGTAGGCGCTCTCGGCGACCGCCGAGCCCAGGCTGACCCGGGCGACCCCGGCGGCGCCCAGCTCGGCGACGGTCGGCGCGCCCGCGCCGACCAGCACGTTCAGCGGCACCGTCAGCTCGGCGGTGAGGGCGGAGAGCTCGGCCGGGTCGGTCAGGCCCGGGACGAAGACGCCGCTGGCGCCGGCCGCCACGTAGGCCGCCGCCCGGTCCAGGGTCTCCCGGCGGCGGGCTGCGCCGTCGGCGCCGACCCCGCGCAGGTAGGTGTCGATCCGTGCGTTGAGGTAGAGCGGGATGCCGGCCGCGTCGGCCGCCGCCCGGGCCGCGGCCAGCCGCGCGGACTGCTCGTCCACCGGCAGCAGCGGCCCTCGGCCGGAGCGGTCGGCGTCCTCCAGGTTGACCCCGATGGCGCCTGCCGCCAGCACGGCCGCGACGGTCTCGCCGACGCCAGCAGCGCTGTCCGCGAAGCCGTCCTCGATGTCGGCGGTGACCGGCAGCTCCACCGCCGCCGCGACCCGGGCGACCAGCTCGAGCGCGAGGTCGCGGCCCAGCTTGCCGCCGTCCTGGGTGCCGAGGGCCCAGGCCACGCCCGCGCTGGTGGTGGCGACCGCCGGGGCGCCGGCCTCGGCGACGATCCGGGCGCCGGCCGCGTCCCAGACGTTGGCGAGCGCGAGCGGGCGGTCGGTGCGGTGGAGGGCGTGGAAGGCCTGCGCCTTCTGCTGCTGCGTGAGGGTGGTGGGGCTGGTGTTGGTCATGCCGCCAGTTCATCAGCTGCGGGCGCGGGTTGTCGCTGGATTAGGCGTCAGCCGAATCTCTCGCCCGGGGCTCAGGCCGGACCGGGCTTGCGGGCCTCGATCAGGAAGCGGGTGGTGGTGGCGGTGAACGGGCCGTCGCGGCGGATGCCGCGGTCCAGTTCGCGCAGTTGCTCGCGGTACTGCTCCACGGTGAAGCCCGGGACCATCCAGATCACCTTGCGGAGGAAGTAGACCACCGCGCCGATGTCACGGAACTCGGTGCGCAGCCGCTCGAACCGCAGGTCCACCACCTCCAGGCCGGCCGCCGCGGCGGCGGCGCGGGCCCGCTCGGGGTCGCGGACGGAGCGCACCTCGGGCGACTGCGGACCGAGGAAGTACTCCACCAGCTCGAAGACGCTGGCCGGGCCGACCTGCTGGGAGAAGTAGCTCCCGCCCGGGCGGAGTACCCGGGCGACCTCCTCCCACCAGACCTTCACCGGGTGACGGCTGCTCACCAGGTCGAAGGCTTCGTCGCCGAACGGGAGCGGGGGCTCGTCCTGGTCCACCACGAGGGCGGCGCCGAGCGGGTGCAGCAGGGCGGTCGCCTTGGCGACGTTGGGCGGCCAGCTCTCGGTGGCGACGGTGAGCGGGGCGAGCCGCGGCAGGCCGGCCAGCACCTCGCCGCCGCCGGTCTGCAGGTCGAGGGCGGCGCGGGCGCGGGCCATCCGCTCGCCGAGCAGGCGCTGGTAGCCCCAGGACGGGCGCTGCTCGGTGGCACGGCCGTCGAGCCAGGAGAAGTCCCAGCCGGCCACGGACACTTCGGCGGCCTCGGCCACCAGGTCTTCGAAACTGCGGTCGGCTGCGGGGGAGGGGGAGGGGGAGTGGTCGGTCATGGGCCGATCCTGCCAGCAGTGGTCGGCCGGGCAGCGGGAATTTCCGGGCGGGCGCGGCGGCCGGGGGCGGGTGGCGCTGACCTGGTGGCCGGGTGGTGGTCGGGCGGCAGTCGGGCGGTGGTCGATAGGCGGGGCTTCTGGTGATCAGACCGGACTGCTCTTGGACGTGGGGCGGGGGCGGCCGGAGGGTGGAGGGGTGAGCGGCGGAAGCCGTCAGCCGGGAGCCGGAGCCGGGAGTCGGAAGCCGGCAGACCACGGCCAGTGGGCGGGAGAGGGCGATGAAGGTACTGATCGCGGGTGCGGGGATCGGCGGACTGTGCGCGGCACTGAGTCTGGCCGGGACCGGGATCGAGGCGGTCGTGGTGGAGAGCGTCCGGGAGATCCGGCCGCTCGGCCTCGGGATCAACCTGCAGCCTTCCGCCGTGCGGGAGTTGATCGAGCTGGGGCTGGGAGAGAAGCTGGCCGCGACCGGCATCGCGACGGCCGAGCACGTGTACACCGACCAGCGGGGCGCCGTGCTGCACCGCGAGCCGCGCGGGGTCGCGGCCGGCTACCGCTGGCCGCAGTACTCCGTCCACCGGGGCGAGTTGCAGGCGCTGCTGCTGGCGGCGGTGCGGGAGCGGCTGGGCGAGGGGGCGGTGCGGACGGGGCTCCGGGTGACGGGGTTCGACTCGCGGGCGGACGGGGTGGTGGTGCGGCTGGCGGCGCGTGCGGAGGGCGGGGGCGTGGAGGACAGGGGGGTGGAGGACAAGGGGGTGGAGGGCGGGGTCGCGGAGGAGGTGCGGGTGGACGCCCTGGTGGGCGCCGACGGGCTGCACTCGGCGGTGCGGGCGCAACTGCACCCGGGGGAGGGGCCGATGCTCTGGTCCGGGCTGCTGATGTACCGCGGTGCGGTGGAGGCGGACCCGTACCTGACGGGGCGTTCGATGGTGATCGCCCAAGGGGCGGACCGGGTGGGGTTCCTGGCCTACCCGATCTCGGCGCGGGCCGCCGAGCGGGGACGGGCGCTGGTCAACTGGGTCTGCCAGCTGCCGGTGGCGGCGCCCGGGCCGCTGGTCGGGGAGGCGGACTGGAACCTGCCGGCCGATCCCGCGGAACTGCTCGAGCGGCTGCCAGGGTGGCGGGACCACTGGTTGGACCTGCCGGGGCTGATCGGCGGCAGTTCGCCGATCCTGCGGTTCCCGATGGTCGACCGGGATCCGCTCGACCGCTGGGGCGCGGGGCGGGTGACCCTGCTCGGTGACGCGGCGCACCCGATGTACCCGGTGGGGGCGAACGGGGCCTCGCAGGCGATCGTGGACGCCCGGGTGCTGGCGTACCACCTCGCGCAGGGCGGGTCGGTGGCGGAGGGGCTGGCGGGGTACGAGCGGGAGCGGGTTCCGGCGACGGCGGCGGTGGTGCGGGCGGGGCGGGCGATGCTCGACGCGGACGCCGCGCTGAGCGTGGTGACGGAGGAGTACCGGCGGGCGACGGGGGCGGCGGTGGAGACGCTGAACGCGCGGCCCTCGTGGACACCGGTGCCAGGCGCCTGAGGGCGGGGCGCGGGGAGGGGCATGCGGCAACTGATCGGCAATGCCCGGGGTGGGATGGGTTACGGGCAGAGGAAGAATGCAAAGTTGTATAGCCAACTTCTGGCTTTTGGGCTGACTGGTCGCGTAGGGTCCGGCGAGCAGGGGTCCGCAGGCGGGCCTGGAACAGGGCCGCGCGGCGCGCCCGTTACCGGACTGGGTGGGCTGAGGATGTCGCTGGGGGTGGCAGGGCTGGTGCTCTGTGCGGCGGTGCTGCACGCGACCTGGAACGCGATGCTGCGGACCCAGGCCGACCGGCTCTGGCTGGTCACCGTGATGAGCTTCGTCTCCACGGTGGTGAGCCTGCCGTTCCTGCTGGCACTGCCGTTGCCCGAGGCGGCGGCCTGGCCGTACCTGCTGGCCTCCTCGGCGATCCAGGTGCTCTACACGGTCTTCCTGCTGCTCTGCTACCGGGTGGCGGACCTGGGAACGGTCTATCCGGTGATCCGGGGGTGCGTGCCGCTGCTGGTCAGCCTCGGGGCGGCGGTCTTCGCGGGGGAGCAGCCGGGATGGCCGACAGTGCTGGGGATCGGGCTGGTCTCCTTCGGGATCATGGCGATGGTCCTCGGCCGGCACAACGGCGGGGCCAAGGCCTTCGGCCTGGCGGTCGCCACCGGTGCGATCATCGCGACCTACACGGTGATCGACGGCGTCGGGGTCCGGCTGGCGGGCAACTCCTTCAGCTACACGGGGTGGATCTTCACCGTGTACGGGCTGCTGGTGCCGCTGGTCTACCTGGCCGTCAGGGGCCGGTTGGCGCTGCGCGGACGGCGGGCGGAGGTCCGGGTGGCGACGCTGGCCGGGGTGGGCCAGCTGGCCACCTACGCGATGATGACCTGGGCGTACCGGCTCAGCCCGCTCGGGCCGGTCTCGGCGCTGCGGGAGACCAGCGTGGTGTTCGCGACGCTGATCGGCTGGCGCTTCCTGGGGGAGAAGCTGACCGCCGCGCGGCTCGGGGCCTGCGCGGCGATCGCTCTGGGGGCCTGCTGCATCAGCTACTTCGCGATCTGACGACACATCAGGAACGTTGCCCGGCTCGGGCGCTCAAGGTCATTCGGTCCGCAGAGCGGTCGCCGTCCGGGCCCGGGCCACCCAGCCGGCCGGCGGCAGCGCGCCGAGCAGGGCGATCAGCAGGCCGCCGAGCAGCAGCGGGAGCAACACGGGCAGGTGGTAGACGCTGATGTCCGCGGAGGGGATCCGGGAGCCGGCGGCCTCGCCCATCGCGGGCACCACCAGGTCGTGGACGGCGATCCCGACCGGCACCCCGGCCAGCCCGGCGACCAGGCCGAGCCCCGCCACCGAACTGAGCACCATGACCACGGTCTGCCGGGGCGCCATGCCCAGCGCCTTGAACACTCCGAGGTCGTGCACCCGTTCGCGGACGTCGAGCAGCACGGTGTTGAGCACGCCGAGACCGGCGACCAGCAGCAGCATCAGGGTGAGCATCAGGGCCAGCGCGTCCATCGAGAGCACCACGCTGCCCGGCTTGGTGTTGCCGGGGAACGGGGCGACGCCGTACGGGGTGAGGGCGGTGGTCAGGGATTGCAGGTAGGCCTGCTGGTCGGTGCCGGGGGCGAGGTCGATGTCGTACTCGATGCTCTCCGGGAGGAGCTGGGCGCCGAGGCCGGCGAGCGAGTCCTGGTCGGTCAGGATCTCCATGCCCGACCTGCTGATGCTGAAGGCCTCGCCGACGATCCGGACCCTCGCGGACCGGTCGGCGTTGGTCAGCGTGATGGTGTCACCGACGCGGGTGCCGGTGGCGTTGAGGAAGCCGGAGGGGACCACGGCCTCGCCGGCGCCGGCGAACCAGCGCCCGGAGACCATCTGGTAGGCGCCCCAGGAGTAGTCGCCGTGGTAGGCGAGGACGGAGGTCGGGCCGGCCAGCCCGGCGACCGAGACGCTGGTCTCGCCGTAGCTGAAGTAGCGGCCGGTGCCCGGCTGCCCGGCGACGATCGACTCGATCGCGGGGACGTTGTCGAGGCTGGGGGCGTGGGTCATCCCCGGGACCGGGGGGCCGAGGGGCGGAACGGGGGAGAGCCTCACCGCGCCGGGCGATCGGCGGTGCAGCGCGTCCTGGATGTCGTTGAGCGAGAGGGCCAGGCCGGCGCCGAAGGTGACACCGATGGTGCCGAGGAGCACCGCGGCGATCGTCGTCGCGGACCGGCCGGGGCGGGTGAACGGACCGGCCAGCCCCAGGGCGACGGCGCGCGGCAGCGGCAGGCGGTCGATCAGCCGACGGGCCGTCCGGCCGTGACCGAGGCTGGGCGTGCGCCCGGTGCCGAGCGCCGCCACGGTGCTGAGCCGGCCGGCCCGCAGGGCGGGGAGCAGCGCGGCGGTGGTGACGGCGGCCAGCGCCAGCACGGCGACGGCGAGGTCGATCCAGGGGGCGATCGCGGTGCCGCCGGCCAGGTGCGCCTCATCGGCCTTGCCGAGGATCGGGATCGCCGCGAGGTTTCCCAGGACCAGGCCGGCGGCCGTGCCGACCGCGGCCGGGAGCAGCGCCAGCCCGAGGTAGGCGCGGACCACCTGGGCGGGGGTGAAGCCGACCGCCTTGAGGATGCCGATCCGCCGGGTGGCCGCGCCGACCGCTCCGCTGACCACCACGCTGATCACCAGCACCGACATGCACAGGCCCAGGACGCCGAAGCTGACCAGGAAGGGCACATAGGTGTTGGCGGTCCGGTCGGCTGCGAGCTTGACCTTCAGATAGGAGGCGGCGCCGGTGAGGGAGCCGGCCGGCACGGCGGCCCTGAGGGCGTCGCGCTCCGCGCTGACCTGCTGGTCGGTGGCCGCGTGGGCGAGCCGGTAGAGCATCTGCTGGTCCGGCACCGAGTCGGGCGGGGTGATGGTGCTCAGCTCCGCGGGCGAGACCCAGCCGTCGGCACTGAGTCCTACCGATCTGGCCAGCCCGACCACGGTGAGGACCGGGGTACCGGGCAGCTCGGGAAAGGTGAGCTGGTCACCGACCGAGGCAGCCGAATCCTGGTCGTCCAGGACGATCTGGCCGGGGCCGGTGGCCCACCGGCCGGCGGTGACCACCAAGTCGTCCACCGGACCGCCCGGATCGGCGCGGCCGGCGAAGAGCAGAGGCACCGCGATCCGGTAGCCCACCGGCATGCCGGAGCTGTTCTGACCGAACGTCGGGTGGACCGCGGCCACCGGGAACGGCCCGGCGGCGGCCGTCATCCCGGACAGCTGGGCGGTCGTGGCGAGCTGGGCGCCGCTCACCCGTCCGCCGTCGTACTGGGCGGTGAGGTGGGCGCCGCGCTGGGCGGCGAAGGCCTGGTCGAACGGGCCGCTGCCGGCCGCGAGCAGGCCGCCGGCCAGCAGGGCGGCGGTGACCGCCATCATGGTGGTCAGGGCGATCACCAGGCTCTGCAGGCGCCGCCGCCCGACCCCGGAGCGGACCACCCCGCCCAGCGCGCTCATCGGGCCACCGCCTGGACGTCGCGGGCGATCCGGCCGTCGAGCAGCTCTATCGTCCGGGTGGCGCAGGAGGCGGCCAGGGCCGTGTCGTGGGTGACCAGCACCAAGGTCCGGCCGGCGGCGTGGAGCTCGGTGAGCAGGTCGCGGACGTCGGCGGCGGAGGCGCTGTCGAGCGCGCCGGTGGGCTCGTCGGCCAGCAGCAGCGGGGGCTCGTTCATCAGGGCGCGGGCCACCGCGACCCGCTGGCGCTGCCCGCCGGAGAGCCGGCTGGGGAAGGAGGTGGCGAACTGCGCGACCCCCAGCTGCTCCAGCAGCTCGGCGGCCCGGGCGCCGGCCCGGGGGCTGGGCATGCCGGCCAGCTGGGCGGGCAGCATGACGTTGTCACGCACCGTCAGGTCGTCGAGCAGGTTGAAGAACTGGAAGACCATGCCGATCCGCTCCCGGCGGTGGCGCGCCAGGGCGGCCTCGCCGAGCCGGTCGATCCGCTGACCGTCGATCACCACCGAGCCGCCGCTGGGCCGGTCCAGCCCGGCGACCAGGTTGAGCAGGGTGGACTTGCCGCTGCCCGAGCGGCCGAGCACCGCCAGCGCCTCGCCGGCCTCGACCCGGAGGGTCAGCTCGCTGAGCGCCGGCCGCCCTTGGCCGTAGCTCTTGTGCACCTGGTGCAGTTGGATGATCGGGGCGGACACGGCGGGCCTCCAGAGCGCGGATGACTGCTTGCGGACGACTGGTTCCGATGAGTACGACGACAACGCTAAGTAGCCGCCCGGGTAGGCCGATATGGGTCTGGACGGTGTCTTGGAGGTGTATCTAGGTACACCTGGGATTCGGGGTGTGGACCCCCTGCGCACCCGCTCCGCCCGAGGCCACACTGGTGCCCGTCCCCACCGGAGCGTGGTGGGGAGCAGCGGTTTCTACGGCGGAGGAGCACAGGGTGATCGGCAGGAGGAGGAGCACGTCGGCGGCGATCCCCGGCGTCCGGTCGCGTGAGGGCGGGCGCGCGGTGGTCGGCGCCCTGGCCTTCGGCGGCCTGGCGGTGGTGGGCGCCCTCGGCCTGCTGGCACCGCTCGCCCTGCTGCTCGGGCGGGTGCTCCGGACGGCCGATCCGGGCAGTGACCACCTGCGGCTCTGGCTGCTCACGCTGCTTGGGGTGCCGCTCTCCGCCCTGCTGGGCGCGCGCTGGCTCGGCGGGCGCCCCACCTGGGCCTCCGGCTTCCTCGCGGTGCTGCCTTCCGCCTCGGCGATCGCCGCCGTGCTGCTCTACCCCGGCCGGCCGCCCGGGAGTTCGCACGGCGCGGTCTGGCTGGCGGTGCCGCTGCTCTTCAACGCGCTGGTGCTGTCCCGCTGGGTGGCCGAGTGCACCAGGCGGATGGCCGCCGATGTGCTCGGGGTGGAGATAGCGGCGCCCTACCGGGAGTTGCCGGCCGCGGGCACGGGGCCGGGCGGCAGCCGGTGGCGCCGGCCGCTGCGCTGGACCGAGTGGCTGCTCTGCGACCCGGCCACCTGGCGCGACGTGCTCTGGACGCTGCTGAACGGCCTGGTCGTCTGGCTGGTGCTGGTGGCGCCGGTCGCGGTGCTGAACCGGCTGACCGGTCCCCCCGCACACCGGTACGAGCGGGGGCTGCTGCTGATCCTGGTGGCGCTGGCGGCCTGGTTCCGGTTCGGCTGGCCGGTGCTGCGCGGCTACGCCGGGCTGGCGGGTCGGCTGCTCGGGCCGACCCGGCAGGCCGAACTCGCTCTCCGGGTCAGCCACCTGTCCCGCAGCCGGGCCGACACCATCGACAGCGGCGCCGCCGAGATGCGCCGGATCGAGCGGGACCTGCACGACGGGGCCCAGGCCCGGCTGGTCGCGCTGGGCATGACCCTCACAGCGGCCGAGCAGCTCTTCGAGAGCAGTCCCGAGGCGGCCCGGGCGCTGGTCACGGAGGCCAAGGAGTCCTCGGTGCGGGCCCTTTCGGAGCTGCGCAGCCTGGTCCGGGGGATCCACCCGCCGATGCTGGCCGACCGCGGGCTGGCCGCCGCCGTGCATGCGCTGGCCCTGGACCTGCCGCTGCGGGTCAGCTTCAGCGGCGAGCTGACGGAGCGTCCGCCCGCACCGGTGGAGTCCGCCGCCTACTTCGCCGTCAGCGAGCTGCTGGCCAACACCACCAAGCACGCCGCCGCCAGCGACGTGTGGATCGAGGTCGGCCATACTGACGGCATGCTGCGGATCGCGGTCACCGACAACGGCCGCGGCGGCGCCGACCCCGGCCACGGCACCGGACTGCGCGGTGTCGAGCGCCGGTTGGCCGCCTTCGACGGTGTGCTGGCCATCAGCAGTCCGGTCGGCGGCCCGACCATCGCGACCCTGGAGATCCCATGCGGGTAGTCATCGCCGAGGACCTGTTCCTGCTCAGGGACGGCCTCACCCGCCTGCTCCAGGCCCACGGGCTGGAGGTCGTCGCGGCAGTGGAGAGCGGCGCCGAGCTGTTGGCCGCTGTCACGGCGGATCCGCCGGACGTCGTCCTGGTCGACGTCCGGCTCCCGCCCACCTTCACGGACGAGGGGGTCCGCGCCGCCATCGAGGCCCGCCGCCTGGTTCCGGGTCTGCCGGTGCTGGTGCTCTCGCAGTACGTCGAGCAGCTGTACGCCCGGGAGTTGCTGGCCGGAGCCGCCGGGGGCATCGGTTACCTGCTCAAGGACCGGGTGATGGACAGTGTGCAGTTCGTCGAGGCGCTGCGCCGGGTGGCCGGCGGCGGCACCGCGATGGATCCGGAGGTCATCTCCCGGCTGCTGACCCACAACGAGGGCAACACCGCCGTGGCAGCCCTCAGCCCCAGGGAGCGCGAGGTCCTGGGGCTGATGGCGGAGGGCCGCTCCAACGCGGCCATCGCGCAACGGCTGGTGATCACCGAGCGTGCCGTCGCGAAGCACACCGCCTCGATCTTCCTCCGCCTGGACCTGCAGCAGTCCGACGACGACAACCGCAGGGTCCTGGCGGTGCTGGCCTACTTGAACCAGTGAGGGGCGGGGGTCAGGCGGGGGCGTTCACCCGGCGGCCGACTTCGACCCCGGCCGTGAGCGAGGCAGCGGTGGGAGCCGGGGCCGCCGCCTCCCCGCTCACACCGGCCTGCGCCGCGCTGCTTCCCGCCGCCGTCCGCTTCCGGGCCGGCCCCTGGCCCGCCAGCATCGCGCCGAGCGCCAGCAGCAGGCCGAGCACCTGCCAGGCCGTCAGGTTCTGGTGCAGCACGATGATCCCGCCCGCCGTGGCCACCAGCGGGTTGACCAGCCCGAGGAAGGAGGCCGGGCCGGCGCCGAGCTTCTCGATGCCGCGGAACCAGAGCGCGTAGGCCAAGGCCGTGCCGATCAGCACCAGGTAGGAGAAGCCGATCACGTTGTCCGTGGTGGGGACGGGCGGCATGCCCTCGCTGAAGCCCGCCACCGGCACCAGGAAGATGCCGCCGACCACCAGCTGCCAGGCCGTCAGGTCCAGCATGGTGGCGCCTTCCGGCCGCCCCCACCGCCGGGTGAGCACCGTGCCGAAGGCCATCAGGACGATCGCGACCACCATGGCGACCAGCCCCGTGGCGTCCAGCTTGGCGCCCGCCTTGAGCACCAGCAGAGCCACCCCGCCGGCGCCGACCAGCCCCGCCACCACCGCGCGCACGCTCGGCCGCACCTTGAGCACGCCGATCGAGAATCCGGTCACCAGCAGGGGCTGCAGCGCCCCGAGGGTGGCGGCCACGCCACCGGGGAGCCGGTAGGCGCCGATGAAGATCAGCGGGAAGAAGAGCCCGATGTTCAGCATCCCGAGCGCGATCGCCCGCCCCCACCAGCGGCCCCTGGGGAGCCGTCGCCCGAGCAGCAGGAGCAGCAGCCCGGCCGGCAGCGCCCGCACCACCGCGGCCAGCATCGGCCGGCCCTCGGGCAGCAGCTGCGTGGTGACCAGGTAGGTGGTGCCCCAGGAGGCCGGCGCCAGCGCAGCCGCCGCGGCTATCCCGAACCGTCCAGCCCGGCCCGTGCCCGCCCCGGCCGCCGCTGCGACACCCATGCTCGTACCCGTCCCCGTACCCATACCCGTACGTCCCCCGCCCATGGCCGGCCACCTCTCAGCATTGACTATCTGAACGTTGAGATACTTTCTACGCCGCAGACCCCTTAACGTCAAGTATCTCAATGCTGAGATAATGAAGGCCGTCCGATCGCCGGCGAGAGGAGCCGAGACCATGTCCCGTGCGCAGCACGCCCACCCCGAGCACCGCCAGCACCCGGGGTCCCAGCACCCGGAGTCACACCACCCGGAGTCCCCGACCGATCCCGCGCACCCCCGGGACGCCGTGGACGACATCGTGGACCAGTGGCGACGGGAGCGGCCCGACGTGGACTCCACGGCGATGGCCCTGGTCGGCCGGATCAACCGGTTCCAGAACCACGTCGCCCTCTCGCTCCGCGAGTTCTTCGCGCTCTACGGCCTGGACTTCTCGGAGTTCGACGTGCTCGCGACGCTGCGCCGCTCCGGCGCGCCGTACGAGCTGAGCGCCGGTGCGCTGCTCAAGTCGGCGATGGTCACCTCCGGCGCGATCACCAACCGGGTGGACCGGCTCTCCGGCAAGGGCCTGGTCGAGCGCCGCCCGTCACCGACCGACCGCCGCGCCGTGCTGATCCGGCTGACCCCGGCCGGCCGCGAGCTGGTGGACACCATGCTGCAGCCGCACGTCGCCAATGAGGAGTCGCTGATCAGCGCGCTCACCCCCGAGGAGTGCGTCCAGCTCGACGGGCTGCTCCGCAAGCTGCTCGCCGCCCGCGGCGACACGTCGCTGCAGGGCGGATGAGCTGCAGACCTCAGTCCGCCTCCGGCAGCACCTCGCAGAGCGCCGCCAGCGCCGCCCGCCACCCGTGGTCGGGCGGCGCGGCGTACCCGACCACCAGCCCGTCGGGCGTCGGTCCGACGGCCTCCGGGTGCCGGAACGACGCCAGCCCGAAGAGCGCCACCCCGTGCCATCGCGCCGCCCGCAGCGTCGCCGGCTCGGTGCCGGCGGGCAGCCGCAGCACGGCGTGCAGCCCGGCGGCGATCCCGGTGACGGTGACCTGCGGCGCCCGTTCGGCGAGCGCGGCGACCAGCTCGTCCCGCCGCTCGCGGTAGCGCTGCCGCATCCGGCGCAGGTGGCGGTCGTAGTCACCGGACTCGAGGAAGGCGGCGAGCGTCAACTGGTCCACCACACCGGTGAATCCCTCCCGCTCGCCCTTGGCGGCCAGGACCGGGTCCACCAGGTGGTCCGGCAGCACCAGCCAGCCGATCCGCAGTGCGGGCGACAGGCTCTTGCTCACCGACCCGAGGTACACCACCCGCTCCGGGTCCAACCCCTGGACCGCGCCCACGGGTTGGCGGTCGTAGCGGAAGTCGCCGTCGTAGTCGTCCTCCAGTACCACCGCGTCCCGGGCGCGCGCCCAGTCCACTGCGGCGAGCCGCCGCTCCGGGTGCAGCGGCCCGCCGGTCGGGAACTGGTGCGCGGGCGTCAGCAGTACCGCTCCGGCGTCCTCCATCCCAACCAACTCGCCGACCGCAGCACCGTGCTGATCCACCGTCAAAACCCTGGTCGGCACGCCCACCGCGGCCAACAGCTGCCGGTGGAAAGGCAGTCCGTACTCCTCCACCGCCAGCGCCCCGCGCAGCACCCCGCCCCCGCCGCCCGGATAGAGCAGTCGCATCCCGGCCGCGAACCCCGCGCAGACCACGATCCGCTCCGGATCGGTGCGCACCCCGCGGGCCCGCGCCAGGTACTCGGCCACCGCCCGCCGCAGCTCGATCCGCCCGCGCGGATCGCCCGGCCCGAAGGCCTCGGCGGGCGCGGCCTGCACCGCCCGCCGGGCGGCCGCCAGCCAGGCGGCGCGCGGGAAGGCGGAGGCGTCCGGCTGGCCGGACAGCAGCAGGTGCGGGGCGGTGCGGCGGGTGGCCGGCCGCGCGGTCCGGACGGCCGACGGCGGGTCCACCCGCTCGGCGACCCGGGTGCCCGACCCCTGGCGGGCCGTCAGCCACCCCTCCGCGACCAGCTCGGCGTACGCCTGCGACACGGTGTTGCGGGCCAGCCCGAGGTCGGCCGCCAGCGACCGGTACGGCGGCAGCCGGCTGCCCGGCGCCAGCCGCCCGTCCCGCACCGCCTCGCGGAGCGCCGTGATCAGCGCGGCCCGCCGGCTGCCGTCCCGCCCGAGCTCCAGGTGCAGGTCGGCGCCGATCCGCTGCCCGGAATTGACCCACGAATCATCCACGGAATTGCACCCTATCCGAGGTCGATCCGCTGACTAGCGTTCTGGTCATGACGAACGAGAGCAGCACGAACCGGACCGCCCCCGTCAACTTCGCCGAGCAGGCCCCGAAGGCCTTCAAGGCCCTGATCGGCTTCGACGCCGCCGCCCGCGCGGCCCTGGACCCGACCCTGGTCGAGCTGGTCCTGATCCGCGCCTCCCAGCTCAACGGCTGCGCCTACTGCCTGCACATGCACACCACCGACGCGCGCAAGGCGGGCGAGACCGACGAGCGGATGCACATGGTCGCGGTCTGGCACGAGGCCGAGCACTTCTTCACCCCGGCCGAGCAGGCCGCCCTCGCGCTGACCGAGGCGGTCACCCGGATCTCCGGCCGCGTCCCCGAGGAGGTCTACGCCCGCGCCGCCGCCCACTTCGACGAGCCCGCGCTGGCCGGCCTGATCGCGCTGATCTGCGCGATCAACACCTGGAACCGGATCGCCCTGGTCACCGGCAAGGTCGCGGGCACCGACGAGCGGGGCTGAGCCGGCCCCGGCCCGCAGCGGTCAGTCCTCCGCCACCGTGAACGGCGCCGAGCGCAGCTCGGCCGTGGTGCGCCGGGTCCGGGCCGGCGACGGATCGTCGCCCGCCCGCCCGACCGCGATCATCGAGACCACCGCCCACCCGGGCGCCGGCCGCAGCTCGGCGGTCAGCCCGTCCAGGTCGAACGCCCGGAACTGGTGCGAGGCCAGCCCCAGCGCCTGCGCCTGCAAGGTCAGATGGGCCACCGCCTGCCCCAGGTCGTAGTCGGCGAACTCCGAGTACTGCAGCCCGGACCCGCCCACCTCCCGCCGGGTCAGCGCCACCAGCAGCAGCCCGGCGTCCACCGCCCACCGCGCCGAACTCCCCGCCAGGTGCCGCACCAACCGCTCGTGCCCCGCCTCCCCCGGCCGCGCCGCCACGAACCCCCAGGGCTGCGAGTTCCCCGCCGACGGCGCCCACCGCGCGGCCTCCAGCAGCACCTCGAGGGCACGGTCGTCGACCACCCCGGCGGGATCGAACTTGTAGGGACTGAACCGCCCGGCTAGCAGCGGATGGAGATCACTGGACACGTCCACCCCGAACCCCGGCCCGCGCCCCGGCATTCCACCGCGGCCCAGAAGACCTCTGGTAGCTTCCGAGCCGTCGTGCTGCAGGACGGGGACCCCGCGACCCCGAGACGGTGTGCGCCCCGTGCGGAATCACGAGGTGCTGGTACTCCTCATACGCCCTTTCGGTCCGAATCCGTGAATGATTCCATGTCCTGAGATCGACCGTTCCGGGAACACTCGGCTCGACGAAGAGGTGGGTCATGCGTCGTACGGTCCGCGGCTCGGCACAGTGGAACTCGAATGCGGCTGGTGGCAGGAAAAATGGCTTATCCCTGCTCGGTGAACTGTCGGAATCGGCGCTTCACGAGCTCCGGCGAGTCGGGGTTCAGAAGTCATATTCGACGGGGGAGCGAATCCTGGTCGAAAAGGAGCCGAAAGATCACGCGGTGTTCCTGCTGAGCGGGCTCGCGAAGGTCACCATCAGCCTCACGGGCAGTACCGGTGAAGCGCTGCTCGCCATCAGGGTCGCCGGGGACGTAGTTGGGGAGATGGCCGCGATCGAGAACGTGCCGCGCTCGGCCACGGTCACGGCGTGTAGTGACGTCGACGCACTCGTGGTCGACGGCGGGGTGCTGCGGGACTTCCTGGTCAGCCATCCGGAGACCGCTCTGCCGTTCATACGAACCGTCAGCAGGCGACTGCGGAAGGCGAATTCCTGGCGCGTCGACTTCGGCGAGTTTCCCGCCCGGGTCCGGCTCGCCCGGATCCTCTCGGAATTGGCCGAGGAACACGGTTGTGCCGGGGTCCGATCCATCGTGATCGGCGTCAAGCTCACCCAAACCGAACTAGCGGCGCTAGCCGGTCTCAGCCTTGATACGGCGCAGCGGGCGCTGGCGCACCTGCGGAAGGAGCGGATCATCACCACCGGCAACCGTCGAATCGAAGTGCTCGACGGGGACCGCCTCCGGGTGATGGGGCTCCTGCCGGCTCGGTAGGGCGGCCCTAGCAGGCGATGGCGGGGCTCGCCAAGCAATCCGTATTTCGACGGATTGTTCGGCGATTCGGTTCGGCGAGTCGGACAGTTGGCGTCGAGCGACACCAACTGTCCGACCTCATCGAGCAGGTGATGGATCACATGACATCGAATCCGAACGGGTGTCCGGCCTCAGGGCCCCAACCGGATCTCACCCGCTGCCTCTGTCTGGCGGCGGACATCGAGCGCTACAGCCGGTTCGACACCCCGGACCAGCGGGCTGTCCAGGCCGAACTCGCCCGCGTGATGCGAGCGGCGGCGGAGCTCAGTGGGCTGGACCATGCGAAGTGGGTCACCCAGCCGCAGGGCGACCAGGAGTTCGCGGTGCTCCCGGGCGGCACGCCGGAACCGGTGGTCCTGAGCGACTTCGTCTCCCACCTGGCGGCTGAACTGGGCGGGTACAACGCCATCCGTCCGGAGGCACGGAGGATGCGCCTGAGGCTGGCCATCGACACCGGTGTGGCTGCCACGGCCGCCCTGGGGTTCTCCGGTCCTGCGCCCATCGCGGTGGCCCGGTACCTGAGCGCTCCCGAAGTGGCGCAAGCGCTGGCCAAGACCAGGTCGGCGAGCCTGGTGGTGGTGATCTCGGACCGGCTCTACCAGGACGTGGTGAAATCCCGTTTGAACGGGCTCGACCCGCAGCAGTACCGGCGCATCCACGTGGAGCGGAAGGGCTTCGGCGGGTACGGCTGGGTGCAACTCCCGGGCACTGTCCCGCACGATCTGCCGCGTGCGCGACGAGGAGGTTCCGGCGGCGAGCCGCAGTCGAGCCGCGAAGGCAGTGACCTGCCCGGATCGGGTTTTGTCCAGCGGGATGTCAACGGCACCGCGATCCAGGGCGTCATCAACGGCTCCGTCATCTGCGGTGCACCGTCCGGCGGAGCCGACCGATGAAGGCCGGCCACGCCGAAGCCGGATTCGATCTGAAGGACTTCCAGGAGACGGTGGGTTCGCTCGGTGCTGCTCGCCAGGACCGGACGGTCGGCCTCGGTGTCCTGGGGCTGATCGGTGGTGATGTCCACTACTACGCGGCGGGCTGCGGTTCGCACCAGGAGCACGGTCCGGGCCGCCGCACCCGTGGGTACTCGGCGGCCGGCTACGAGCTGTTCCGCGGGCGACTGCACCGGATCAGCCGGGCCTGCTCGCGCCTGCTGGACGATCTTCACGACGGTGACGAAGAGTTGGGAGGAACGTCATGGGACTGATTCCGTTCGACCGAGTATTCGACGTGCTGGAGAGCCGGTTCCGGGTCTCGGACGTCTCCCTCGCGGTGGCCACGCCCGATGGGATGACTCGGCTGTCTCCCGTCGAGGCACGAGGGGTCCTGTACGACAGGTCGGGAAATCGGCGGCTGGCTGACCAGATCTGGCGCCAGTCGGTCATCTCCGCACAGTGCGAAGGAAGTTCGGCGGGTGACCGTCGACTGTTCGCGATCTGGTTGGCGCTGCCCGCGGTGCGAGGCACGGTGTACCGGCTCGCCACCCGGTGGCGCATCGACCGGCGGGACCTCGAGTCCGAGGTGCTGCTCGCCCTACTGTCGGCCTTGGAAGCGGCGGATACCCGGGCTCCCGAGATCGGCCGCGAACTGCTCCGGCACGCCTTCAGGCAGGTGTGGAACGCCGCACGCGCCCGGCTCCGGGAGCGGCCGATGGCGGACATCGAGAGGTCGGCGGCTGCCCATCTCACCGCGGAGTCGCCGGATCCATCGCTCGTGAGTGACTGGACCGATGGCTGGGAGTTGCAGGTATCGCCACCCGCTCGGCCTGACGGCCTGTCGGCGGTGGTCCGGTTCAGCGTCTCGCCGGAGCGGCTGGAGAGTTTTCGACTCGGCGCGCTCGCCGACCACTTGGGCCTGCGGGAGATCGTGTACCGCGCACGGCGCCCGGGTGAGGGAACCCGGATCGGGACCTTGTCCCTGCGTCCGAGGGGAGCCCTCCGATGAGCGCCCGACTCAGGACCTGGGTCTCGTTCGCCGAGGCGTTCGAGCTGCCGCTGGTCCTCGATCTCCGCACCGCCGCGCGGGTGATCGGGGTCTGCCCCGCCACCGCGTACAAGCTCATCCACCGGGGCGGATTCCCGAGCCGGGTGCTGTGGGTGGGCGGGCAGTACCGGATTCCCACCGCCGACCTGCTGCGGGCTGTCGGGATCGAGGAACGCCCGGTGTACCAGGACGACTTGCAGGCCGGTGCGGAGTACGCGCAGCGGTCTGTCCAACTGATCGAGTCCGGATGGGAGGACTGCTCATGAGCATCGAGGCATTCGTCGAGCCGGAGTCGGAGGAAGCGGTGATCAAGACCTGCTTCGTCATCGGTCCGATCGGCAACGAGCACGCGCCGGACGAGAGTCCGGAGCTGCGCGCGTACGAGGACAACCTGGAGATCTTTGAGAAGGTCATCCTTCCCGCCTGCGCCAAGTACGGCATCGTCCCGGTGCGGGCGGACGGGATCGCCGACTCCGGCGAGATCACCGAGCAGATCTGTCGGCACGTGCTGCACGACGACCTGGTGATCGCGGACATCAGCGGCGGTAACGCCAATGTCGTCTACGAACTGGGGATGCGCCACCTCATCGGAAAGCCCACCATCCACATCGGCGAGTCCGGTCCGCTCCCCTTCGACCTCGCCTTGATCAGGACCATCCTGTTCAAGCGGAGCAGGACCGGACTGATCAGGGCACGCCGTGATCTGGAGAGTTCGCTCGACGGAGTGCTTCGCAACGGGTTCGAGCCGCTGACTCCCGCCAGGATCCTGCTGGGGCTGCCCGCAGCGGCTCCGGCTCCCGCGACGACCGATTCGGAGCAGGACGATCCGGAGGCCCCGGGCGTGATCGACCGGTTCGCCCGGGTCGAGGCGCAGATGGGAGCGATGGGCGAGACCGCGGAGGAGATCACCGGGTTCCTGATGGTGGTCGCCGAGCTGAGTGCGCAGATCGGTCCTGTCATGGAGCGCGCCTCCCAGCCCGGGGCACCGATGGGCGCGTGGCTGCCGGCGATGTCCGAGCTCGCGGCAGCGATGGCCGAACCGGCGGCCGGCTTGCGGGAGTCCTGCACGCGCTTCGCCGGACAGATGGTGGAGATGGACGCGGCGGTCCGGTCGGTGTTCGAGCTCATCGAGGTGCTGCCCCGTGAGGAGCGCTCCGAGGGCCTGACCGGGTTCCTAGAGCAGATGGTGGGCATGTCCGAGAGCACGCATGAGGTTGTGCAGGTGCTCGGCCAGCTCGAGGTCGCCATGAAGTGGATGACCAGGATGAGCCGGGAGCTCCGTGCTCCGGGCAAGGACATCTCGGTCGCGGTCAAGCAGGTCAGCGGCGTGATCGCGCAAATTTCGGCCTGGGAGCACCGGGCCCGTTCACTGATGTGACGGGTGCACGGGTGGGCTCCGGCACTCGAGGCTGGAGCCCACCCGTGGTCCCGCGCCACTTGAACTTTTCGCAGCCGGAGTTCCCAGCCTCGCGGGTATTGGGCGAGGCCGGCGTGCGAGTGCAGGGAAGGAGACGGGCATGAGCGTGTTCGTGCTGGTGGTGGGGCCGTTCAACGGGACCGGGGTGTGGCAGGAGGTGGCCGGGCGGTTGGAGCAAGTGGTGCGCTCGGGGCCATCGCAGCTGCGGGCGCCGGCCTACCCACGCGGCGGGTTCTTCGAGCTGGCGACCGGACACTGGCCGATGGTCTCCGACCCGCGCTCGCTCGCGCTGCTGTTCCGGCGGGCCGCCGCCGACGAGGGTTTGCGGCTGACCGTGCCGGACGCGCAGCTGTCAGCCTTCTCGGTGCCGGCGCCGCCCTGCCCGCGCGAGCGGCACGGGCGGGTGGGCCTGCACTTGCCGGCCGTGGTCGGGCCCGCGCCTGCGGTGCCCTTCGTGCACGGCGGCCGGGTTGCGCTCTGGGGCTTCTCCGGCCGACCGAAGCGGTATTCGGAGCGGGTCGGCTGCCGATCGTGCTGAGCGGGCCGGAGCTGGACCTCCCCCAGCTGCGCGGCACGGTCGAGGAGTAGCTGCGGGTGACGCGGGAGTGCGATGCGAACGTCGAGGTGGTCGATGTTCCGGACACCGGGTACGCCTCCGAGTTCTAGTCGCCCCCGGCTCTCCGGGTAGGTGATGGGGCCGGTCGACACAGGATCGGCGCAGCCGGAAAAAACCCCGGCGGGCGGCGACGGTTTTCCGCGCCGCCGCCGGTCTACCAGGGGACCGCACTCCGAGCACGACCCGAGGAGCACCCCATGTCCACCCATCAGTCCACCGAGCAGTCCACCCAGCAGACCGCCATCGTCACCGGCGCCTCCCGCGGCTTCGGGCGGGCGATCGCCACCGCGCTCGTCGCCCGCGGGGACCGGGTGATCGGCATCGCCCGGGACGGGAGCGGGCTGGCCGCCGTCCAGGCGGAGCTCGGCGCCGCCTTCACCCCCGTGGTCGGCGACGCCACCGGCGAGCAGCTGGCCGAGCAGCTGATCCGCACCCACCGGCCCACCCTGCTGGTGCTCAACGCGGGCGCCGTGCCGCACGTGGCGCCGGTCCAGGAGCAGAGCTGGGAGAGCTTCAGCCACAGCTGGGAGGTGGACACCCGGCACGCCTTCGCCTGGATCCGCGCGGCACTGCGCGAGCCGCTGGCACCGGGCAGTACGGTGGTCGCCATGTCCAGCGGTGCCGCGTTGAACGGCTCCCCGCTCAGCGGCGGGTACGCCAGCGCCAAGGCCGGCGTGCGCCACCTCAGCGGCTACGGGGCCGACGAGTCGCAGCGGGCCGGCCTCGGCATCCGGTTCACCGCCCTCTTCCCGCCGCTCACCCCGGCCGGTGCCGTCGGCGCGGCGGGTGTCGCGGGCTACGCGCGGCGCCAGGGCGTGGACCGGGAGGCGTTCGTCGCGGCCATGCCGGCCGTGCTCACCGCCGAGCAGGTCGCCCGTGCGGTGCTCGAAGCGGCGCAGGACCGGGACGGCGCCGCCGAGTACCGGATCACCGCCGACGGCGCGACCCCGCTGGACTGACGCCGGTGCCCGCAGACGACATCAACGCCGAAGTCGGCCGGTCCGACTTCTCGGTCCTGGCTGAGCCGTACCGGCCCGAGCTGCTGGCGCACTGCTACCGGATGCTCGGCTCGATCCACGACGCCGAGGACCTGGTGCAGGAGGTCTACCTGCGGGCCTGGCGCGCCTACCCGGGCTTCGAGGGCCGCTCCTCGCTGCGCACCTGGCTCTACCGGATCGCCACCCGGACGGTGCTGACCGCCCTGGAGAGCCGCGCCCGCCGCCCGCTGCCCTCCGGGCTCGGCGCGCCCGCCGAGGACCACCGGACGCCGGTGGCGCCGCGCGAGCCCGCCGTCGACTGGCTGCAGCCGGCGCCCGACGCGCTGCTCGGCGGCGGCGACCCGGCGGCCGTGGTGGCCGGGCGGGCCGGGATCCGGCTGGCCTTCGTGGCCGCGCTGCAACTGCTCTCGGCCCGGCAGCGAGCCGTGCTGACGCTCCGTGACGTGCTCGGCTTCCACACCGCCGAGGTGGCGGAGCTGCTGGACACCACGGCCGACGCGGTGGACAGCGCGCTGCGCCGGGCCCGGGCCAGGCTGGCCGCGGCCGGACCGGTGCAGGAGGAGCTGGCCGAACCGGACGAGCGGGCCGGGCGGGCCCTGCTCGACCGCTACGTGGACGCCTTCACCCGGGCCGACGCGGACGCCCTGGTCGGCCTGCTCCGCGCCGACGCGGTGCTGGAGATGCCGCCCACACCGAGCTGGTTCCGCGGGCGCGCGGCCGTGGCCGGTTTCCTGCTGGAGCGGGTCTGGAGCCCGGACACCTGGCAGCTGACCCCGACCCGCGCCAACGGGCAGCCGGCCGCGGTGATCCACCGTCAGGGCGAGCCCTACGGCATCCAGGTGCTGACCCTGGCCGGGGACCGGATCCTGCGGATCACCTCGTTCCGCGATCCGGAGCTGGTCCGCTTCTTCACGGCGCCCCGGCCGGAGCCGGAGGGCTGAGCCGGGCCGCCCGGTCGAACCGCCGCGCCCAGTCCGCCAGCTGGTCCCGCAGCTCCGGCGGCGAGACCACCTCGAAGCCGGCGCCGAGCCCGCCCAGGACCAGGCACGGCCAGTCCAGCGACTCGGTGGTCATCCGCAGCCGGCAGCGCCCGGCCGAGACCGGCTCCACCTCCGCCCAGCGTCCGTACCGCCCGAGGGCCGTCGCGGCCGGCACGTCCACCAGCACCTCGACCCGGTGCGGACGCGGCGCCGTGCTCACGCTGCGGCGCACGAACTCCGCGTAGTCACCGCCGCCCGGCAGCTCGCGCGGCCGGAACCGCTGGCCGCCGCCCTGCGGCGTGCCGAGCCGGTCGACCCGGAAGGTGCGCCAGTCCTGCCGGTCCAGGTCGTAGGCGACCAGGTACCAGCGGCGGCCCAGGCAGACCAGCCGGTGCGGCTCCACCGTGCGCTCGGAGGCCCGGCCGGCGCCGTCGGTGTAGCGGAAGCTCAGCTGCTCGGCGTCCCGGCAGGCCAGGGCGACGGCGGTCAGCTCGGCGGGGTCGATGGCGGAGGCGGCGGAGGGGGAGTCCAGGCCGGCCGGCACGGTCATCGCGCGCAGCGCCTCGACCCGGCGGCGCAGCCGGCCCGGCATCACCTGGACGACCTTGGCCAGCACCCGCACCGAGGCCTCCGCGATCCCCTCCACCCCGCCCTCGGCCGCCGCCTGCAGGCCGACCGCCAGCGCCACCGCCTCCTCGTCGTCGATCACCAGCGGCGGCAGCGCGGCGCCCGCGGCCAGCTGGTAGCCGCCGTCCACGCCGCGCTGCGCCTCGACGGGGTAGCCGAGTTCGCGCAGCCGGTCGATGTCCCGGCGCAGCGTGCGGGGCGAGACGCCGAGCCGGTCGGCCAGCTCCTCGCCGGGCCAGAAGCGGTGGGTCTGCAGGAGCGAGAGCAGACGCAGGGTGCGGGTGCTGGTGTTCGCCATGAGTCCGATCCTCTCCGGCATTGCGGTCAGGAAGTGGCCGCAATGGTCCGTAGCGTAGGACCTGTCCGAGAGAGCGGGAAGCGGAAGGCGAACCACCATGAGCGAGCAGACCACCAGCACTGTCACCACGGTCACCGGCGAGCGGGCCGACCTGCTGCGGGTGCTGGGCAAGCAGCGGAACTTCCTGCGGTTCACCACCCGCGACCTCACCGACGAGCAGGCCGGGCGGCGCACCACGGACAGCGAGCTCTGCCTGGGCGGCCTGATCAAGCACATGACCCACGGCGAGCGGTCGTGGACCGAGTTCATCCAGGTCGGCCCGTCGGCGATGCCGGACTTCGCGAGCATGACCGAGGCGGACTTCGCGGCGCGGGCGGACGAGTTCCGGCTGCTGCCGGGCGAGACGCTGGCCGGTGTGCTGGCGGAGTACGAGGAGGTGGCCCGCCGGACCGACGCGCTGATCGCCGAACTGCCCGACCTGGACGCGCTGCAGCCGCTGCCGAAGGCGCCGTGGTTCGCGGACGGCTCCTGGTCGGCCCGGCAGGTGCTGCTGCACATCATCGCCGAGACGGCGCAGCACTCCGGGCACGCCGACATCATCCGCGAGGCGCTGGACGGCCAGAAGACCATGGGCTGAAACGCGCCGGCGCCCGCCTCCCCCTGGCGGGAGGCGGGCGCCGGCCTACGGTCAACCGATGGTGCAGGCCGTGCCGTTGAGGGTGAAGGCGGTGGGCGCCGCGGTGTTGCCGGTGTGCGTCGCCTGGAAGCCGACGGTGGTGGCGGCACCGGGGGCGAGGGTGCCGTTGTAGCTCAGGCTGGTCGCCGTGACGGCGCCGCTGGACGGCGTGATCGCGGTGTTCCAGGCCGAGGTCACGGTCTGGCCGCCGGGCAGGGTGAACGCCAGCGACCAGCTGTTCAGCGCGGTGGTACCGGTGTTGGTGATGGTCAGGTTCTCGGTCAGGCCGGTGTTCCAGGCGTTGACCACGGCGCCCACCCGGCAGCCGGCACCGGGGCCGGACGAGGGGGATGCCGAGGACGAGGGCGAGGACGAGGGCGAGGAGGTGGGCGAGGACGAGGGGGTCGGGCTCGATCCGCCCAGCGCCGTGACCACCGCCGAATAGGCCGGCTTGGGCTGGTAGTTGTTGTCGTACATGGTGGCCGCGCCGTAGCCGGAGAAGGCCCCGGGGATCCAGGAGTCGGCATCGCCGACGCCCCACTGGGAGACGCCCACGCAGCCGGCGACCGCCAGGCAGTCGTTCACCACCGTGGCGTAGTCGGCGGCCTGCTGGGCCAGGCTGCCGCTGTTGGCCGGGAGTTGGATGCGGTCGTCGAGCTCGGTGACCGCGACGTTCACGCCGAGCGCGGTGAAGCGCTGCATGTTGGCCTTCATGTCGCTGGGCACCTGCCCGACGATGAAGTGGCTCTCGAGGCCGACGCCGTCGATCGGCACGCCCTGGGACTTGAGCGAGGCGACCAGGTTGTACATCGCGTTGCTCTTGGCGTTCTCGCCCTCGATGTTGTAGTCGTTCAGGTAGAGCTTGGCGTTGGGGTCGGCGGCGTGCGCGGTGCGCAGCGCGTCGGCCAGGTAGCCGCTGCCCATGGCGTTGTAGAAGGCGTCCTGGCGCAGCGAACCGTCCTCGTTGAACGGCTCGTTGACCACGTCCCAGGCGTAGACCTGGCCCTTGTAGTGGGTGGCCTCGGTGGTGATGTGGGACTCCATCACGCCCTGCACCTGGTTGGACGGCAGGTTGCTGACCCAGCCCGGCAGCTGGCTGTGCCAGACCAGGTTGTGGCCGCGCACCCGCATGCCGTTGGCCTTGGCGTACGAGACGATCTGGTCGCCGGGGCCGAAGTTGTAGTTGCCGTTGGAGGGTTCGGTGGTGTCCCACTTCATCTCGTTGCCCGGGGTCACCATGTCGAACTGGCTGGAGGCGACCGCGGTCAGGGTGGAGTTGCTCAGGTTGGACTGGGTGAGGGCGGTGCCGAAGTAGTGGCCGCCGGACTCGGCCAGGGTCTTCAGGCTGGTGCCGGCGGCACCGGCCTGGGCGCCGGGGCCGGTGAGCAGCAGGGCGGCGCCAGTGGCGGCGGCGACCGCCGCGAGCAGGACGCGGGAGGGCATGACGGACACCGGTGTGGTCCTTTCCACGGGGTGGATGGGGGATCGGACGTACAGGTGATGCATGGGGGAACGGCATCCGGCCGGCCGTCCGCGGGGGGCGGGACCGCGCCGCCTCGGTCCCGAACCCGGCGTCGAATGTTTCGACGACTGGCCCGAATGTCAGCGTGACCCTACGGGCCACCCGACGGTCCGTCAACCGCCCTGGCAGCCAACGCTGGTGTGACGGCAGAGCGGTACTGCTGCGCTCCGCCGGGCCTGGGTTTCTCGCAATATTCGGTGGCTCCGCCAAAACAATCGAAGGACGCCCGGTCGCCTGTCGGGTGCTGGGCCGCTACGGGGTGGCGGACGCCGGCCGCTCGAAGAAGGTCTCCAGCGAGACCGTCGCCTGCGTCCCGCTGACCCCCTCGATGGCGTACAACCGCCGCAGCACGTCCTGCAGTTGCTCGGTGGTGGCGGTGCGCACCTTGACCAGCACCGAGGCGGCGCCGGCGATGATGTGCGCCTCCTCGATCTCGGGGATCGCGGCGAAGGCCGCGGCCGACTCCCCCATCCAGGCCGAGGACTCCACCATCACGAAGGCCAGCACGCCCAGTCCGAGCGCCTTGGGGTCGACCTCCACCGTGGTGCGCCGCACCACCCCCCGCTCGCGCAGTTTGCGGACCCGCTCGTGCGCGGCCCCCGCCGAGAGGCCGACCGCCTTGCCGAGCGCGGCGTAGGCCTGCCCGGCGTCCTGCTGCAGCAGCGCGACCAGCGCGCGGTCGATCCCGTCCAGGTTCTCCGAAGCCATGTTGCAACCATATCCGCTTCTGCCATACTCGCGTCGAAGCGAATCACATTTGGTGATCATGGCTTGGGGGTAGATCATGTCCGGCACGATCAAGCACGGCCTGTACCAGGTTCTGGACGACCGGTTCCGGACCGGCAAGTGCGCCAACGGCGACCTGCGGCTGGAGCTGCTGTACGACGGCTGCCGCTGGGCCGAGGGCCCGCTCTACCTGCCCGCCTGGCGGCAGTTGCTCTTCAGCGACATCCCCAACGACCGGCTGCTGCGCTGGGACGAGACCACCGGCGCGGTCTCCGTCTTCCGCAGCCCGGCCGGCCACAGCAACGGCAACACCCTGGACCGCGAGGGCCGCCTGATCAGCTGCGAGCAGGGCAACCGCCGGGTCACCCGCACCGAGCACGACGGCCGGATCACCGTGCTCGCCGACCGGTACCGCGGCCTGCGGCTCAACTCGCCCAACGACGCGGTGGTCCACTCCGACGGCTCGATCTGGTTCACCGACCCCGACTTCGGCATCACCAGCGACTACGAGGGCCACCGCGCCGACCCCGAGATCGGCGCCTGCCACGTCTACCGGATCGACCCGGCCAGCGGCGAGGTGCGGGTGGCCGCGGACGGCTTCGCCGGCCCCAACGGCATCGTCCTGTCGCCCGACGAGAGCCGGTTGTACGTGGCCGACAGCCGGGCCCGGGTGATCCGCGCCTTCGACCTGCGGCCCGACGGCACCCTGACCGGCGACCGGGTCTTCGCCGCCGCCCCCGACAGCGGCTTCGACAACATCCGCTTCGACGACGGCGGCCGGCTCTGGGCGGCGGCCTTCGCGGACGGCGTGCACTGCTACGACCCGGACGGCACGCTGATCGGCCGGCTGCTGGTGCCCGGCGAGGTCTCCAACCTGGCCTTCGGCGGCCCCAAGAACAACCGGCTCTTCATCACCGCCGGCACCTCGGTGTACTCCCTGGTGATGGCCGTCACCGGCACCCCGCGGGTGCGCACGGCGCCCTGACCGGCCGAACTACCCTGGGCGGGTGCCTGTCTCCCGCCCGCTGCGCCGCGCCGCCGTCCTCGTCCTGGACGGCGCCAAGCCGCTCGACGTCGGCATCCCCGCCCAGGTCTTCTCCACCCGCGGCAGCATGCCCTACGAGGTCCGGGTCTGCGGCGCGGCGCCCGGCCCGGTGGCCGGCGGCGACGGCCTCTCATACCACGTGGCGCACGGCCTGGAGGCGCTGGACTGGGCCGAGCTGGTCTTCATCCCCGGCCACCGCCACCCCGACCGGGACGACCCGCCGCCGTCCGTGGTCGCCGCCCTGGTCGCCGCGCACGCCCGCGGCACCCGGCTGGCCGCGATCTCCACCGGTGCGTTCACCCTGGCCGCCACCGGCCTGCTGAACGGCCGCTGGGCCACCACGCACTGGCACTACGCCCGGGCGCTGGCCGCCAAGTTCCCCGAGGTTCGGGTGGACGAGAACGTGCTCTTCGTGGACGAGGGCAGCGTGCTCACCTCGGCCGGCGCCGCCTCCGGCATCGACCTGTGCCTGCACATCCTGCGCCGCGACCTCGGGGTGGCCGCCTCCAACCACACCGCCCGCCGGCTGGTCGCCGCGCCCTACCGCAGCGGCGGCCAGGCGCAGTACGTGCCGCGCAGCGTGCCCGAGCCGATCGGCGAGCGGTTCGCCGCCACCCGGGAGTGGGCGCTGCACCGGCTCGGCGAACCGCTCACCGTGCGCACCCTGGCCCGGCACGCCGCCGTCTCGCCGCGCACCTTCTCGCGGCGGTTCGTGGAGGACACCGGCTACACGCCGATGCAGTGGATCATGCGGGCCCGCGTGGACCTGGCCCGTGAGCTGCTGGAACGCTCGGAGCAGAGCGTGGAGCAGGTGGCCGCCGAGGTGGGCCTGGGCAGCGGGACCAACCTGCGCCAGCACTTCCAGCAGATCCTCGGCACCACGCCCAGCGAGTACCGGAGGACCTTCACCCGGGGTGAGTGACGATCTCGGAAGCTGGGCAGGAAGGGGTGGCACGATCCTTGCGAACCCTGGCCGTCCTGCCACTGCCGACCGCCCGCCGCAGGAGTGAGGGTGGGTGTGTCACCACAGAAGAGATGAGGCCACCACCCATGACCCGCATCGCCATCAACGGTTTCGGCCGCATCGGCCGCAACGTCCTGCGCGCCCTGCTGGAGCGCGACAGCAAGCTGGAGGTCGTCGCCGTCAACGACCTGACCGAGCCCACCGCGCTCGCCCGGCTGCTCGCGTACGACACCACCTCCGGCCGCCTCGGCCGCCCGGTCAGCGTCGACGGCAGCACCCTGGTCGTCGACGGCCGCCGGATCGCCGTGCTGGCCGAGCGCGACCCGGCCAACCTGCCGTGGGCCGAGCTCGGCGTCGACCTCGTGCTGGAGGCGACCGGCCGGTTCACCTCCGCCGAGGCCGCCCGCGCCCACCTGACCGCCGGCGCGCGCAAGGTCCTGGTCAGCGCCCCCTCGGACGGCGCGGACGTCACCCTCGCCTACGGCGTCAACACCGACGCCTACGACGCGGCGGCGCACACCATCGTCTCCAACGCCTCCTGCACCACCAACGCGCTCGCGCCGCTGGCCGCCGTGCTGGACGACCTGGCCGGCATCGAGCACGGCTTCATGACCACCGTGCACGCCTACACCCAGGAGCAGAACCTCCAGGACGGCCCGCACCGCGACCCGCGCCGCGCCCGCGCCGCCGCGGTCAACATCGTCCCGACCAGCACGGGCGCCGCCAAGGCCATCGGCCTGGTGCTGCCCCGCCTGAACGGCAAGCTCTCCGGCGACTCGATCCGGGTCCCCGTCCCGGTCGGCTCGATCGTGGAGCTCAACACCACGGTCTCCCGCGACGTCACCCGCGAGGAGGTCCTGGCCGCCTACCGCACCGCCGCCGAGGGCCGGCTGGCCGGCGTCCTGGAGTACTCGGAGGACCCGCTGGTCTCCTCCGACATCACCGGCAACCCCGCCTCCTCCATCTTCGACTCCGCCCTCACCCGGGTCGACGGCCGCCACATCAAGGTCGTCGCCTGGTACGACAACGAGTGGGGCTTCTCCAACCGCGTCATCGACACCCTCCACCTGCTGGCGGGCTGACACCCGGACGCGTGGGGCCCCGCCGGTGCGACACCGGCGGGGCCCACGCGCGTCACCCGGCGATCAGGCAGAACGGGTGCCCCTGCGGGTCGGTGAGGACGGTCCACTCGGTGCCGCCCGGCTGGAAGTCCGGGCGGGAGGCGCTCAGGGAGAGCAACTCGCGGACGGCGGCGTCGAGATCGGGGACGGTGAAGTCCAGGTGCAGGCGTGCGCCGCCGCCGGGCCAGTCCGGGGCGGGGGCGTCGGCGACCCGGGCGAAGGCCAGGCCCGGGGTTCCGGGGCCCGCGCTGAGCGAGGTGAAGTCCGGTTCGCTGCCGGCGAGTTCCCAGCCGGTGGCCTTCTGGTAGAAGGCGGCGAGCGCGACCGGGTCGGCGCACTCGAGGACCACGGTGGCGAACTGGTGGAGGACGGGCATGAGTCGGCTCCTGACGGTGTGAACGGCCGTTGACACCGAGGAGCCTGGCCGGTGGGGCACCGCCCGGTCTTGAACATCCTTGCGCGGCCTATGCTGCGGAGCGTGCTCTCCGCCCGATCGGTGGCCGTCCGGCCCGAGTTCGAGATCAGCGCCGTCGCCTGCCGCAGCGACCACACCCGCTGGTCGCCGCCCGAGGTCCGCGGCGGACACCGCGTGGTGCTGGTCCGGCGCGGCCGGTTCCGGCGCCGGTGCGCGGGCGTGACGGCCGAGCTGGACGCGAGTCTGGCCTACCTGGGCGTGCCGGGGGAGGAGGAGAGCTTCGCGCACCCGTGCGGCGGCGACCTCTGCACCTCGATCAGCGTCGCCCCGGAGCTCTGGCGCACGCTGGCCGGCGAGCGCACCGAGGCCGGGGCGGTCTACGTGGACCCCGCGCTGGACCTGGCCCACCGCCGGGTGCTGGCGGCCGCCGGCTCCGGCGACGCCGACTACGCCCTGGCGGAGGAGCTGCTCGCCCTGCTGGCCACCGCCATCGCCCGCACCGCCACCGGCCCCACCCCGGGCGCCGCGGCCACCCGGGACCGCGCCCTGGTCGCGGCTGCCCGCGAGGCCATCGCCGCCGACCACCCCGCCGCCGGCACCCTGCTCTCCCTCGCCGAGTTGCTGGGCGCCTCCCCGTACCGCCTCAGCCGGGCCTTCCCTCGCGAACTGGGCGTCACGGTCACCCACTACCGCCACCGCGTCCGGATCGGCCGCGCCCTCGACCGCATCGAGGCCGGCGAACCCGACCTCGGCGGCCTCGCCGCCGACCTCGGCTACGCCGACCAGGCCCACTTCACCCGCACCCTGCGCCGGCACACCGGTCAGACGCCGAACGCGCTGCGTCGGCTGCTGGGACCTGGGCGGTAGCCGGGAGCGCTCGGCGCATGAGCTGAGCCGGGCCGGGCCGGGAGGCCGCCCCTCCCGGCAGGGAGGGGCGGGACTGAGGCCGGTGTTCGTCAGCCGTCCTGGCAGGTGGCTAAGTTGGCGACCATGACGGCCTTTCGAATCGGTGTGATGTTCGACCGCTCCTGGGACCCCGCCGGACTGCCCGCCTTCGCGCGGGCCGCCGAGGCCCTGGGGGTGGACGACCTGTGGGTGGTCGAGGACCTGGGGTGGAACGGCGGGATCTCGGCGGCGGCGGTCGCGCTGGGGGCGACCGAGCGGCTGCGGGTCGGCCTCGGGATCGCGCCCGCGCCGCTGCGCAGTCCGGCCCTGCTGGCGATGGAGGTGGCGACGCTGGCCCGGGTCTTCCCCGGGCGGCTGGTGGCCGGGATCGGCCACGGGGTGCGGGAGTGGATGCGGCAGGTGGGCGTGGCGCCGCGGTCGCCGCTGGCGCTGCTGGAGGAGACGCTGACCGCCGTGCGCGGCCTGCTGCGCGGCGAGCGGGTCACCGTGGACGGGCGCGAACTGCGGATCGACGGGGTGGAGTTGGTGCACCCGCCGGCGAAGGACGCGGTGCCACCGGTGATCGCCGGCGTGGTCTCGCCGCGGTCGCTGGAGCTGGCCGGGCGGGCCGCGCAGGGCACCCTGGTGACGGAGGGCCACGGTCCGGCGGACCTGCGCGCGGTGCGCGCCGCCGCCGAGCGGGGCGGTGCGGAGGCCGGTTACACGATCACCGTGTTCACCTTCCTGGGCATCGGCGAGGCCGCGGCACCGGCGCTGCGCGAGGCCGTGGCCGGGCACGCGCAGTGGCTGGGCCGGGCGGAGGCGGAGACCTTCACGGCCGGCGGCACGCCCCAGGAGGCCGCCGAGGCGCTGCGCGCGCTCGGGGCGGCCGGTGCCGAAACGGTGGTGGCGCGGATCTGCGGTCCCGAACCGCTGGCCCAGCTGGGCGCGGTGCTGACGCAGCTTCGGTAGGAGCGGGAGGTTCACCCCCGGGCATGACTGCGACAACGACCCGGACTCGTCCGGCCCTGGTCACAGCCACGCAACAGGGGTAACCAGCGGCGGTGCGTGTTGCGTAGACACAAGTGCCCGGCCGCGACGGCCGGGCAGCACCGCCAACGCTCCCAGGGGGGACCCCGCCATGAAGGCCAACCGACTCGCCGCCGCCGTCCTCGTCGCCGCCACCGCAATGCTCGCCCTGACCGCCTGCGGGCCCGACGAGGTCGACGGCGCCACCGGCGCCCCGTCGAACAGCGCCGCGGCCCCCGCCGGTTCGGCCGCGCCGTCCGGCGGGGCCAAGCCGACCGCGACCGCCAAGCCCAGCCCCGCGAAGCCGACCGCGACCGCCAAGCCCGCCGGCAGCGCCAAGCCGAGCGGCGGCGCCACCCCGAGCCAGGACTGCACCGCGGCGGCCAAGGAGGACCTGGCCGGCAAGCAGGTGGTCGAGGCCACCGACAACGGCTACCAGACCTCGATCTGGATGAAGGCCAAGCCCACCAAGTTCATCTGCGGCCCCGACGTCCCGGACGACGGCCACTACGACAGCTACGGCACCCCGGCCGTCTACACCTTCAGCAACGACGTCAAGACCTACGTGCTGGTCGGCGCCACGCCGCAGCCGGTCAGCCTGGACGCCTTCATGAAGCAGCAGGACGACTGCCTGCACAACCCCTCGGTCGTGCAGGCGCCCGGCGGCTGCTTCGGCAACCAGTACCTCATCACGGTCACCGGCCAGAACGTGATCACCAACATCGTCCAGCAGTACCACCCGTGATCCGGACCCCGGGTGTCAGCCGCTGCGCAGGGTGAGCAGGGTGATCTCGCTCGGCGCGAAGACCCGGAAGGGCGGCCCCCAGAAGCCGGTGCCCCGGCTGGTGTAGAGCTGGGTCCGCTCACCGTGCCGGCTCAGGCCGTGCACCACCGGCTGGTCCAGCCGGACGAGGAAGTTGAACGGCCAGATCTGGCCGCCGTGGGTGTGCCCCGAGATCTGGAGGTCGACACCGGCGGCCGCGGCCTGCGGGACGTACTTGGGCTGGTGGGCGACGAGCAGGACGGGGTGCTCCGGGTCCGCCCCCGCCAGCGCCCCGGCCAGGTCGGCCCGGTGCCCGCCCAGCCCGGAGGACTCGGCCGTCACGTCGTCCACGCCGGCGAGCACCAGCGAGTCCCCGCCGCGCTCCACCACCAGGTGGCGGTTGTGCAGCGGCTCCCAGCCCAGCTCGGCCATCCGGTCCAGCCAGCCCTGGGCCTCGCTGCCGTACTCGTGGTTCCCGGTCACGTAGACCCTGGCCAGCCGCGAGCGGACCGAGCCGAGCGGCGCGGACTGCGCCCGGCGCTGCGCGGGCGTGCCGTCGGCGATGTCGCCGGCGTGCACCACGACGTCCGGGTCCAGGGCGTTGACCGCCTCGGTCACCCGGGCCGACCAGGCCGCGCGGTCGATCGGGCCGTAGTGGGTGTCGGCCAGCACCACGACCCTGGTGCCGTCCAGGCCGCTGCCGAGCCGCGGCAGGCGGACGTCCAGCCGGCGGATCCGGGGGACCCGCATCGCCTCGTAGTGGCCCCAGGCCAGCAGCCCGGCCGAGACCGCGGCGACCGCCGCGGCGACGGCCCTGGCCCCGCCGGTGCCGCCGGCGCCGAGGCCGCTCAGCACCAGCCCGGCCACGGCGCCCAGCAGCGACCAGGTGAACAGCACCCAGACCACGCCGAGGCTGGTGTCCGCGATCCGCGCGGCCCGGTCGTCGCGCCGCGGACCGTGGCCGGCGATCAGCAGGAACGGGAAGGCGACCACCCAGGCGGCGAGCACGACCGGGCCGAGCACGGCGACCGGCAGCGGCCAGTCGGCGCGGGGGCCGAGCAGAGTCCACCAGGGCGGCAGGCAGAGCACCAGCAGGATCAGCACCGCCACGGCCAGCCGTCGGGCGGTCGAACGCCGGCGGCGTGCGCCTGCCGCGGGCTCCGGCGCAGCCGCCTCCTGGAAGTTCGCCTCCTGAGGGCCCGCCTCCTGGAGCGCCGGCTCCTGAAGCACCGATTCCGACCCGCTGTCGCTCATCACGTTCGCCCCTCACCGTCGCTGCCTCCATCATCCGCCACCCGCCGCCGGTCCGGACCGCCGGGTGGCCATGGGCTTCGGACGCCCTCCAGCACCGCTCCAGACCGCTTGGCGAGACTCCTCATTGCACGGCCCGAAGCTCCAACCACCAATCCAGGAGGCTGATATGAGCACCGCCACGCTGCCCGTCACCGAGGACGTCCTCGAGGTCGAGGACCTTTTCGACCTCGACGTCCGGATCGAGCTCGACGACACCAACGCCGCCGAGTCCCGGTTCACCTCCATCACCTGTGCGTCCTGCTACCCGACCTGGTGCTGCTGATCACGGCCGCCGAACGGCTCCGTCCACGCCATGCGTGCGACGGAGCCCGCGGCTGAGGGCTCACGGACTCCGCCGCCCACCACGCCTCCGGACCACCACCGAGGGACTGCCGCAGATGCCGTTGCCGCCCGCCCCCCAGCCGCTCTTCCGCGCCGCCCCGGTCGCCCTGCTGCGCGCCCCGGCCCGCGGCCACCGGCAGCGCGCCGGCTGGGCGGAGGCCGCCGCCTCCGCCGCCCCCACCGACCGCGCGGCCTGCGAGCGGCTGCTGCGCGGCGCGGCCGGCGACCCCGGCTTCCTGGACGCGCTGCGGATCGCCAGCCCCACCCTGGCCGAGCTGCTGGCCGCGAGCACCCGCCCCACCGGGCTCGCCGGCCGCACCGACGCCCAACTGCGCCGGGCCGCCGCCTCCGTGCTGCGCTACGAGATCCGCCTGCGGTCCCGCTGCACCCCGTTCGGCCTGTTCGCCGGCGTCGCCCCGGTCGCCCTGGCCGGCGCGGCCGAGGGCCCGGCGCCGAAGGTGTCCTGGTCCGGCCCGGCGCGCACCCGTACCCGGGTCGACCTGGACTGGCTGCTGCGGCTGGTCCAGCAGGTCGAGCAGGACCCCGAACTGCTGCCCCACCTGACCCTGCACGTGCATGCCGGAACGGTCGCGCGCGGCGGCCGGCTGGTGACCGCCGCCCCGTCCAACCCCGGTGCCGCGGCGGGGGAGAGCAACCGCAGCGAGGTCTCGGTGCGGCTCACGCCGGTGGTCGCCGCCGCGCTGGAGCTGGCCGCCACCGGGACCACCACCGCGGGGGCGGCCGCCGCCGAGCTGGACCGGCGCTTCCCGGCCGCCCCGCCCGGCGCGACCGCCGCGCTGCTGGCCACCCTGGTCCGCCAGGAGTTCCTGATCACGGGCCTGCGGCCGGTGCTGGACGGCGGGGACCCGCTCACCCGGGTGCTCGGCGTGCTGGCCGACGCCGAGCGCTCCGCCGGACGGCCGCTGCCGCTGCGGACGGCGCTGCTCGCGATCGCCGCCGACCGCGACCGCTACGACGCGGCGGCCGGGCTCGACCCGGCGGCCGCCCTCGCCGAGCGCGCCGCCGCGCTGGCCGCGCTGGAGCGGCGGATGCGCCGACTGGCCGACGCCGACCGGCTGGTCCACGTCGACCTGGCGCTGGGCGCCGAGCTGCGGCTGCCGCACACCGTGGCCGAGGAGGCGGTCCGCGGGCTGGGCGCGCTCTGGCGGCTCTCGGCGGCCGGCCAGGGACCGCTGCGCGGCTACCACCGCGACTTCCTGGGCCGGTACGGCCTGGACCGGGTGGTCCCGGTGCCGGAGGTGCTGGACGACACCGCCGGCCTCGGCGCGCCGGCCGGCTACCAGTGGCCGCCCTCCGCCCGCTCAGAGGAGCAGCCGCCGCGTCCGGCACGGGAGTTGGAGCTGCTGCTCGGCCGGCTGGCGGCCGCCGCGGTGCGCGACGGCGCCCGCGAGGTGGTACTTGACGACGAACTGCTGGACCGCCTGGCCCCCGGCGAGCCGGACCGCGAACTGCTGCCGCAATCCTGCGAGTTGTTCTGCACCCTGGTCGCCGAGGACGAACCGGCGCTGGCCGCCGGCGAGTTCCTGCTGGTCGGCGGCGGCGGACCGGGGCCGCTCGAGGCCGGGGCCACCTTCGGCCGGTTCGCCGGACTGGCCGGCCCGGTCCACCGGGAGCTGGCCGCCTTCGCCTTCCCCGAGCAGCCGGACGCGATCCACCTCGCCGTGGCCTACCAGCCCAGGCTCACGCGGGCGTTGAACGTCGCCAACAGCCCGCGCACCGCCACCCACGAGGTGGCGATCGGACTGCCGCCGGACCCGGCCGCGACCGCCGTGCGGCTGGACGAGATCGGCGTGGCCGCCACCATCGACCACCTCTACCTGGTGCACCTGCCGACCGGGCGCCGGCTGCTGCCGCACGCCCACCACTCGATCGACCCGCGCAGCCAGGCGCCGAACGCCGCCCGGTTCCTGATCGAGGTCGGCCGGGACGCCCAACGCCCGTACGCGCTCTGGAACTGGGGTCCGGCCGCGAGCGCCCCGTTCCTGCCCCGGGTGCGCTACGGCCGCACCGTGCTCGCCCCCGCCGCCTGGCGGCTGGACGAACTGCGCGAGCAGACCGAGCTGGAGCCCGCCGACTGGGCCGAGGCGGTGCGCGACTGGCGGGAGCGCTGGCGGGCGCCGCGGCAGCTGGTGCTGACCATGGCCGACCTGCGGCTGCCGGTGGACCTGGCCGAGCCCTGGCACCGCGAACTGCTGCGCGAGGCCGTGGCCAAGGAGCCCGACCTGCTCGCGGTCGAGCTGCCGGGCGGCGAGCAGCGGGCCAACGGCTGGCTGCGGGACGCCGAGGGGCAGCCGCGCCAGTGCGAGCTGGCGCTGGCCTTCGTCCGCGAGTCGGCTCCAACGCCGTTGAGCACAGCGCGAGTTCGGAGCGGCGGCCGGCGGCTGACAGAGCCCGGCGGCGAGTGGCTGTACGCCAAGCTCTACCTCGCCACCCGGCAGACGGACACCTTCCTGGCCGAGCAGCTGCCCCGCTTCCTCACCGAACTCCCGGACTCCACGCGTGAGTTGATAGACCGCTGGTTCTTCATCCGGTTCCGCGACCCGGACGACCACCTCCGGCTGCGCTTCCACGGCCCCGCCGACCGGCTCTGGCCGGAGCTGCTGCCGCCGCTGCACGCGGCGGTCCGGCGATGGTCGGCCGAGGGGCTGGTCGGCCGGTTCGTGCTGGACGGCTACGACCCGGAGTGGGAGCGCTACGGCGGGCCCGAGGCCCAGGAGGCCGCCGAGCGCTTCTTCGCCGCCGACAGCCGCACCGCGCTCACCCTGCTGCGGATCGCCCGGCAGCCCGCCGCCCGGGCCGGCGACCTGCCGTGGGACCCGCCCACCCTGGGTGCGCTCTCGCTCGCCGCGATCGCCCACGCCTTCGGCCCGCCGCCCGCCACCGGAGCCCGGGCCGCCCGCCACCAGGAGCCGGCCGCCGCCTGGCTGGCCGGCCTCCCCGCCGACCGCCGACTGCCCGCCGGCTTCCGGGCCCACCGGGCGCAGTGGCTGCGGCTGATCGACCCGGCCGGCGGCTGGCCCGCGCTGGCCGAGCACCCGCTCGGCGCACAACTGGCCCAGGCGCTGGCCGACCAGGCCGCCGAACTGCTTACCTACCGCGAGCAGTTGGATGCACTCGCCGCCGGCGGCACCGACTGGTCGCCGCTGCCCGGCGTGCTGACCAGCCTGCTCCACATGTCCTGCAACCGCCTGCTCGGACCCGACCGGGAGTCCGAGGAGCGCGCCCACACCCTGGCCCGCGCCTGCGTGGTCGGAAACGCCGACCGCAGGAGGCACCAGCGATGACCGCCCCCGCCATCACCGGGCTCGGCGAGGCCGTCGACCGGGTGGCCCGCGCCCTCGTCGCGGAGCCGCACCCGAGCGCCCCCGCGGCCGCCCTGGAGGGCGGCGCGGGCGTCGCCCTGTTCCTCGCCGAGCTGGCCCGCCACGACTCCGCCTGGCTGCCCGCCCTGCACGCCCGGCTGGCCGCGGCGGCCAAGGCCCTGAACGGGACCACCTCGCACGGCGTGCAGCACGGTCCGGCCGCCGTGCTGGCGGCCGTCCAGTCGGCGGCCCGGATCGGCGGCCACTACCCGGGCCTGCGCCGCACCCTCACCGCCCACGTCGCCGCCGCGCAACTCGCCGGCCTGGCCGCCCCGTCCACCGCCCCCGGCGTCTGCTGGGCCGACTACGACGCCGTCACCGGCGTCACCGGCGTCGGCCGGGTGCTGCTCAGCGCCGTCACCGAAGGCGACGCCGAGGAGCGCACCGCCGCCGAACCCGCCCTGCGCGCCACCCTCGCCCACCTCGTCGCGATCAGCCGCCCGGTCCGGCTGGACGGCCACCGGGTGCCCGGCTGGTGGGTCCCCGCCCACCGCCAGCCGACCGACACCGACCGCGCCCGCTTCCCGCGCGGCGACCTCAACCTCGGCACCGCCCACGGCATCGCCGGCCCGCTCGCCCTGCTGGCCCGCAGCACCGAACTCGGCATCACGGCCGACGGCCAGTCAGCCGCCCTCCACCGGATCGCCGACTGGCTCACCGCCCGGGCCGACCACGACGCCCACGGCCCGTACTGGCAACCCCGCCTGCCGCTCGACGAGGAGCTGGCCCGCGCCGCCGGCCGCCCCCGCACCCCGTCGCCCCCGCCCCGCACCGCCGCCTGGTGCTACGGCTCGGTCGGCATCGCCAACGCCCTGCTGCGCGCCGCCCGGGTCACCGGCGAGCCCGCCTGGTCCCGCCTCGCCCTGGCCGCCGCCCACGCCGTCGCCGCCCGCCCCGGCGACCTGCTCGGCCCCACCGTCTGCCACGGCGAAGCGGGCTACCTGCAGGGCCTCTGGCGCCTCGCCCGGCAGAGCGCGGACCCCGCCCTGCTCGGCCACTGCCTGGTCCTCGCCGTCCGGCTGGCCGCCGACTGGGACCCCGGCACCCGCTACGGCTACCCCCACCTCACCCCGGACCCGCACCCCGAGGAGAACCCCGGCATCCTCGAAGGCGCCGCCGGCGTCGCGGCCGCCCTGATCACCGCGCTCTCCGGCACCGAGGATCCGGTCTGGGACCGCGTCCTGCTGCTCTCCTGACCAGCAGTCGGCAGCTCAGTCAAGCAGCCCGCTGCGCCGGGCCGCGGTCGCGAGGTCCTGCTCGAACCGGTCCAGGGTCGCCATCGTGTACAGCCCGTCGATCTCCCGGTCCGCCCAGAGCTGGTGGAGGCTGCGCAGGTCGGACTGGCGGCTGAGCCAGCCTATGCCGTCGACCACCGCGAAGATGTACTGCCGGGGCTGGCGCACCTCGGCCATCTCCTTGACCTCGCGCACCGCGTCGGTGAGCTTCGAGCCGGTGGAGTCGAAGCCCTTCGCGGCGACCGCGATCTCCGCCCGGGCGCCGCCCGAGGGCAGCACCAGGTCGCAGGGGGCGCTGCGGTTGGCCGTGCCGGTGAACCTGGTGCGCACGGCGTAGGGCAGGCCGAGGTCCCGGGCGATCTCCTCGATCCGGTCCTCCAGGCTGCGCCCCGAGGTCCCGGCCCGGGTGGCGCTGCGGCGGCCGCCGCCGCGCTCGGCCAGCAGGTCGCCGAAGGTGTAGGTGCGCCGGCGCTGCGCCGCCACGGCGGCGACCAGGCCGAACTCCTCGTCCAGCCGCTCGATCAGCTCCTCGGACCGCAGCCTGGCGAGGGTGATCCAGCCGCTGGTGCCGAAGAGCTGCTTGAGGTTGTTCTTGAACTTCTCCTGCGGCAGCCCGACGGCCAGGCCCAGCACGTGGCACCACTCGGGGTGCGTCCGGACCCAGTCCGCCAGCACCTCCCGCGTCACCAGGGGCAGTTGGTCGAGCGCGTCGCCGGCCGCCCTGATCAGCAGCGAGTCGGGCGTCTCCAGGGTCGGATCGACGTGCTCGGTCAGCCGGGAGAGCGACCGGAGGTACTCGTCGAAGGTCGGGATGTCCGGCACCGGTCAGGACCGCCCGATGAAGAGGTACTCCGAGGCGGCGCGGCGGGCCGCCGTGGCGTGCGTGCCGAAGGAGTAGGTGTGGTCGATGGAGACCACCTCCACGTCCGACTTCACCTCGCGCAGCAGCGCGGTGATCGTGTCGAGGTCGGGCACCGCGTTCGAGGAGTAGGAGAGCACGATGGTCGACTCCGAGAACTTCTCGAAGGTGCGCGAGAGCGCGTCCTCGATGGTCCGCTTGTACGAGAACGGCGTGAACTTCTTGACCAGCTTCTTGGTCTTGGTGTTCTCCATGATCTCCTGGCCGCGCCAGTAGACCGACAGCCCCTCCAGGAAGTGGTACCGCTTCACATAGCAGTTGTCGTCCTTGGGCGGGGCGTACGGCGGGTCCAGGTAGACCAGGTCGAACCCGGTGTCCGGGACGTCGAAGACCTCGCCGGAGATCGCCTCGCACCCGGTGCAGCTGTCGAACACCGCGGCGTTGTACTCGGCCGCGCGCTCGCGGAAGTGGTCGCGCAGCGGGAGGTGGAGGTCGCGGCGGCCGTCGTCGTACCGCAGGTCGGTGAAGGTGAAGACGCCGCGCGGCTGCTTGCGCGCCGCCGAGAGCACCAGGGCCGCGATCGCCAGGTCGCGCTTGCCGCCCGTCATCCGGTCGATGTTGGACCAGGCGGAGTCCAGGAAGACCCGGTCCTCCTCGGTGAAGTACATCCCGCTGAACTTGGTCCGGATGAAGTCCCGGTCGTCCGCGGCGGGGCCGGTGACGGCCTCGATGTCCTCCTCGGTCAGCCGCTCGTGCTGGTTGACCACGGTGGCCCGCGCGATGATCGACGGGAAGTTCAGGAAGTCGTTGGAGGTGACCGCGTACCCCATGGACTTCAGCAGGTACGAGACCACTCCGCTGCCGCTGAAGGCGTCCAGCGCCGTCGAGCCGCCGATCCCGTCGAACGCCGCGGCGAGGTGCGGCAGCAGTTTGTACTTCGAGCCCATGTAGCGCAGGCGCGGGAAACCCTCCGCCCTGGCGGCTGCCGAGACCGGATCGGTCGTCTCCCGAGTCGGCTCGGGCACCAAGAGGCTCATGGCGCCAACCCTAACAAGGGGGTCCGACGGAGCCCGGGCACCGGAGGGCGCCGGGCCTACCGCCGGGCGCCGCGCGGCGGCAGCGGCCCCCGGAAGCCCACCCGGTCGCGGCGCCGCAGCCGGACCAGCTCGATCACCGCCGTCACCGTCACCCCGGCCGGCCCGACCAGCAGCGCGGCCCAGGCGGCGGCGCCGTGCGTGGCGCCCTGCTTGCCCAGCAGCGTCACGTGCCCGAGCAGGGTGAGCCAGACCAGCAGCACCGCGACCAGCGGCCGCACCAGCGGGTGCGCGCGGACGGCGAAGGAGTTGCGGTGGATCAGGTACACCGAGGGCAGGGTGAAGGCCGGCAGCCAGGTCACCGCCAGCAGCTGCAGCCCGACCGAGTTGCCGATGTAGGCGTTGGCGTCGGACTTCATCATCACCACCAGCATCCCCAGCGTGAGCAGGGCGGTGAGCAGCGGCCGGGCCACCAGCCGGGCCACCCGCCGCCTGGTCCCGTGCCGGGCCAGCAGCACCAGCGGCAGACAGGCCAGCAGCAGCGCGACCGGCCCGGAGAGCAGCATCACGATGCTGTCCGCGAAGGAGTCCTCGAAGAGCTGCTCGGCGGAGGCCCCGCTCACCAGCCGCACCACGAGCAGCACCGCGCCCAGGCCGAACAGCACCCTGGTCCACAGCAGCCGCTCCACCAGCGGATCGATCGTCTGCGCCGCCAGCAGCGTGACCACGGGCTGCGCCACCGGGTTCAGCAGCTGCCCCCCGGCCACCGAGACCACCCCGGAGGCCGACATCCGCATCATCCGGAACGGCCCGTACACCCGGCTCGCCAACCGCCACGGCAGCACCACGTCGAGCACCCACTCGCCCGCCTCCCGCCGCGGCACGGGCGGCTGCAGGTAGGGCGGCCGGTCGTACCCGTCGGCAATCTCCGGCCTGCTCATGGACGGCCCCCGCAGTCGTCAACGCTCCCCGCACATCGCGGCGCTGACACGGTGACAGGCCGCCGGGCGGGGCGCAAACCGATATGCCGGGAGCACGGCGCCCGGCAGCGTTCGACGCCCGCCCGACGGGCGGTCAGCGGCGCTCGCGGGCGGCGGGGGCGGGGCGGCCGTAGCGGCTCCGGCCGGTGGGCCGGTTGCGGCGGGGCCGCTCGGCGGCAGGCTCGGGGATCGTGACGGGCACGCCGGTGGGGACGCGGGCACCGGTGATCCGGGCCAGCTCCCCGTCGCCGGGCCGGACCTCGGTGGTGACGGGGCTGATGCCGGCCGCGGTCATCATCCGGGCCGTGCCGCGGCGCTGGCCGGGGAGGACCAGCGTCACGACGGTGCCGGACTCGCCGGCCCGGGCGGTGCGTCCGCTGCGGTGCAGGTAGTCCTTGTGGTCGGCGGGCGGGTCCAGGTTGACGACCAGGTCGAGGCCGTCGACGTGGATGCCCCGGGCGGCGACGTCGGTCGCGACGAGCGCGTCCACCTGGCCGCTGCGGAACTGTTCCAGGGTCCGGGTGCGCTGCGGTTGGGGCTTGTCCCCGTGCAGTGCCGCGGCCTTCACGCCGTTCGCGAGCAGTGTCTCGACCAGGCGGTCGGCGCCGCTCCTGGTGTCGATGAACATGATCACTCTGCCGTCGCGGGAGGCGATGTGGGCGATCGTGGCGTTCTTGTCGGTCGTTCGCACGTGCAGCACGTGGTGCGCCATCGTGCTGACCGCCGCCGCGGGCGGATCCACCGAGTGCGTGACCGGGTCGGTGAGGAAGCGCCGCACCAGACCGTCCACGTTGCGGTCCAAGGTGGCGGAGAACAGCATCGTCTGGCCGCCCTCGGCGACCTGTTCGAGGAATGCGGTGACCTGGGGCAGGAAGCCCATGTCGGCCATCTGGTCGGCCTCGTCGAGGACGGTGACACCGACCCGGTCCAGGTGGCAGAGCCTGCGCTCGACCAGATCCCCCAGCCGGCCGGGTGTGGCCACCACGATCTCCGCCCCGCGGTTCAGCACCTGCGCCTGGCGCCGGACCGGCACCCCGCCGACCACGGTGGCGATCCGCAGGCGTGTCGCGTGGGCGTACGGGGTGAGGGCTTCGGTGACCTGCTGCGCGAGCTCACGGGTGGGGACCAGGACCAGCGCGAGCGGGCGCCGGGGCTCGGCCTCCTGCCCGGCGGTGCGGGCCAGCACGGCGAGACCGAACGCGAGCGTCTTGCCGGAGCCGGTGCGGCCCCGTCCCAGTACGTCGCGGCCGGCCAGCGAGTTCGGCAGCGTGGCGGCCTGGATCGGGAACGGCGTGGCGATGCCCCTGCGTCCCAGGACCCTGAGCAGTTCCCCCGGCATGTCCAACTCGTCGAAGGATCCGACGGCGGGCAGCGCCGGCAGCGTGCTCACCGGCACCGCGAACTCCTGCCGCGAGGTGTGCCCCGCGCCGCCGTTCGATGCGGACCGGGAACCGGTCCGTCGGCGCGGAGGGTGGCTGGAACGGTTCATGCGCGGCCTCCTCTGGGCGGCGGGTGATCGTACGGTCGGCGCTCACCGGAAAAGCGGCGGCGGAGAGTCCGAGCCGTGGACCGCCAGGATGTGATGCCGATGCGGGCGCTGACTGTCCGTTCGTGCCGGAACAGCTCGCGAACCGGTGGTGCAAAGCCGAGGGGCCCGCACCGGGCACCAGGTGCGCGGCGCGGGCCCCTCGCTGCCAGGCGGATGCCCTGGCAGTGGGAACTACAGCGGGCGAATGTTCTCGGCCTGCGGGCCCTTCTGGCCCTGGGTGACGTCGAACTCGACCTTCTGGCCCTCAAGCAGCTCGCGGAAGCCGCTGGCGTTGATGTTCGAGTAGTGGGCGAACACGTCCGGGCCGCCACCCTCCTGCTCGATGAAGCCGAAGCCCTTTTCCGCGTTGAACCACTTCACAGTGCCATTAGCCATGTAAGAAATCTCCTTCAAGGGACCTTGCGGCACTCGCACGATACGAACGCCGAGTCACCGCGATGGGTGCCCGTCCGGAAAGATCCGGAAAACGAAAATGCGCCCGCGATACATCAGCAGGCGCAGACAAGTTCATGGGAACCACTACTGCAACTCCTTCGACTGTAGCAGCCCCGAGCCCGCAACGGGAGGACAGAACGTTCCCGATCTCGCCGGAAGCCGCCCCAGGCGACGGCGGGCCGGCTCCACCTCGCATGCCAACAGCCCTGATGGCCGGGGCAGTTGATCTGGCCGTGCGCGCTCCACCGGTGTGGCGGCTGACCTGGGGTGCTCCGGCGAGCCCGCGCCCCGGGGAGGGCCGTCCGACACACCCGACATTTCGGGCATCCCGAAATCGGGCGGTCGGAAAGGGTCGCCTCCGGCGCTCCACGGCGCATACTGGACTGGATGAGAAAGCCTGAAGCAGTCCGCCGCCACCTGCCCACCAGCCCCTTCAAGGCCAAGGCCGAAGCGCCGCGCAAGCACTTCGCCCTCGGCGAGCGCGTCACCCACGACGTCTACGGCCTCGGCCGGGTCATCGGTGTCGAAGGCGACACCGCGGTACTGGTCGACTTCGGGTCGCGACAGGAGCGCATCGCCGAGCCCTACCGCGGGATGTTCAACCTCTGACCCGCTCGGGGCCGTTGTTGCGCCGCCGACCCGCAGGACCGGGACCAGGGGGCGTGTCTCCCTGGTCGCATCCGGGACCGGACCCCTGGCCAGTTCGTGCCGCAGGGGTCCGGGTTTGACGATGCCTCGTTGCCGTTTCGGCGGATGCCGTCGATCAGCAGGGTGATGCGCCGGAGCAGCCGGCGATCGGGGAACCGCGGCCCGGCTGGGAGCGCTGCGCGAGCGGTCGCCTTCGGGTGCCCGGGGCGAGGATGGCGCGCTCCAGCTTGCCGAAGGCGCGCAGCAGATGGGACTTCACCGTCGCCTCGCTGATCAGCGCCGTTGCGTCGGCTCCGTCCGTTCCCGGCATCCTCAGGTCCATCAGGACCACGTCCGGTCCGTGCAGCAGCGTGACCGCGACGGCCTCCGCCGCGCTGTCCGCCTCGCCGACGACGGCCGGGTCGTCCTCGGCCTGACATCGGTTTCATGACCCGGGCTCGAACGGCCGTGATCCGTGGTCCACCGCCGCTGGGCCCCGAGGCGGTAGCGGAGCTCGCGCCGCAGGGTGAATATTTCATGATGAGAAATATTCACATAGGCGAAGCTTGTTCCACCAGGCAGTGGCGCGGGAGGTCCGCGCAAGGTCGGAAGGAGCGCAACGCCATGCGCGTCGAGGTGTGGGGCGACATCAACTGCCCGTGGTGCTACATCGGCAAGGCCCGGTTCGAGCAGGCCCTGGCGGGCTTCGAGCACCGCGAGGATGTGGAGGTCGTCCACCGGTCGTTCGAGTTGGACCCGCGTGCACCGCGTGAGGCCCGCCCGGTGCTCCCGCTGCTGGCGGCGAAGTACGGGCTGAGCCCGGAGCAGGCCGAGGCAGCGGAGGGACGGATCGCCGAGAACGCGCGGGGGGAGGGGCTGCCGTACCTGAGCGACGGGCGCGACGCGGCGAACTCCTTCGACATGCACCGGCTGCTGCACTTCGCCAAGGACCAGGGACGGCAGGCGGAACTGCTGGACGCGCTGTACCGGGCCAACTTCGCCGACGAGCGCTCGGCGTTCGCGGCCGGACGGCTGATCGAGCTGGCCGTCGAGGCGGGGCTGGACGGTGAGGCGGCGGCCGCGGTGCTGGCCGATCCGGAGGCCTACGCGGACGCCGTGCGCGAGGACGAGGCGACGGCGAGTGCGATGGGGGCGACGGGCGTGCCGTTCTTCGTCCTCGACCGGCGCCTGGGAGTGTCGGGCGCGCAGCCTGTGGAAACGTTCGCGCGGGCGCTCGAGCAGGCCTGGGAGAGCCGGACGCCGGTCCCGCTGATCTCGGTCGGCGGTGGCGACGCGCATGCCTGCGGGCCGGACGGCTGCGAGCTGCCCCAACAGTAGGAGCGGCACGTCCCACCGAACTGCGCGACAGCGCCCCGGTGGCCGGGCGGTGGCCCGGAAGCCGAACCGGGAGCAGAACTGAGACCACGCAACGAAGAAGGCCCCGACCGCTGGGCGGTCGGGGCCTTCGCTATGGCTGGTCAGCCACGCCGGAGGAGGCGAGAGTCGAACTCGTGAGGGGTTGCCCCAAACACACTTTCCAATTCCGTTCGCATTTTCGGGCATCACTCGAAGCGAGCTCGGGTCCCGCCGCCAGAAGGATCAAGCGGAGTCCGAAGGGGTCCCCGGCCAGCGAGGCGAGATCGCCTGGGAGAGCGCCGCGAAGCCGGTGCAGAGCAGGCGAAGGCTCCGCGTGAACTTCTCCTCCTGGCTGATGCGGGGGATCAAGTCCCCCATGACCAGCGGGAATCGCTCGCGCAGATCGGCGTAGAGCTCGGCTGTGACGACTGGCGGGGCGGCCGGCTGGTTCTGCTCCTGGAGCACGAAGCCGGTGATGTGGCTGAGCAGGGTGTCGGCCGCGATGCCGCAGTGCTCGGCGGGCAGTCCGGCGTCGAGGAGGGTGCCCAGGAGGCGTTCCATCAGGGAGAGGCCGCCGGTACTGAGCATGCCGGGGCTCTCGGAGAGGAGTTGGGCGCCGCCGGGGTGCTGCTTGATCTCCTGGCGCAGGGTGGTGGCCTGAGCCAGGAGGCGGTCCTGCCAGCCGGCGCCGGCCGGGAGGGCGGCGAGGGCTTCGGTGCCCGCGTCGTGAGCCCGCCGGCAGATCCGATCGGCCATCAAGGCGAGCAGTTCGTCCTTGCCGCGCACATGGTAGTAGAGGCTGCCGGCGTGGGCATCGAGGCGGTCGGCAACCTGGCGCATGGACAGGTTCTGGTAACCGACCTCGGCGAAGACGGCCATGCCCGCGTCGACGATGCGGTCCTTGGTGAGCTTCATGCAGCTCACCGTACAGCGTTTTCCAACAGTGTTCGAAAACTGTGCTAGCTTTGGCCCATCAGATTTTCGAACGGCGTTGGAAACCGCCGGGGGCTTGGGAGGGGCAGGAACATGGGGGCGATCCTTTTCAACGTGACCACGGCCGCGCTGATGGTCATGATGGTCAACTGCGGGCTGGGCGTCGTCGGCCGCGACACCCTGCGCTCGCGGCCGCTCCCGTGGGCGGCGATCGCCCTGACCGCCGTCGCCGTCGGCGGCGTGCTGCTCCAGCTGGTGTGGTCCGGCGCCATGGACGCGCTGGACTCGGACCCGGCCCGGACTGGCTGGTGGCGCGAGTACACCTCGGTGTTCATGCAGAACGGCGGCCTCTTCGGCGGCCTGTGGAACCTCGTCACCCTCGCCGCCGTCGCCGCGCTCGCCCACTGGTACTGGGGCGGCACGCTCACCCTCGCCTTCTTCCTCGCCGGCATCCTGCTGCCCGGTCGGATCGACGACCTGCTCGGCCTCGGGGACGGCCCCAGCACCGACCCCCGCAACTTCGCCGGCAGCTCCGGCGCCACCTACTTCCTCGGCGCCACCCTTGCCCTCGCCTTCCTCACCCGCGCCCGCCTCCCGAAGGAGATCGCCCTGGCGGCCGGCGTCCCGGCACTGGGCCTGGCCATGTGGTTCGCCCAGGAGAACGGCCACGGGCTGGTGTCCGTCTACGGGTTCGCCCTGGGGGCGGTGGCATGGGCCGTGCGGAGCAAGCTGGCCCGCCCGGCGGCCGAGCACGCGGCCTGACCTGCCCAGGTCGCGGGGAACCCTCAGGGACTCCACCGCGGACCACCCCGAATACGACGAAGGCCCGGACCGCTGAGCGGTCCGGGCCTTCGATCAACAGTCCTCAGCCGGCCAGGCGCCGCAGCCAATCGCGCAGCAGTGCCGTCTCCGTAACGCTCAGGGGCACCCCCGCAGCACCCTCGGCGTCGAGTGCGGCATCGAGTGCGAGAGCGCGTGAGGCGAGGTCCGATCCGAACGAGGCGGGCGGACCGGTGGTCACGGAGGCGATCACGGTATCCCGCAGTCGCGCCGAAGCCGCCAGGCCTCGCTCCGGCGCCGCCGCCTCGCTGATCAGCGCCAGGGCAGCGCCCGTCGTCGCGGCGTGGATCACGTGGGTCGCCTCGTCCACCGGCACCCGGAGGCGCCCGGCATCGGCCGCCCGGCTGAGCACTCTCACCAGCAGGGCGTGGGCCTCGTCGGCGGCCGGGGGCCGCTGCCCGGGCCGGGCCGTGCCGTACATGAGCACGTAGAACGCCGGGTGCCGCAGGCCGAAGTCGACGTGCAGGTCCCAACCCCGGTGGAGATCGGCCACCGGATCGTCGGACAGGCGCAGCGTCTCCTGCTTCTCGGCCAGGTACATCTCGAATCCGTAGGTGGCCAGTTCGGCGAGGAGCCCGTCCTTGTCCCCGAACATCCGGTACAGCGTCGGGGCGGTGACTCCGGCTGCACTGGCGACGGCGCGCGTCGACACCGCCTCGCTGCCGCCCTCCTCCAGCAGCGTGGCCGCGACCTGCAGTACCTGGCGCCGTGCGGCGTGCCTTCCCTCATCCATGGAACAACGATACGGCATTTTGCGTATCAGCGCTCTATCGGTGATACGGTTTTACCCGTAACACCGCTTCGGGCTGTGGGCGGCGCCGTACATGCGGACGTACCGCGCGGTGTCCGCGCCCACCGCCGCGCCGCGGCCTCCATGCCGCATCCCGGCGCGCGACCCACCCGGCAACCCGGCAACCCGGCGTCCCGGCGGGTGGACGTCCTGTTCGCGCTCACCGTCCTCCGGACAACCGCGCCGTCATCGGCGGCGCCAAGAAGGGAAGAACCATGTCCGACATCAACATCGTCATTGCCTCGTACTCGGGCTTCGGGCACACCGCGCAGATCGCCACGGCCGTGGCTGACGGCGCTCGCTCGGTCCCCGGGACGCAGGTCCTTCGCGTGGACGTCGCGTCCCTCGGTGACGCCGACTGGGAACTGCTGGACGCGGCGGACGCCATCATCTTCGGCTCCCCCACCTACATGGGCACCGCCTCCGGGGCGTTCCACACCTTCGCCGAGGCCACCAGCAAGCGGTGGAGCACCCGCGCCTGGAGGGACAAGCTCGCCGCCGGATTCACCAACTCCGGCTCCATGAGCGGCGACAAGCTGCACACCCTGCAGTACTTCGCACTCCTGGCGGCCCAGCACGGGATGCTCTGGGTGAGCCTGGACCTCCTGCCGGGCTGGAACACCACCACGTCCAGCCCCGAAGACGACAACCGGCTCGGCTTCTACCTCGGCGCCGGCGCCCAGAGCTTCAACGACACCGCCGCCGTGCACGACGCCGACCTGAACACTGCCCGCCACCTCGGCCGCCGCGTCGCCGAGCAGACCCGCATCCACCACGCCGGCAAGGCCGCCGCGGCGCGGTGACGCCTCCGACCCCACACCACCACCTCCGGCGGCGGCCATCGCACAAGGCAGCGGCCGCCGCCGGGACAGGAGAGCGAACATGACCCCCACGGGCGAAGACACCGTCCAGCGGCTGCTGATCGGCGGCACCTGGCAGCGGGCGGCGGGCGACCGGACCTACGAGGTGCACGATCCGTTCACCGGCGAGGTCACCTCCCGCGCGGCGGCCGCCTGCCCGGCGGACGCCATCGGCGCGGCCGAAGCCGCCGAGCGCGCCTTTCCCGCCTGGTCGGCGCTGCCGCCGGGCGAACGCCGCCGCATCCTGTGGACCGCGGCCGACATCGTGGAGGCGCGGGCGCAGGAACTCACCGAGGCGATCACCGCCGAGATGGGTGGCCCCGCAGTCTGGGGCGCGTACAACGTCAAGGCCCTCGCCGAGAAGATCCGTTACGCCGCGAGTGCGGCTCACGAGGGCCTGACCGGTGAGGTCATCCCCTCCGAGACGCCGGGCCGCACCTCGATCGCGGTGCGCCGGCCGGTCGGCGTGGTGGCGTGCATCATCCCGTGGAACGCTCCGGCGCTGCTGGCGGGCAGCTCGGTCCCGGCGGCGCTGGTCCTCGGCAACACCGTGGTCATGAAGGCCTCGGAGCAGACGCCGCGCACACACGGTCTGGTCGCCGAGTGCTTGACCGAGGCCGGCATGCCCGAGGGCGTGCTCAACCTCGTCACCAACGCCCCCGAGGACGCCCCCGAAGTGGTGGACGCCCTGATCGCCCACCCGGCCGTCCGCCGCGTCCACTTCACCGGCTCCACCCGGGTGGGCCGCATCATCGGTGAGAAGGCCGCCGCGCACCTGAAGCAGGCGATCCTCGAACTCGGCGGAAAGGCACCGGTCCTGGTCCTCGCCGACGCCGACCTCGATCAAGCGGTCAGCGCGGCGGCCTTCGGCGCGTTCGCCAACTCAGGACAAGGCTGCCTGTCCACCGAACGCATCGTTGTCGACCGCAGCATCGCCGACGAGTTCTGCCGCCGCCTGGCCGCCCTCGCCGACACCTTCTCCTACGGCGACCCCCGCGACCCGCAGTCCGTGCTCGGCCCCGTGGTCGGCCGGGGCACCGTCTCGCGTCTGTCCGACCTGGTCCAGGACGCCGTCGCGGCCGGCGCACGGCTCCTGGCCGGTGGAACGGCCGACGGCCCGTGCTTCGCCCCGACCGTGCTGGCCGACGTCACACCCGGCATGCGCGCCTACCGCGAGGAGTCCTTCGGCCCCATGGTCACCGTCATAGCCGTCGATGGCCCCGAGGAAGCCCTGCGCGTGGCCAACGACAACGACTACGGCCTCACCTCGGCGATCTTCACCCGAAACGTTCCCCTCGCCCTCGACCTGGCCAAGCGGATCAACGCCGGCATGTGCCACATCAACGGAACCACCCTCGACGACGAACCACAGATCCCGTTCGGCGGCCTGAAGAACAGCGGTTACGGAAAATCCGGCGGACGGGCCGGCCTGGAGGAGTTCACCGAACTCCAGTGGATCACCATCGAAGGTCCCCGGCCGCGTTGAGGGGAGGCCGAGGCGGCAGCTGAGCTCTGACCTCGACTCAGACCCCAGAGACGACGAAGGCCCGGACCGCTTCATGCGGTCCGGGCCTTCTGCCAGCGGAGGATACGAGATTGGAGCCCGTGAGGGGTTGCCCCCAACACGCATTCCACCTGTTCGTCCGACTGTCCGGCGGCGGCCGCAGGCGTCCTGACCTGCGGTGAAGCGGTTCGCCCGCCGGGCTCCGAACGGCGGCGAACGGGAGTGAACGCAACCAGAAGTGCAACCACGACGGGTATTTGCCGTACCCGACCGGCCCGGCGCTACGGTCCGTCGAAGCGGTTCTGGGCCGCCACCACGGCGTCCCCGTAGGCTGCCGCCCAGGTGCCCATCGCCCGGATCGGGCCGAGCAGAGCGCTGCCGGCCTCGGTGAGGGTGTAGTCGACGCGGGGCGGCGCCTCGGCGTAACGGCGGCGCTCCACCAGACCGTTGAACTCCAGCCGTCGCAGTGCCTGGTTGAGCACCTTCGGGCTGATTCCGCCGATCCGGTCCAGCATGGCCCGCGGCCGCATCGGACCGCCCTCGCCGAGGATGAAGACCACCACGCTGTCCCAGCGGTTGGCCAGCACTTCGAAGGCGATCCGAGCCCGGCAGTCCGCCGCGAACACGTCCCCCGCCATGTCGACCATGTCGTCCGGCTGTTCCATACGGACATCCTGCCCGGCCGATGCCTACCGCGTGGTGTCCATCGACCCTCGTAGCGTCCAGAGCACGGCATCCACGACGTGAACAGGAGCACGAAGATGCGCATCGGCATTCTTGGTACGGGCGCCATGGCGGCGGCCCTGGGCGGGGCATGGGTACGCGCCGGGCACCAGGTCCTGGTGGGCGGGCGCGACACCGAGGCCGCCGCCAAGACGGCGGTCGGCGTCGGGGCCACCGGGCATGGCAACCTCGCCGATGCGGCGCGGTACGGCGAGGCCGTGCTCGCCGCCGTACCCGCGGACGCAGCGCCGGCGTTGGCTGCGGCGCTGGCTCCGGCCCTTGTCGGCCGTACCGTGCTCGACTGCACGGTCCCGATGGCACCCGGAGCCGCCGGACCAGCGCTGACAACTGCAGGTGGCACAGACTCGGTCGCCGCCCGGATAGCCGCCGCCGCCCCCGATGCGCAGATTGCCAAGGTGTTCGGTGTCTGCCACGAGAGCATCTGGACCCTGCCACGGCCGACCTTCGAAGGGGCGCCCCTGGCGGTGCCCTTCTGTGCGGACGGACCGTCAGCTGCCACCCTGGTGGCCGAGCTGATCACATCGATGGGGTGTGTCCCACTGGCCTGCGGAGGGCTCGACCGCGCGGCGTTGCTCGAAGCGGCCGCAGTCTTCGCCGTAGGCGTCTGGTGGTCCGGCGGAGAGGCCCGGCACGTCTTCCCCGCCCCTGCTCTCGCCCCTGGTGCGATCGACGACGAGCCTTAGGCTCCGCGCGAACCGTCACCTGTGACTCGCCGGGCGCAACCGGAGTTGCGACCACGGAACGAGCGAAGGCCCGGTCCGCGTGATGCGGTCCGGGCCTTCGCTCGAGGCGGAGGATAGGAGATTCCGGCTGTCCTTGGAACGTCCTTGGAAGGCCGCAGGCATCCTGACCTGGCGCGGCGGCTCGCCGACTGGGAGCTGAACTGCCTTGGACGCGGTGAATGCAACCAGAACTGCAACCGTGGCGGGTCGCATCTGCCCGATTGCGCGAGAACGTTCTCACCGAACTGTGGGTGGTGGGTGAAGTCGCCGGCGACGGAGTGCAGCCCAGCCGGCGTCAGGGAATGATGACAACCTTGCCGCGGATCCTGCCGGCTTCACTGAGTCGGTGGACGTCCGCGAGGTCGGCCAGCGGGTACGACGCGCTGATGTCGAGGGTGATCACGCCCGCGTCGACGAGCTTCACGAGCGCGGCCAAGTGCTCGACAACGTTGCGGGCCACCATGTGCATCGCCGTCACCCCAGCGCCGGCTGGTGGCTCGACGGGGGTTGCGATCGATACGACCCGCCCGCCCGGCCGTACCGCGGATGCCAGGGCCACGGCGTCGTGCGGGCTCAGCGGGACGAGATTGAGCAGGGTGTCCACCGGGCCGTCGAGCGCGGCTGCGACCGGCCCGGCGGTGTAGTCGATCACCTGGTCGGCCCCGTGCCGCCGGACGGCCCGGGCGCTGCGGGGACTGGCGGTGGCGATCACCTCTGCCCCGGCATGCTTGGCGAGCTGCGTCACGAAGCCGCCGACGCCTCCCCCCGCACCGTTGACCAGTACTCGCTGGCCTGGCGTCACTTTCCCGTGCTCGAAAACCGCCTGCCACGCTGTCAGTCCGGCCACAGGAAGGGCTGCGGCGTCCGCAAGCGGAGCAGCGGTCGGCGCGGGAACGAGCAGCGCCGCCGGCGCCGTCACGTACTCGGCAGCCGCACCCGCGCGCTCCAGCCGCCCGACGATCCGGTCGCCGACGGCCACTCCCTCGGCGCCCGGACCGATCTCCACCACCGTGCCGGCGACGTCCCAACCCAGTGTGAAGGGGAGGGGCACGGGCAGGAACGCTTGGAGCAGTCCGTTGCGCAATGCGGCTTCGGTGGGGTTGAACGACGTCGCCGCGACACGGATGAGCACTTCACCGGCGGTCGGTGAAGGCCGGAGGACATCGTCGAGGCGGATCACCGACGCATCGCCGAAGGTGTGGATGCGCGCGGCCTTCATGGTTGTCATACGGTGAACCTACGGGCGCTCGGAGAGACGTTCCATGCGTCAAGGTGTCCTGTTCATACGAGTGCGTCTCACCCGTACGCTCCTCGCATGGATGTGCTGAGCGACGTGATCACGGTGGCGCGGACCGGTCGGCCCGTGTCGGCGTGCGTGCGCTGGCATGCCCCATGGGGGCAGCAGTTCGCCTCCGTACCGGGATCGGTGGCCTTCCAGGTGGTCCTGGAAGGCTCCTGCTGGCTCCTGTCTCCACAGGCGACACCGGTCCGACTGGGCACGGGCGATGTGCTGTTCCTGCCACACGGCAGCGGTCACACGCTGGCTGACGATCCGGCAACCTCAGCCACGGCCCCCGCCTGTTCCCCGGAAGACCCCGAACTGTCCGAGTCCTACGCTTCTGACAGCGTCGACCGGTCCGGCTGCGGCGGCCCGGTGACGGTCGTTCTCTGCGGTGCCTACCAGGTCGACCGATCCCGGACCCACCCACTCCTGCTGACCCTGCCGGACCTCATCCACCTGCCAGCAGACCCGTACCGTCACCCCGAACTGCAAGCCGCGGTAAGGCTCCTGGCCGGTGAGCTGGATCATCGGCGGCTGGGCACCGGCGCGATCGTCCCCGCCCTCCTGGACACCCTGCTGCTGTACATCCTGCGCATCTGGCTCGCCGAACAGCCCGCCCGCGGCACCACCACCGGCTGGGCCGCGGCACTCAACGATCCGGCAGTCACCGCCGCCCTCCACGCCATTCACCAGAACCCGGCCGCACCCTGGACCGTGGCGAAACTCGCTGCCGAAGCGGGCCTGTCCCGGGCGGCGTTCGCCAGGCGCTTCTCCGCGATGATCGGCCAACCGCCTCTCGCGTACGTCACCTGGTGGCGAATGACCACGGCCGCCCGCTTGCTCCAGGAGACGGAAGCGCCCCTGCGATCCATCGCCGTCCAGGTCGGATACACCTCCGAGTTCGCCTTCGCCAACGCGTTCAAGCGGACACACGGGCTGGCTCCGGGCAGCTACCGACGGAAGCGCTGAACACTGCATGGGCCACCGCTTGTCCAGCCGGTGTGCCGAGGGCCGAGAGAGATCTCTGCCCTTAGAGGGTGTTCGATAGGGGATTCCCCCCAACTGTCCGGCTTTGATCGAGGTAGCACGGACTCGATTCCAGGATCTCGTGGCGGTCGGGTCCGTGT